>DASTIC010000186.1:0-18494 GCA_035717845.1 Solirubrobacteraceae bacterium
CGCCGCGCCCTGCTCGACAAGCTGCACGGCGACGGCGTCCCGCTCGAGGAGCTGCGCGCCGCGGTGGCCGAGGACCGGCTCGCGCTGCTCCCGGTCGAGCGCCTGCTGCGCTCCGACTCGCGCTACTCCGCGCGCGAGATCGCCGAGAAGGCCGGCCTCGAGCTCGAGTTCTTCCAGGAGCAGCAGCGGGCCCTTGGGCTCGCCGTGCCGGAGCCGGACGAGCGCGTCTACGGCGAGCCCGACCTCGAGGCGGCCAAGCTCGGGCTCGAGTACCGGCGGGCCGGGCTTCCTGACGAGGAGGCGCTCGAGGTGCAGCGCGTCCTCGGCCGGGGGATGGCGCGGTACGTCGAGGCGGTCCGCACGCTGGTCGCCCAGAGCGCGATCGAGGGCGCCACCGACGAGCACGCCCTCGGCGCGCGGCTCGAGGAGCTCTCGCGCCTGCTGCTCCCGCTCGCCGGGCCATGGCTCGAGCACGTCTTCTCCCTGCACCTGCGCGAGATGCTCCGGCGCGAGGCGATCACGGCCGAGCAGCTGGCGTCCGGCACGTTGGGCGCCGGCCGGGAGACGGCGGTCGCGTTCGCCGACCTCGTGGGGTTCACGGAGCTGGGGGAGACGATCCCGGTCGAGGAGCTGGGCAGCGTGGCCGGGCGGCTCTCCAAGCTGGCCGCCGCGGTGGCCGAGCCGCCGGTGAAGGTGGTCAAGCAGATCGGCGACGCGGTGATGCTCGTCTCGCCCGCTGCGAGCGAGCTCGTCGCCTCGGCGCTGGCGCTCGTCGACGCCTCCGACGGCCAGGAGCTGCCCGCCATCCGCGCCGGCATCGCCGTCGGCCCGGCCGTCAACCGCTGGGGCGACTGGTACGGCTCGGCCGTCAACGTCGCCAGCCGGCTGACCGAGCGCGCCCGCCCGGCCTCGGTGCTCGTGACCGAGGCGGTGCGCGAGGCGGCGGGGGACGGCTACGACTGGTCGTACGCGGGCGAGAAGCGGCTCAAGGGGCTCTCCTCGCCGCTCAAGACCTACCGGGCGCGGCCGCTCACTGCCACGTCGGACGGGTGAGCGCCTTCACGAAGTCCTCGAGCTGGCGCGTCGTCCAGCACTCGTAGGCCTCGCAGAACCGCTCGTACGTGGCGATCACGGAGTCGCCGTAGTTCCAGTACAGCCGCGGCTCGGGGTTGAGCCAGAACGTCCGGCCGGCGTGGGCGGCGATGCGCGCGAACGCGTCGGCTCGCGGGTCGCGCCCGTTGGTGCGCGCGTCGCCGAGCACGATCACCGTCGCGCGCGGATGGAGGTCGTCCTCCACGCTGGTGAGGAACTCGCTCCACACGCGTCCGTAGTCGGTGTAGCCGGACACGTCAGCAACGCCCGCGTCCTTGGAGATCGCCTCGGAGGCGGCGCGGAACGAGCGCTCGCGCTCGAAGACGTCGGTCACCTCGGAGATCCGCTCCACGAACACGAACGAGCGCATCTTCCGGAACGCGTCGTGCAGCGCGTGGAGGACGCTGAGGAAGAAGACCGAGGCGCTCGTCACCGAGGTCGACACGTCGCACAGCACGTACAGCTCCGGCCGCCGCGGGCGCCGCGGGCGGTAGCGCAGGTCCACCGGCACGCCGCCGGTCTGGAGCGAGGCGCGCATCGTGCGCCGCACGTCGACGTGCGCGTGGCGGCGGCGCCCGCGCGTCTCGTGGCCCTGCGTCGCGAGCCGGCGCTTGAGCTGGGCGACCACGCGGTGGACGGCGGCGAGGTCCTGGAGCGGGCCGGTGGGGAGCGCGCGGTCGAGCTCCGACAGCGGGCGGGACGGCGGCAGCGACTGCGTGCGCTCGATCTGCGCGCGCTCGAGCTCGAGCCGCAGGTGCTGCTCGAAGCGGCGGATCTGCTCGCGGGTGAGCCGCGGCGCGTCCTCGTCGAGCTGCACGCTGGGCTCGGAGCGCAGGCCGAGCGCGCGGCGGATCCGCTGGACGTCGACGCCGAGCACGCCGGAGCCCTCGCCGCGGCGCCCGAGGGCGGCGATGGCGAGGCGCGCGAGGTCGCGCATGGCCGCCTCGTCGCCGTCGCGGATCGCCTGGAGGAGCTGCTCGCGCAGGTTGTCGAGCTCGATCCGCTCACCGCCGGTCACGCCGTCCCCGTCGGCCTCCCGCACGTCGCGCGAGACCGCCTGGGCCTCGGACGCGCGGAACACGAAGCGGTCGAATACGAGGTCGAAGATCCGCCGGTCCTCGGGCGACTTGGCCAGCGTCGCAGCCAGTGCCTCCCGGAAGTCGCGCGGCGCCGTCCACGGCACCTCCTCGAGCGCCGCGAACGCGTCGTTGAGCTCGGAGGTCCCGATCGCCACGCCCTCCGCGCGCAGCGCCTCGCCGAGGGCGATGACCTGCGCGTCGAAGCTCACGACGCGGCCGGGGCCCCGAGCCGCACGCCCACCCGCTCGGCGACGGTGTCGAGGTCGGTGCGGTGCTTGACGATGATCGACATCGTGTCCCGGAAGACCGCGGGCGAGATGTCGTCCGCGCCGAGCAGCAGCAGGGCGCGGGCCCAGTCGATCGACTCGGCGATCGAGGGCGGCTTCTTGAGGTCGAGCTCGCGCACCTGGTGGACGAGGTCGACGAGCTTCCGGGCCACGGTCTCGGCGAGGTCGGGCGCGTGGAGGCGGACGATCGCCAGCTCGTGCTCGGTGTCCGGGTAGTCGAGCCACAGGTACAGGCAGCGGCGCTTGAGCGCCTCGGTCAGCTCGCGCGAGTTGTTGGAGGTGAGGATCACGACCGGGTGCGTCCGGGCCTCGATCCGACCCAGCTCGGGGATCGTGATCTGGAAGTCCGACAGCAGCTCGAGCAGCATCGCCTCGAACTCCTGGTCGGTCTTGTCGATCTCGTCGATCAGCAGCACGACCGGCTCGTCGGTGGCGATCGCCTGCATCAGCGGGCGGCTGAGCAGGAACTCCTCGCCGAAGATGTCGTCCTGCACCGCGTCCCAGCCGGTGCCCGCCGCCTCCGCCTGGATGCGCAGGAGCTGCTTGCGGTAATTCCACTCGTACAGCGCCTTGGCCTCGTCGAGCCCCTCGTAGCACTGGAGGCGCACGAGCCGGCGGTCGAGGTAGCGGGAGAGCGCCTTCGCCAGCTCGGTCTTGCCGACGCCGGCCGGCCCCTCGACGAGCACCGGCTTGCCGAGCCGCGAGGCGAGGTAGCTCACGAGCGCGGTCGACTCGCCCGGCAGGTACCCGGCGGCCCGCAGGCCGGCGGAGACGTCCTCGACGGAGGCGGGGAGCGCGCTCATGGCGCCTGAGTCTACGATCCCGGCCACGCCGTGCTGGCCGCCTTCGAACCCTCTCCGCTGCCCTTCATCGCGTTGATGGCGCTGGGGTTCGTGATCGGTGTCGGCGGCCACGTGTACAAGTCCCGGACCGCGATCGCGACCGGCATCGGGATGATCTTCACCGCCACCCTCCTGCTCCCTCTCGGCCTCTATCTCTCGGACCGCTGAGCACGCTCCCGCACCCGATCCCCTACCAGGGGAGCAAGCGGCGGCTCGCGGGCCAGATCCTCGGAGTGGCCGGCGGCCGGCGGTTCGCGACGCTGTACGAGCCGTTCGCCGGCTCGGCGGCGCTCACCATCGCCGCGGCCGCGGAGCGCACCGCCGACCGCTACGTGATCGGGGACTCGCTGCGCCCGCTCGTGGAGATCTGGCGCCGCGTCCTCACCGACGGGGAGCGTTTGGCGGCCGAGTACGAGACCGTGTGGGAGGGCCAGCTCGGCGAGGCGGGGCACTTCAACCGGGTGCGCGCGGAGTTCAACCGCGACGGCGGCGCGGCTCGGCTCCTCTACCTGCTCGCCCGCTGCGTCAAGAACGCGCCGCGCTTCGGCCGCGACGGGTTCAACCAGTCCCCGGACCACCGCCGCAAGGGGATGCGGCCGGCGAAGATGCGCCGGCAGATCGAGGGCTGCCGGGAGCTGCTCGGGTCGCGGGCGGTCGCGGTCACCGGCGACGCGCTCGAATGCCTGGCGGGGGCCGGCCCGGACGACCTCGTCTACCTCGACCCGCCGTGGCAGGGCACCACGGAGGGTCCCGACAGCCGCTACCACCAGGGGTTCCCGCGAGCACGGCTCGAGGCCCTGCTCGCGGATCTCAACGGCCGATCCGTGCCGTGGATCCTCTCCTACGACGGGCGCAGCGGCCCGCGCACGTACGGCGACCCGCTTCCGCGGCACCTGTGGGCGGCGCACCTCGAGCTGCACGCAGGACGGTCGTCGCAGGCCACGCTCTCGGGGCGCGACGAGCGGACGGTCGAGTCGCTCTATGTGGGGGCGGCGCTCGGGACGAACGTCAACTGCGGTGGGTAGGGGGAGTGAGGGTCGAGCGGGTGTGCAGAAACCGGACAATCGCGACGTCCGGAGGCGCGCGTGTCCGGTTTTCCACCGCCCACGTCCATGAAACGGACAACCACCGTCGACGACGGACCAATTGTCCCCTTTCCGTACAACACCCTCCTACCCAGCCGCCGTTGACGTTGACGTTCGCCGGCGCCCGCAACCCGCTTAGCTGAGCAGCCGGCGCGCCAGGTCGGCCCAGCCGGCCGCCACGCGCGCCTCGTCCATCTCCCGCACGCGGCGCAGGTAGTCGAGATGCTCGGCGCCGAGGGCGGCGAGCAGGACGTCGGTGAGGTACTCCCAGTCGGCCTCCGGCGCCGCCTCGCGGACGAGCACGGAGACGTGCGTGCGGTAGAAGACGAACGGCGCCGAGCGGTAGCGCGCGCCGGACGCCTCGGCCGCCGCGAGCAGCTCGCCGTAGTCGGCGTGGTGGCTGAGCAGCCGCTCGCCGAACGCGATCAGCCGCTCGACGGGCGGCGCGCCCGGGCCGAGCGGCGCGGGGCCGCGGATGATGTCCTCCTGGAAGAGGCGCTCGCGCTCGGAGAGCACGGCCTGCATCAGCCCGGCGCGGTCGCCGAAGCGCCGGAACAGCGTGCCCTTGCCGACGCCCGCCTCCCTGGCCACGGCGTCCATCGAGACGCAGCTCGCCCCGCACTCGGCCACCAGCCGCTCGGCGGCGGCCAGCACCTTGCCGCGGTTGCGAGCGGCGTCCGCGCGCTCGGGCGGGGCGTCCTGGAGGACCGGCAGCTCGTTCATCGCCGGCCCGGCGGCTCGGGCGGCTCGCCGGACCAGTCGGGACGCTCGCCGAGCACCTCGGTCACCGCCGCGGGATCGGCCGGGCGGCGGTCGGGCCGCGGCGCGCGCCGCGGCGGCTCCTCCCACCCATCAGCGGCGGGGTTGGGCGGCTCGGGCCGGTGGGCGGCGCGCACGCGGGCGCCCGCGGCGACCAGCGCACCGGCCGCGAGCAGCGCGCCGAACATCCCCCACTGGATGCCGACCGTCGCCGACGGGTCGGAGACGTCGGGCTTGTCGAACAGGCGCCAGACGAGCAGCAGGACCGCCCAGCCGCCGGCGAGCGAGATCACGACGCCGTCGCCGCCCGGCAGGTGGAAGGCCTTGCGCTGGCTGCGCGCCCACACGAGGAACAGCACCCCGCCGGCCACCAGCAGCACCGACGCCTCGACGAACGTGAAGACCCCGAACGCGCTCAGGTTGTCGCTCACGAACGCCCGCTCGCCGCGGGGGACGAACGACTTCGAGTACCACGGCAGCACCAGCGAGGCAGCCAGGGCCGCGGCCGCGATGCCCGCGCCGCGCAGCTCGGGCGGCAGTTCACGCAGCCTCTCGAGCGTGCTAGCCATTGACCGTGAGTCTACGTCGGCGTGTGGCGGCGGCTCCGGCGAACGTCAACGGCGGCTGGGTAGGGAGATGGGGGTGCCAAAGGGGACAACGGTCCCTCGACCGGGCCGCGCGCGGCCAGTTGGTTGCCGTAGCGGCTCACAAGTGGACAAGCACCTCGATACGAAGTGGCCGTTGGCCGGTTGCGCACCCTCTCCGCGGCCGGCTCCCCCACCTTCCTTACCCAGCCGCAGTTGACGTTCGTGGACCGGCTACTCGACGGGGATGTCCTGCACGTCCGGCTCGCGGCGCTCCGCGGGCTCGAGCCGGGCGATGTACCAGTCGAGCACGGCGCGAATGGCGATCAGGAGATCGCGCAGGGCGTCGGCGAGCTGGCGCGCGAGCTCGGGCGGCACCGCGCCGCGCAGCGACTCGAGCAGCGCGGTCAGCTGCGCGAGGTCCGGGAAGGCGTTCTCGCGCGGCTCCTCGCCGGGCACGCTCCATCCGCGCGGGGGGACGTTCCGCGCCGCCGCCTCCTCGGCCGCGCGGTGCGCCTCGCGCACCAGCCGCTCGGCCTGCTCGTACTGCGCGCGCAGCTCGTCGGGATCAGCCACCCTCGAACCCCACGACCAGCGAGCCGGCGTCGAGCTTGGCGGACGTCGGCTTGAAGCCCGCGAGCGCCCCGGGCAGGGCGATCGTGCGCTTCTGCCCGTCCACCCGCACCACCAGCTCGAGCCCGATCTTCTTGAGCGCGACGTCGCCCTTGCTCACGAACGGCAGGTCGAGCCGCAGCTCGGCCCGCGTGCCCTCCAGCGAGAGCTCCTGCGCCAACCGGTCGTGCATCACCGCCGCGGGGTCCCCGTCGCCGAACAGCGCCCCCGCCAGGCGATCGAGCATCTCCCCGCCGAGCACCTCCTGCTCGAAGTACGGGGCGCGCAGCACCGGGACGGGGGAGAACCCCGCCTCGACCTCGGCGACCTGCTCGGCCTGCACCGCCCGCCACGCACCGAAGTAGTCGCCCACGTCGTCCGGGAACACCCGGTTGACGACCACCGCGTCGCACAGATAGCCGTACAGGTTGAGGTAGGTGAACGTGCGCATCGCCTCGGCCACGACCATGCGATCGGGCGTCATCACCAGCCGGATCGTCACCTGCGAGGCGTCGCGCAGCAGCTCGTGCATGGCGATCAGGTTGCTCACCAGGCGCTGCACGTCGTCCATCACCCGCTCGTCGGGCAGCGAGAGGTCGAGGAACGCGCGCGCGAGCGGCCGCGCGGCCGCCAGCAGCGCGTTCTCGCGCCCCAGCACCCGGTCCAGCCACCACTGCGCGGCGTCGGGGAAGGAGAGCAGCCGCAGCGTCTCGCCGGTCGGCGCGCAGTCCACGACGATCGTGTCCCACTCGCCCGACTCGGCGTGGCGCTTGAGCCGCAGGAGGCTGAAGAGCTCGTCGGCCCCGGGCGGCACGGTGAGCTCCTCGGCGGCGATCCGCTCGACGCCGCGCTCGGCCAGCACCCCGCCGAGCCAGTCCTGCACCGCCGACCAGTTGTGCTCGAGCTCGTCCTGCGCCTGCACCTGCTGCGCCCACACGCCGTCGCCCGCTTCCGTCGGCTCGGCGCCCACGGCGAGCTGGAGCGACTCGGCGAGCGAGTGCGCGGGGTCGGTCGAGAGCACGAGCGTGCGGGCGCCGGACGCGGCGCAGCGCCGCGCGGTGGCGGCGGCCACGGACGTCTTGCCCACGCCGCCCTTGCCGGTGTAGAGGATGATGCGGGGCATCGAGGCCCCGGCAGTCTAGGCGCGTCGCTTCGGCTTGAGCACGATTACGGTCGCCGTGCCGGAGCCGACGTTGCCGGCGAGGTCGCGCGCGGTCAGCGTCACCGTGTACCGGCCCTTGCGCCGCGGCACGGCCCAGCCGAAGGAACGCGTCCCGTGGCCCACGGTGCCGAACCCGCGCGATTCGACCACGCGCGCCCCGCGCGTGATGCGCAGCGACACCGACGAGATCTTCGAGAGCCGGAAGCCCACGCGCCCGTAGCGGCCGCCGCGAAGCCGGCCCTCGCGAACCGAGATCTGCGGCGGCGTGGTGCGGTAGGCGAGGAACCGGTCGGCGGTCTGGCAGTAGACGGGCGTCCCCGTCTGCTTGCACAGGTCGTGCACGAAGTCCTGGAGCAGGTCGTGGTAGTGCAGGTCCGACTCCCGCGAGCTGCTGCCGCGCGAGTACAGCGACCAGGCGCCGGTGTCGTAGGTCGGGAGCTCGCGCTGGAGCTGCGGGTCGGCGCGCGCGAAGGCCGCCGCGCCCCGGGGGTCGCCGGAGATGCGCGCGTAGTCGTGCAGCCCGACGAGCGACTGGACGAAGCCGTTGGCGACCCGCAGTGAGGGGGCGAACGAGTAGAGCGCGTAGTGGTCGCCGTAGGCCGCCGGGACGCGCACGCCGGTGGGGGTGCGCCGCTCGAACAGCGGGAGCGCCTGCGCGGCGATCGGCAGCACCTCGTCGCGGCGCCCCACCCGGTGCGCGGCGCGCGCCAGGGCCTGCACGGCGGTGCCCTGGGCCATCCCGCTCACCCACGGCGCGCGGCCGCCGCCGAAGGCGAAGTAGTACTCCCACGCGATGCCGCCCGCCCGGGCCGCGGCGAGCGGGAGCAGCTCGTCGAGCATGAAGCTCGCGCGGTCGTAGAAGTAGCCGGTGACGAGCCCGTTGAGCTTGCCGAAGTTGCCGAGCACCTGGAACTGGAGGCCCTGCCCCGGGTAGTACTGCCACACCAGCTCGGAGCCCGCGAACTCCACGCGGGTGCCCGAGCCGAGCAGCCGCTCGCCGCCGTACCACCAGCGCAGGTTGCGGTCGAGCGTCAGCCACAGCGCGGGAAGCCGCGAGCGGGTCAGCTGGCGGCGGGCGGCGATCGCCTCGATCGTGCCGAGCACGGCCCGCATCTGCACGCGGCGGGCGCCCGAGAGCCGGCGCGTCTTGCGGCGCGCGTCGTAGTAGGCGTCGCGCCGCGCCCGGTACTCCGGCCAGGCGATCTGCCCGCTCACTCGCAGCCGCCGCAGCTCGCCCACCACGGTGCGGCGGGCGCTCGCCGTCGCCAGCGGCCGGCGTCGCGCCCGGGCCGCGGCCGCAGGCGGCGCGGGCAGGTCGACGGCGGGCAGGAAGCGGTCCTCGTGCGCGGTCACCTTGCCGTCGCGGCCGAGCACCAGCACCTCGTCGGCGGAGGCGGGGACGGCGCCCGCCAGGAGGGCGAGCAGCGCAACGAGACCACAACGGGCAACCGGCATGAACCCCATGACCCCGATGCTAGGCTCGAGTTGCGGCGCGTCTTCGCGCTGCGCCTCTTTATGCGCTCCGCCGTCCTTGCACTCGCGATCCTCCTGGCGCTCTTCGCGGGCTGCGGCGGAGGCGGCGACGCCGCCGACGGCGACACCGACGTCGACGAGCTGCTCCAGGACACGTTCGCGGGCGGCAAGGAGATCTCGTCGGGCCGCATCGACGCCTCGGTCGACGTGAAGGCCGACGGCACGGTCGCCATGAAGCTCTCCGGGCCGTTCCAGAGCACCGGCGAGGGCAAGCTCCCGAAGCTCGACCTCAAGGCCTCGTTCGAGGGCGAGGGGGAGAGCATGTCGGGCGGCGTCACCACCACCGGCGACCAGGGCTTCGTCGCCTTCGGCGGCACGCAGTACGCGATCGCCGGGCCGGTCTTCCAGCAGTTCAAGGCGGGCTACGAGCAGTCGGCGAAGCAGGGGTCGTCCGGGTCGAAGGACCAGTCGCTGGCCTCGCTCGGGATGGACCCGCGCCGCTGGCTCACCAACGCGCGCAACGCCGGCGAGGCGAAGGTCGGTGACACCGACACCGTGAAGATCACCGGCGACGTCGACGTGCCGAAGCTGCTCGACGACGTCAACCGCGCGCTCGAGCGGATCAAGTCCCTGGGCGTGCAGGGGGCGGGGCGGCTGCCCGACCGGCTCACCGACGCCGAGCGCAAGCAGGTCACCGACGCCGTGCAGGACCTCAGCGTCGAGATCCACACCGGCGCCGACGACCGCATCCTGCGCCGCATGCTGATCTCGCTGCGCGTGCGCAACGCGCAGGACGCGTCGCAGACCGCCGACGTGCGGCTCGACCTCCAGCTGCT
Source organism: Solirubrobacteraceae bacterium (assembly GCA_035717845.1). Lineage (GTDB taxonomy): Bacteria > Actinomycetota > Thermoleophilia > Solirubrobacterales > Solirubrobacteraceae > DASSUW01. The sequence goes on from DASTIC010000186.1 coordinate 9,812, forward strand.
CGACCTCAACGAGGACCAGGACATCGAGGCGCCGGACGACGCCAAGCCGTTCGAGGAGCTGGTCAAGCAGCTCGAGACGCTGGGCCTGGGGAACCTCGGGGGCCTGGGCGCGGGCAGCGGCGCCGGCGGCGGCAGCCCGCCGAACGAGGGGAACGTCGAGGAGTACTCCAAGTGCATCCAGGACGCCCAAGGCGACAACGCGAAGATCCGCAAGTGCGCCGACCTCCTCACGACTCCGTAGCGCCCGTCTGCGCATAATCCGCCGATGACGACCGACGCGCAGGGCTCGTTCAACCTGCGGCGCTTCCTCCTGAGCGGAGAAGGCTGGCCGTATCTGCTGGTGCCGTTCATCGTCGTCGCGATCGTGCTCGAGTTCGCGCACGCGTCGGCGTCGCTGATCTTCGTCACGTCCGCGCTCGGCGTTGTCCCGACCGCCGCGCTGATGGGCCGCGCCACCGAGGAGCTGGCCGCTCGGTCAGGCCCGGGCATCGGGGGCTTCCTCAACGTCACCTTCGGCAACGCGCCCGAGCTCATCATCGCGTTCTTCGCGCTCAACGAGGGGCTCCAAGAGGTCGTCAAGGCCTCGCTCGTCGGCTCCATCCTCGGGAACATCCTGCTCGTGATGGGCGCCGCCATGCTGATCGGCGGGCGCAAGCGGGAGCGGCAGTTCTTCGACCGCACCGCCGCCGGCACGCAGTCGCTGATGCTGCTCCTGGCCGCCGTGGCGCTCGTCATGCCAGCGATCTACGAGCTCGTGATCGGCGGCTCGCTGCCGAGCCCGACCGAGGAGTCGCGGCAGTTCCCCAGCGACCTGGAGACGATGTCGGCGGCCGTCGCCGTCGTGCTGCTGCTCTCCTACGCGGCGGGGCTGCTCTTCTCGCTGCGTACGCACCGGGACCTCTTCAACCCGGTCCACGAGACCGAGGAACACGGCGAGCCGTGGTCGGTGCGCAGGGCGGTCATCTCGCTCGCGGCGGCCGGCGTCGCCGTTGGCGTCATGTCGGAGATCCTCGTCGGGTCGATCAGCGAGGCGTCCGAGTCGATCGGCCTGTCGCCGTTCTTCGTCGGCGTCATCGTCGTGGCGATCGTGGGCAACGCCGCCGAGCACTGGGTGGCGATCTACTTCGCGGCGCGCGACAAGATGGACCTCGCCGTCAACATCGCGATCGGCTCGAGCGCCCAGATCGCGCTGTTCGCAGCGCCCGTGCTCGTGCTCCTGTCGTTCTTCATCGGGCCGTTCCCGATGGCGCTGGTGTTCAACGGCTTGGAGTTGGGCGCCATCTTCATGGCGATCCTGATCGCCAACCAGGTCACCCAGGAGGGTGAATCCACCTGGTTCGAGGGTCTCCAGCTGCTAGCTGTGTACGTGGTGCTGGGCCTCGTCTTCTACTTCGTCGAATGACCTTCGGGTTCATCAGCGGCCCCGGACCATGGCTCGTACTGGCCGTGCTCACGGTCGCGCTGCTCGCCGTCGACCTCAAGCTGTTCGCTCGCGGCCGCGAGCCGACGTTCCGCGAGGGCGTCGTCTGGTCGATCGGCTGGCTCGTGCTCGCGCTGCTGATGGCCCCTCTCGTCTGGCTGCTGTCCGACGCCGACGACGCGCTCACCTACACGACCGTGTACTTCATCGAGCGCTCGCTGTCGCTCGACAACCTGTTCGTCTTCCTGCTGCTCTTCAGCTACTTCGGTGTCCCCGAGCAGCACCGCGCCAACCTGCTCTTCTGGGGGATCGTCGCCGCGCTCGTGCTGCGCGGCCTCGCCATCCTCGGCGGGCTCGCGCTGATCGAGCAGTTCCACTTCGTCATCTACATCCTCGGCGTGCTGCTGCTCGTCCTCGCGTGGCGGATCCTGCGCGGGGTCGAGGAGGGCGTGGACCCGGACAAGAACCTGATCGTGCGCGGCGTGCGCAAGATCTTCCCGGTCGCGGGGCGGTTCCACGGGCACCACTGGTTCGTCAACCTCGACGGCAAGCGCTACGCGACGCCGATGTTCGTGTGCCTGGCGGCGATCGTGGCCGCCGACATCGCCTTCGCGGTCGACTCGATCCCCGCCGCCTTCGCGATCACGCGCGACTCCGTGCTGATCTGGATGGCGAACATCTTCGCCCTGCTCGGCCTGCGCGCGCTGTTCGTGCTCGTCGAGGGGCTGATCCGTCGCTTCCGCTATCTGGACGAGACGATCGCCGTCGTCCTCGCGCTCGTGGCCGTGAAGCTGCTGATCGAGGACATCTACAAGATCAGCCCGGAGGGCTCGCTGCTGATTGTCGCGATCGCCTTCGTGATCGGCATCACCGCGTCGCTGATCGCCGATGCCCGCGACCCGGACGCCGACGCCAAGCGCGCCGAGCGAGCGGGGCGCACGACGGCCAGCCGCGACGGCGATCAGGCCGAGCGTGCCGAGCGTGAGCCCACCGGCTCCGCGCGCGACTAGCGCAGATCCGAGCCCGTCACGGGCAATCTGCCGCCCTCCCGACGGAAGTCGGGAGATTTTTCCAACCTTGCCCTAGCTTTTGTACGTTGGTCGGCGTATAGTCGCGGCGCGCCATCACCAATCCTTTGGGGGCAAGAGGAGGAGCATGTCCACGGACCACACGCACACGCTGAACCGGCGCCGGTTCCTCGGCGCTTCGTTCGGGGCGGCTGCCGGCGCCGTCGCGCTCGGCACCGGCTTCACGAGCGCCGCTCGGGGCGGCAGCGGCGGGCTGGTGCCGCCCGGCAAGCGCAGCATCATCCTGTTCACGGTGCGCGACCGGATCAGCGCCGCGCCGGACTCCACCGGCGTCCCGTACGGCTTCGAGCAGGTCCTCGCGCGGTTGTCGGAGATCGGCTACCACGGCATCGAGTTCGCCGGCTACAACCAGAGCACGCAGATCCTCGGGCGCCAGATCACGCCGGCCGAGATCCGCACGATCCTCGACAACAATGGGCTGACCGCCGTCGGAAGCCACGGGAACATCCCGGGAACGATCACCGACGCCACGCTGGCCGCGTTCGACGCGTACATGGACACCGCGCAGACGCTCGGCCAGAAGTACATCGGCACCGGCGGCGATCCCACCGGCAGCAACTTCAAGGCCGACTGGGACGCCGCAGCCGCGCGGTGGAACATCCTGGGTGAGCGCGCAGCCGCCCGTGGGCTGAAGCTGTACAACGCACAACCACGACGCGGCGTACGGCTTCCTGCTCGACAGCGGCCCGCTCGACGCCCTCGGCCGCCCCACCCGCTCGTCGGGAGTCCGCAAGCTCGAGTACTTCCTGGGCATCACGGACCCGGCATACGTCCACCTCGAGATGGACATCTACTGGGCACACGTGGCCCAGCACCGCTTCCGCACCTACATCGACCCCGACGGCAACGTGCAGACGAACGTGTTCGACCCGGGCGGGCTCGTGGCGGCGAACACGAAGCGCTACCCGCTCTTCCACGCCAAGGACGGACTGCGGACGGCCGAGCCGCCCGGCACGGGAAGCGGCTACACGATGGTCCCGCTCGGCGCCGGAGACATCGACTTCACGATGTTCTTCGCGAACATGGGGGCGAAGGGCTTCCACTACCCCATGTACGAGCAGGACAACGCTCCCGGAGGCGCCGCCGACCCGGGCCGGTCGCTGCGCTTCGCGGCCGAGAGCTACGCAGCGATGGATGCGCTCCGCGCCTGATCCGTCGCCGTTCCGCGAGGATCGTGGCGGGCGCCTGCTTGCGCCCGTCACGATCGTCCTCGCCGTCGCCATGCTGCTCGTCTACTTCCCGTTCCAGCACGGCGAGCTGACGCTCGGCGCCTCGCGCGGGATCGAGTTCCGCTGCAACGCGGTGGAGTACGGCCTGATCCCCTACGAGGTCACCCACTCCGGCAAGCAGCTCACCGACCCGTTCTGCCAGCCGCAGCCGGGTGGCGCCGACGAGGCGGGTCACGAGCATCCGCGCACCGATCCCGGCATCGTGGCCGACGCGCCCACCTGGCTCACCGTGGCCAGCTCGACGTTCATGCACGGCGGCCTGCTCCAGCTCGGCGGGAGCGTGCTCTTCCTCCTGATCTTCGGCCCGCGGCTGGAGCGCCGGCTCGGACCGGCCGGCTATCTCGCGGTGTTCCTGCTGGCCGGCCTCGCCACCGCCGGAGCGCTGATCGCGCTGGCCCCCGACCTGCCGATCGCCACCATCGGATCGACCGGCGCCGTGGCCGGGGTGATCGGCGCGCATCTCGTGCTCGTCCGAGGCGCGCGCCTCACGCCGTTCGAGCTCCCGGCATCGATGCTGCTCGCCGCGTGGATCCTGCTCCAGGTCGCCGTCGCGAACCTCGACGCCGCCCAGCCGGTCGCCGGCGCTGGCGGCGACATCGCCTACCTCGTACCGGCCGGCGGCCTGATCCTCGGGCTGCTGTCCGCCATCCGACTCAACCCAAGACTCGCACCGGAGGTGCGCGCATGCCGAACGTCGGCCCCACCGAGCTGATCATCGTCCTCGCCCTCGCCCTGCTCATCCTCGGCCCGAAGCGCCTGCCGGCGGCCGGTCGCTCGCTGGGCCAGGGACTCCGCGAGTTCAAGACCTCGATCACCGGGCCCGCGACGCCCGACGACCGCGAGCCGATCGAGCGCGGATAGGCCGGCGAGCAGGGACTGATCAGGCGGCCACCGGCTCGCGCTGCGGCGAGCGGAGGCCGAGGAAGGCGAGCAGCGCGGCGAACGCGAGCGCGACGAGTCCCGCGATCAGGGCGATCCAGCCGGCGGGCTCGACGAACGGGACCTCGGCGCCGGCGCGGACCTCGGCGTCGACGCCGCGAGAGGCGTCGGCGTTCATGACCACGACCGACCAGTTGCCGTGCTCGACGTCCCACGTGAGCGTCTGCGTGCCGGGGCCGGCGGCGGAGGCGGCCCAGAAGCGCTGCGCGCCGGGCGTGGCGGGGCGGCGGGCCCCCGGCTGCTCGCGCTGGTCCGCGCGGAACGGGTCGTACTCGACGTCGGTGACGAGGTCGTGGTCGACGCCGCGGAGGTAGCGCTCGGCGTCATCGGTCGGCGCGATGCCGACGAACACCGGCTTGCCGTCCTGCGACCGGGCGCGCAGGCGCACCTTGCCGTAGCGGTCGTCGTCGATCAGCCAGCCGGCGCCGGTCGCATCGATGTCGAGGTCCTCGGTGGCGAGCGCATGCGTCTCGGTCGTGAACGGGTCGAAGCCGGTGGAGATGTAGCCCTCGTCGTCCTTCTTGGAGTCGGCCCACAGCAGCCCGCCGCCCGCGGCGAGCAGCCCGAGCGAGAGGAGGCCGAGGACGGAGGCGGCGACGACGGAGACGATGCGTATGGGCACGGACCAAGCTTGCGGCCCGCGGCGGCTCGCGGCAGCCCGGGCAGCAGGCGTCCGCGGGTGAGGCTCACCCCCGGCTCAGGCGGCGGTCTGCTCGCGCATCATCGAGTCGAGCTCGGCCCCGGTCAGGAACGCCGTCGAGGAGAAGTAGAGGTACGTGAGCACGATCCAGACCGTGGCCAGCGCCCCGAAGACCGAGCCGTACTCGGCGACCGAGGTCAGGTACCACCCGAGCGCCAGCGACGTACCGAACCAGGCCGCGACGATGAGCGCCGAGCCTACGGTGATCCGGCTCAGAGGCTGGTGGTCGACCGGCGCGTAGGCGAGCAGCAGCGCGACGACCGCGAACAGGATCGCGGCCGCCAGCGGGTAGCGCACGAGCAGCACGAGCCGATGGTCGACGCCGATCTCGCGCAGGAGGTCGTCGCCCAGCACCACGCACCCCGTGGCGATCAGCAGCAGCACGGTGACGGCCAGGCCGAGGACGAGCGAGACGCGCAGGCGCTCGGCGAGCGAGCGCTCGCGGTGGGCGCCGTAGATGCGGTCGAAGGCGTCCATGATCCCTCGCATCGCCCCGGAGATCTCCCACACGGCGATCAGGCCGCCCGCGGTCATCCAGAACGTCTGTCGCTCGCTGAGCACGCGGCGGACGGTGTCGTCGACGATGCGGAAGACGTCCGGTGACATCGACTCGCGGACCGTTCGCGCCCACTCTTCCGTCCACTGCTCCTCGAGCCCGAGCCCGCCGAGCAGGCCGAGCCCGAACAGGATCAGCGGGATGACGGCGAACAGGACCTTGAAGGCGATCGCGCTGGCGAACGTGAGGATGTCGTGCTCGTCGTAGCCGCGGGTCACCCGGTCGACGGCGTCGCGGACGGACACGGCTCAGCTCAGCTCGCGCAGGCGGCGCTCGGTCTCGGCCTCCACGTCGAGCGGCGCCTCGCCGCGCGCCACGCGGCGTGCGTTGCGCGCCTCGACCAGGGCGCGGACCTCGTCGCGCAGCTCGGGGTCGGCGGCCGGCGCGGCCGCGGTCAGCGCGTGCAGCTCGGCCTCCACGTCCTGGGGCGCCTCGCCGCGGGCGGCGCGCCGGGCGTTGCGGGCCTCGAGCATCTGGCGGATCTCCGCCTCCCGCTCGGCGGCGGCCACCGGCGCGGGGTCGCGGCGGGCCGGAGCGCGGTCGTCGCCGATCGACATCCCGCCGCGGCCGATCTGGTCGTAGGCGCCGCTGCTCGTGACCAGGGCCCACACCGCGAGCACCGCGGCGACCCCCACCACCACGAACAGGACGATCGCGAACGCGTCCGTCATCGGGCCATTGTGACGGGTTCCAGGTTGTGGGCGACCGGGGTTGCGGGTACCCTCAGGACAGCTGTTGACTGACCAGTCAATCTGGGAGCCCGAAAACCGATGGTGGACTTCACGCTGACCGACGAGCAGAAGGCGCTTCGCGAGATGGCGCACGACTTCGCGGTGAAGGAGATCCGGCCGGTCGCCTGGGAGTACGACCGCGACGCCACGTGGCCCGAGGAGGTGCTCCGCAAGGCGTGGGAGCTGGGCCTGATGAACGGGCACACGCCCGAGGAGTACGGCGGACCCGGCCTCAGCTATCTCGAGGGCGCCATCGTCGAGGAGGAGCTCTCCTGGGGGTGCTCGGGCATCGCGACCTCGATCGGCGCGAACGGCCTCGCGACCGCCCCGCTCGGCGTCGCCGGCTCCGAGGAGCTCAAGAAGCAGTACCTCGGCATGCTGACCGAGGACTACAAGCTGGCCTCGTTCTGCCTCACCGAGCCCGACGCCGGCTCCGACGTGTCCGGCATGCGCACGACCGCCGTCCGCAAGGGCGACAAGTACGTCATCAACGGCTCCAAGTGCTTCATCACCAACGGCGGCTACGCCGACTGGTACACGGTCTACGCGAAGACCGACAAGGAGGCCGGGCACCGCGGGATCTCCTGCTTCGTCGTTCCCCGTGACGACACCGTCACGGTGGACAAGAAGGAGGACAAGATGGGGCAGCGGGCGTCCAACACCGCCACCATCACCTTCAACGACACCGAGATCCCCGCCGACCACCTGATCGGCGAGGAGAACAAGGGCTTCAAGATCGCGATGATGACGCTCGACCGCACGCGCCCCGGCGTGGCGGCCATGGCGACCGGCATCGCGCGCGCCGCCTTCGAGTTCGCGACCAACTACTCGAAGGAGCGCGTCCAGTTCGGCGTGCCGATCGCGATGCACCAGGCGATCCAGTTCATGATCGCCGACATGGCGACGAAGGTGCACCTCTCGCGCCTGGCCACGTGGAACTCCGCGGTGCTGATCGACCAGGGCCGCCGCAACACGATCGAGTCCTCGCACGCCAAGCGCTTCGCCGCCGACGCCGCGATGGAGGTCGCGACCGACGCCGTGCAGGTCTACGGCGGCTACGGGTTCATCAAGGACTACCCGGTCGAGAAGCTGATGCGCGACGCGAAGATCATGCAGCTCTACGAGGGCACGTCGCAGATCCAGCGCCTCGTGATCGCTCGCGAGACGCTGCTCCCGCGGCGGATCGAGGAGCCCGCCGCCGTGTAGGTCCTCGCCGCCCCGGGCGGGATAGCGTGCAGCGCCATGGCCGGCCTTGCGCGGTATCGCGCGCTCCTCACGCTGCCCGGCGCGCGGTGGCCGGTCGTGGCGTCCGCGCTCGGCTCGCTGCCGATCGGCATGTACATCCTGGGGATCGTGCTCCTGGCACGCGCGGCGACCGACTCGTTCGCTGACGCGGGCCGCGTGGCGGCTGCCTTCGGGCTCGCCAACGCGCTCGGCGCCGTGGCCCAGGGCCGGCTCATGGACCGTCTCGGCCAGCCGCGCGTGCTGCGCACGGCGGCACTGGTGCACGTCGTGGCGGTACTCGGGCTGGTGGCGGCGGCGCGCGAGGAAGCCCCGGTGTGGGCGCTCGCGCTGTGCGCGGCCGCGGGGGGCGCATCGCTGCCGCAGGTCCCGGCGGCGATGCGCTCGCTGTGGGGCACCCTCGTGACCGACCCGGAGCAGCGTGCGACCGCCTACGCGCTCGTGGCCATCGTGTTCGAGGTGACCGTCATGACCGCGCCCGCGATCGTCGCCGTCATCGCGGCGGTCGCCTCGCCGGAGACCGCCGTGTTCGTGGCGGCGGCGTTGGCGTTCGGCGGAGCGGTCGGCTTCTCGGCGACGGGCGGCTCGCGCCGGTGGCAGGGAGAGCGTCACGAGGCGGGGTGGCTCGGGCCGCTGACCGCGCCCGGCATGCGGACGGTGTTCCTGGTGCTCGCCGCGTTCGGCGCCGCGATGGGCGTCCTCCAGGTGGCGCTTCCCGCCTTCGGCGCCGAGCGCGGGTCGGCCGAGGAGGGCGGCCTGCTGCTCGCCGCGCTGTCCG
>DASTIC010000187.1:0-28090 GCA_035717845.1 Solirubrobacteraceae bacterium
CTGGGCGGGATGGTCACCTGGAACCGAGACCTCGGCCTGATCGCAGTCGACCTCGAAGGCGTCATCCGTAAGGCGAGCGAACCGACCGGCGGCTGGACCGAGGTGGGGCGGCTTCCCGGGACGCCGGCCGCGCTGGAAGGCGTAGGCCAAGAGCTGCTCGCTGCCACGCACGAGTCGCAGGTCCTGTCGTCGCGCGACGGCGGCAAGACCTGGCGCGACCTTCTAGGCGGCTAGAAACTGGCACTGGCCGACGTCCGGAACGTGAACCCGGCCCCCGGACCCGACCCAAGGTCCGGGGGCCGCATCGCCCTCAGTGTCCGCCGTGGTGGTGGCGGCGGTGCTTGCGAGCCTTCTTGATCGCACCGGGTCCCGTGTACCTGAACACGTACAACCCGAAGTCGCGGTCAGAGGCGAGCACGTAGCGCTTCCGGTTCTTGTCGTCGTAGACGTCGACGCCCCAGAAGTTGTTACCGCCCTCGTCGATGAAGCGGCCCACCTCCTTCATGCCGCGACGCCCGAAGCGCACGACGCGGAAGCCGCCGGCGTAGTACGAGATGTACGCCAGGTTGGCGTCTGGGTCGTTCGCCGTCTCGTGAACGCTCAGGTCACCGAAGCCGGACGCGAAGCGCTCGTCGAGCGCCTCGGGGATCGCGTACTGGTCGATCTCCTGCATCGAGTTGGCGTCGAACAGCCTCACGTACCCCCAGCCGTCGAAGATCGGCGTGACGGTCACGTTCGCTCCGTCCTGCCCCACCGTGGGCGCCGCTCCACCGAAGAGGGCGAGGCCGGCCACCCGCTGGATGAAGCCGCCGGGCAGCGGCGTGTCGCCGAGGACGCCGTTGGTCACGAGCGGATCCCCGTCCGGGCGTCCCGCGTTGTTGAAGATGAGGTAGCCGTCATAGCCGGCCGCCTCGGCGTTGTCGGCCTTCTCCTGGAATGTGCAGACGCCCCGCTCGATGACCGCGATCCGATCGGTGTTCGGATTGCCGTCGTCCGCCGGCGGTGCCGGGAACGGCCCGTCGGTGTTACAGCCGCGCCCGAAGAAGCGCGTCTGAGGCCCGAGCGCCTCGTCGGCGAGGTCCGAGATCTTCGCGCTGTTGTCGATCGGATTGCCGGCGTTGAAGCGCTGCCCCTGGTTCGGGCCGCTGGTGATCGCCATCGACAGCCGGTACGGCGAGAAGTCCTCGTCAGTGCCCACGATGAAGCGGTTGCTGTGCGAGAACTCCGCCTGGTGGGCGTTGCCCTCCGGCGGGCACACCTCCGGGAGGAGGTGATCGCACGCCGCGTAGTCGGTGTCCTCGATGAACACCGGGTTGGCCGGATCGTCGACGTTGAGCTTGACGTGGCCGCCATCCCAGTAGGACACAAGCATGATCTGCTCGCCCCTGATCTTCTTGACGACCATGTCGTGCAGGAAGACGCCATCGCCGAATGCGGTGCCGATGTCAGACAGCGTGGTGACGTCGAGCTCCTTGATCAGGACCGGGCTGCGCGGGTCCGTGACGTCGACGATGTCGACGTCCTCGAACTCCTCGTTGTCGACCATCACCGCGTAGGCCCGATTCCCGTCTTGCCAGACGAAGACGCTGTGCACGAGGTGCTCGGGATTCGTCTTCGCCGCGCTGACGCTCGGCGGGGTGATATCCCCGAAGTTCTCGGCCAGCTTCACCGGCGTCCGCGGATTTGTCACGTCGACGAGCGTGATGCCGCCGCGGCGCGTCGCCGGCGAGCCGCTCGTCGCGCACGCCTCGCTGTTGATCGCCATCAGGTCGCCGCGGAAGAACGGCGTCCTGAGGGAGACGACCTGACTGCCCTCACCCGGGTAGGAGCCAGGCGCGGCGGGAATGAAGCCGACCTCCTTCGGCTTCCTGATGTTCCGGATGTCCACGACGTAGGTCCCGCCCCGCTCACACGTGCCCTGCTGGGGGCTCTGCCACGAGTTCAGGTACGCGAAGCCGTCGTGTGAGCTCAGATCAGCGATCTGCTCGGGACGGACGTCTCCGAACGCTCCCGTGAGCTCGAGCTTGCTTACGAGATCCACGTTCTTGTCGGTCGGCGGCAGGTGGCCGGTGTTGCCGCCGTGCTGATGCGCGCCGTCGGCCGGATGCAGGGCTGCCTCACCCTGTCCGTCGGTCGTCACGTCGCTGCGCCACCCCTGGCGATCGGGCGGCGCTGGCGCGGCCGTCGAGCGCGCGGAGTCCTGGTCCGCGAGGGCCGGCGGCGCAGCCGCGCACGCAAGGGCGACAGCGACCATCGCCGCTAGCGAAGGACGTCCTCTCATGTCCACTCCCCTTCCTGAAAGAGCGTTCGGTGAGCGCGAAGTCTCCTCCGCACACGTTGGCACGAGTCCTACATGACGTAGGTTGCAGTGACAAGCCCTACGACTCGGCACGTCGGGTTCCAGTCCTGCTGGCTCCTACTGGACATAGGTGCTACACCTATGGTGCGCGGACCCCCCGCGTTGAGAGGCGTCCGGCCTCCAGGCCGGACGCGTGTTGGCGTCGGCGGCGTCTCGGGCCAGCGGCCACGGGGCGCCGCCCGTCAACTGCGCTTCGAGGCGCGCTCGGCAGGGCGCAGCAGGGGCTCCGCCGCGACTCCGAAGGCGACCGTTGCGACCGCCGAGGCGGCAATCGCTGCCGTGGGCGGATGGCGTGAGGGCTCGGGTGTGTGGCGCTCCGGTGACTCGGCCGACGGTTCGAGGACCGCGGGAGCGATTTCGAGGTGCTGGGCATGCTGGGGCAGCGCTTCGAGGTACTGCGCCAGCGGATCCGCGAGGCTTTGAGGCACGCGGGTGGGCAGCAGGACGCAACGGACCCTCGCCGGATCGAGGACGGGCTCCATGCCGAGCGGCACGGGGTCGTTGCCCGCCATCGTCCAGGTCTGCTCGTCACCGCACACGGATACATGTAGGCCATCTCCATGTCGAAGGCGATGAAGCGCAGGGCAAAGGTGTGGTAGCGGACGTAGTAGCGCGGCCATGCCCGCACTTCCCGGCGATGGGTGACGCGCATGCCACCCCGTGCGAGCCCGACGCCATATGCGACGGCGAGGACGCCGGCGACCAGGGCGAGGAGGACGAAGGACAGCTCGAGCGCCGCCATGACGAGTGGGTTCTACACGACTCCGACAATCCGTCGGACATGACCTCGTCGTCGCCCGCGAGCTGCTCGCCGGACTGCGCGTACCGCTCGCAAGCGTCGCACAGCCTCCGCAGTAGGGGCCGGCTCGCGCCGGCCCCTATCTGGCTCAGTTGACCTCGTCGCCTGGACTCACGGGTCTCGGAAGATGAAGAGCCCGTAGTCGCGGTCGCTCGCCAGGATCAGCACCTCGCCGGGGTTCTCCGGATCTGGGATCACCTCGACGCCCCAGAAGTCGTTGCCCATGGGATCGAGGTAGCCACCGACCTCGACAAGTTCACACGTCGAGGTGTCGCTCGGGTTCGAGCACTGGATCTGGATCGCTCGGAGCCCGCCCGCGTAGTAGCTCAGGTACGCGAGCGACGGGTCGGTCGGATCCGTCGCCACCTCGTGCACAGACAGATCACCGAAGCCGAACGCGTAGTCCGGGTCCATCGCCTCGGGGATCGCGTAGGTGTCGAGCTCGGCGAGCGTCGCAGCATCGAAGAGGTGCACGTAGCCCCAGCCGTCGAACTGGCTCGTCGTCGACACCCGATCGCCGACCGTCCCCAGAGCCGGCATGGCCTCGGGGTACGTGTAGGACGGCGTCACGTCGAACAGCTCGTGCATCGCCCTGTGCCCCACGCAGAGCGCGGAGGCCGTGATCGTGAAGGCGTGACCTTGCCCGCCGCAGAAGTAGGCGTCCGGACCCACGCCGCCGAGCGAGCCCTCGTGGTGGTTAGCGATGATCGCCGCGTCGTAGCCCAGCAGCTGCGCGGTCTCGACCTTCTCCGAGAAGAAGCACGCATCGTGCGTGTGGCTCGGGTCGCCCACGGGGCCCCGCTGCATGACGAGGATCGCCTCCTCACCCGGCGCCAGGTTCAACGTCGAAGCGTTGGGAATGCCGCTCCGGTCATCAGGGCAGCCATAGCCGCCCCACACCGTGGGACCGTTGAGGGTTCCGTCCTCGAGCTGCGTGATCGGCACCGTCCACCCGAACTCGCCCGCGGCGTACGTGCCGCCGTCGTCCGTGGTCAGGAGCGCCCGATAGGGGCCAAAGTCCTCGTCCGTTCCGATGAAGAAGCGATTGTCGGCCGTGAACTCCGCCTGGTGGGCGTTGCCCTCAGGCGTCAGGGCGATGCCGGTCTGCTCGAGCAACTCGGGGTCGACGGCGGCGAAGTCCGTGTCGCCCAACACCTGCGGGTTGGCGGGGTTCGTGACGTCGATGAGCACATACCCGCCGTCCCAGTAGGAGGCGATCATGATCCAGCGGCCGGCGTATGGACCGCTTTCCATGAACTTAACGGTCATGTCATGGAGGTTGGAGTCGGCCAGGTTGAGCTCGGGCTGGGCGACGCCGAACTCATTGAGATCGAGCTCGGACACCATCCGCGGGCGGCGAGGGTTCGTGATGTCGAAGATGTCGACGTCCGAGAGGTCTTCCTCGTCCTGGTACACGAGGTAGGCCTGGTCGCCGGCGTCCCAGATGAAGGCGCTGTGCGTCTGATGCGCGTCGGCCCCGGTGCGCTCGCCCCAGCCCTCCGCCAGCTTGACCGGCTTGAGCGGGTTCGAGACGTCATAGAGCATGAAGCCGCCCTTGTAGTTCTTGCCGCATGCCTCGGCGTTCATCACGAGGATGTCGCCTGAGAAGCGGGACGTCGTGATCCTGGTGACCTGCATCCCCTCACCGGGACGGGTGTCCTGAGGCATCGAGACGAAACCGACCTCCGTCGGGTTCGCCGGATCGGAGATGTCGATGACGTACGCCCCCGCGTCCGGGGAGTTCGTGCCACCCGTCTCCGGGCCGGCACAGTCGGCCTGCCCCCAGTTCGCCAGGTAGGCGTAGTCGCCGAACGCGGTCACGTCGGCGATCAGGTCGTTCTGGGCATCGTGCATACGCACCTGGCCGACGAGGTCGATCTTGCCCCATTCGCCGGTCCCGGTCAGGTGGCCGGTGGTCGGTCCGTGCTGGCCACCGTGGTGCGCGCCGGCGACTCCCGGCGAGACCAGAAACGCGCATGCGGCCAGTGCAAAGCTGAGGCGGCGAAGCGCCCGCATCCCCATCACTCCCCCTTCTAAGAAGCAATCCGCCGCCCGCCCGTCGCGGGACGGCTCGTTCTGCAGTTGGACGCGACTTTACCCGCGTGGTGCCGCTCGTCAAGACCTACGCAACGTCGGAGGACGGCCGTCGTTCACGGAAGCTGGGGAGCTTTGTGGGTCAGTCTTTGATCCCACGATACGTCGGAGACCGCCTGATGGATCAGTGCTGGTGGGCGCTCCCCGTTAGCGCGGGGGCAGGTATGCGAGTGCCGAGCAGTGCCGCGAGGGCAGTGGTCAACGGCACAGCGGCGACCAGGCCGATCGAGCCGACGAGCGTGGCGACGACCTCTTGGGCGACGACCTCGCGCGTAACCGCGTCGGCGAAGCCCATTCCTTGGTCGGCGAAAATCAGGAGAACGGGCAGCGACGCACCGGCGTAGGCGAGCACGAGGGTGTTCACGGTCGCTCCGAGATGGTCGCGCCCGACGGTCATGCCCTCCTTGAACAATGCGCCGATGGACATCGACGGATTGGCCCGTCTCAGGGCCAGGACCGTCGACGCCTGCGAGATGGTGACGTCGTCGAGCACGCCGAGCGCGCCGACGACGATCCCGGCGAGGACGAGCGCCTGAATCGACACGCCACCGGCCGACTGGGCAAGGATCAGGCTCGCCTCCTCAGATGACAACCCCGTGATCTGCGCCAGGTCGACCGCCGCGACGGCGAGGACGATGATCAGCAGAAGCGTTGCCGCGGCGCCGAGGATTGCGGCGGCGCCCTTGACGCCGACGCCGTGTGTGACGACGGTCGTGACGATCATCACCCCGACCCCCCCGATGAGCGCCACGAGCAGTGGTGGCCGTCCGTCGAGGATCGCTGGCACGAGCCAGAGCAGGACGACGGCCATGCTGATGACCAGGCCGATGAGCGAGCGTGCCCCCTGCCATCGCGCCAACGACAGCACCACACCGATGAATGCGAGCGCGAGCCACAGCAACGATCGGCCGCGGTCGAAATCGACGAAGGCGAGCGGCTGATGGCCGCGGGGGGCGATGGCGGTCGATGCGTCGAGCTTGGGGGGCTCGGCGACCTTGATGCGATCGCCGATCGAGAGTTGCGGGCTGAACTCGCCCTTCGGCAGCGCGACGAACGATCGCGTTCCCGATGCCGGCCCGTCGCGGAGCACGACGTCAACGCGCCGGCAGCCGCTCCCCGCGAAGTCCCTGCACCCGCGCGACGAGACGCCCACGACCTCCGCCGATCGGATCTCCCCCACGTCGATCTGCACCGCTCCCCGGTCGCCCTGTGGCCGCATCGCAATGCCTCCGACGAGGACGATCAGGGTGAGACCGACCAGGAGAAAGGCCACGAGGCGCCCGGCGCCGGTGCTCATCAATGACCCCAAGTCCAAGCCGTTCGACCCGAGCGGGCGAATTCCTTGCGGGAGACCTACACTGCGTCGGAGGCGTAATGCCGGTCATCGTCCTTCCCGCCGGCGGGCCGGGCCGGCCTCCCGGAAGTGCCCCCAAGACGCCGGCCTGGCCGCGCCTCGCGGCTGTAACTCGCGGGAGCCAAGTGCAACGCGGCGCGTTCCTCGAGCTAGTCGGGATAACGAAGAGGGCGGCCGGAGCCGCCCTCTCCTCTGCGCGGATACGACGACTTGATCAGTCGATTGTGAACTCCGACGTCTGCGGGTTCAGGTAGTCGAGCTTGCGCGCTCCAGCGTCCCATTTGCCGGAGAGGTTCCAGATGATGAGCCCGCGGGTGATGTCGGACTCGTAGATGCGGCCGTTGTAGTAGTAGGTCGACCAGTCGCCCCCCAGCTGCGTCGGCACGAGTGGCGCCGGGTCCGCGTAGGCCACCTCGACCGCGTTCGCGGGATCGGTGAAGTCGACCACGCTGATGCCGGCCTGATAGTTGCCGCCAACGAGCAGGTACCGCTTGTCCGTGGGGACGATGTTGTAGTTGTGGATCGTGCAGTTCTCAGCCGCCGTTTGCGGGCGCGGCAGGACGAACTGCCCGAGCTTGGCGCCGGTCTGGGCGTCGTAGAAGAACCAGCTCTTCTTGACGTCCGGATCAGTCGCCTCGCACTCAGGCAACGAGCCACCTCCCGGCTCCCAGCCCAGGACGAGGACCTCTCCGTCCCACGTGAAGGCCGCAGAGTGCCAGCTGCCGCCGACGCCCACGCCGGGCTCGGAGACCCGATAGAGCGGCACAGGACTCGTCAGGCTGCCCCCTGGGAACTGGTTGGCGCCGATGTCGTACACGTTCGCGGCGGCGCCACTGGCGCAGGCGAATAGGTTGGCATCGCCGAGGATGACGCCGGAGTCGTGGCAGCCGGCCGCGCCGATGAGCGGAATCGCAGTCGGGGTAGTCGGGCTGGCCGGGTCATCGAGCGGGATCTCGAAGACGTGCAACGACGTCGCTCCGGCGCCACAGGTGCCACCGGACTGGTTGTAGATGACGAGACGGTCGTTGTCAGGGTCGGGCACAGCCGTGACCGTGTGGGATCCGCACCCGACCGCGTCCGCGCCGGGTCGCGCGCTGATCTCGACGCTGCCGACGAGCTCGGGGTTGCGTACGTCGCTGATGTCGAAGATGTGCAAGCCCTCGAAGCCCGTCGGGACGGGCTGACCGTCGCACGTCGCGCCTGCCGGGGCCGGCGAGTTCCACGAACGCACGAGGATGTCGCCGTAGACGACGAGGTCGCCCTGGTTCCCGTTGCAGTCCGTGAACGAGACCTCGCGTGGGTTCGCTGACGACGAGATATCGATGATCCTGAAGCCGATGTAGTGGCCCTGGAAGGCGTACTTGCCCGAGAACGCGAGGTCGGAGTTCGCCGTGAACGTCTGCCCCGGAAGATTCGGGGTGTTGCCGAAGGGCGAGTAGCCCATCGGATGCATGTTCTGCGTGTACTCGAAGCTCGAGACCGCATCGCGCACATCGGGCTTCTGAGCGCTGGCCGACGCTGGGAGCGTCAGCGGAAGCGCGAGGGCAGCCACGAGCAGCACGCGACGCGACACGTGCCGGAGGCACCAGATCTTCATGGAATCCCCCCCTTTGGGATGCCGTGCAGTTGGGTCGCAAGCTACGCGCTGTCGACGGTCGATGTCAAGACGCCTACCCTCCGACGGAAAGTAGGGACAATGAGCGACGGGGCGGCGGCGCCGGCCTCCCCTAGAGCGCCACGGCCGCCGCCCCGAACCGTCGGAGAGGACCGCAGCGCCGCGCAAAGCGGACGGTCAGCCAGCCGGTCGGCTTTGAGGCCGGGGCCTCCGGACGCGCGCGTCGCTCGGCGCTTGACAGCTCCTACGCGCGGTAGAACACTGGACCGCGATACGGGAAGAATGAGCGACTGGCCCTGACCAGCGGCAAGGGTGCCGGGGGGACCTCGGAGGGGTCGCCGTACGGGTCAACAACCGCGTCTACGAGTCGGAGATCACAACGGGTCTGAATGGCGGGCGCCGCGCCCCCGGCCCCATCCCCCTCTCCCGGGGCCGGGAGCGCTCGGCGTTAAATCGACACCGACCCTTTGGGGGTCCGGCGGTTCATACTCACTGACATGGCCGACCATTCGCCGATCACGGGCGAGTTGCAGACGCAGGTCATGGCGGCCGTGTGGCGGCTCGGCAGCGCCACCGTCGAGGAGGTCCGCAGCGGGCTGCCTCCGCGCTACCGCGGCGCGTACAACACGATTCAGACGGTGTTGAACCGCTTGGCCGAGCGCGGTCTGCTCTCGCGTCACAAGGCCGGTAACGTGATCGAGTACCGCCCGACGGTCTCTGAAGCGGACTACGTCGCCCGGTCCATCTCGCAAACGCTCGCGGGCGCGTCAATGGATGCTCGCCAGGCTGCGCTCGCCCGCTTGTTCGGCGATCTCGACAACGACGAGCTCTCCACACTGCAGCGGCTCGCACAGGAGATGGGCAAGAAGCGCGGGCGGCTATGACACTCGCGCTGGCAGTGATCGCCGCCGCGGGAATCGCCGCCCCTCATCTTCTTCGCCTGCAGCGCGTGAACCCTGTCATGGCGATCACGCTCTGGTTGAGCTCTCTGGCGCTCCGCGCTCTCGTCGGCGTCCTGGGCGTCGTGTATCTGCTGTTCTTCCTTCCGCGCACCGGCGTCTTCGCCGCCCTGACGCACTGGTGTCTGCATACGGCCGTTCCGGCGCTGGCGGATGAGCTCGAAGTCGAGGGGCACGGCCTCGGAGACTTAGCGCTGTACCTACCGGGAGCAGCGCTTGCCGGATCGCTGGTCGTGGCATGCATCTCCACGGGGCGAAAGGCCGTCGCCGCCCGTCACCTGGTGGAGCGGCACGTCGTCGGGACGGGGCCGAGAAACAGTCTGATGGTCGGGGGCCACGACGTGCTGCTCGCCGTCGCGGGACTGACGCGGCCGAGGATCGTGGTGTCGGCGGGCGCTCTCGCATCGCTGGACGACGAGGAGCTCTGCGCCGCTCTGGACCACGAGCAGGCACACATCGCGCGGCGACATCGCTTCGTCATGCTTGCCGCAATCGTGCTCCGAGCGCTCGGCCGGCCGCTCCCTGGTACGCCTCGCGCCATCCGCGAGCTCGCGTTCCATCTCGAGCGGGACGCCGACAGCTGGGCCCTGAGGCACCGCAGCGACCGACTGGCGTTGGCGAGCGCGATCTGCAAAGCGGCGATCTCCACTGATTCGACGAGCACGCCCGCTACTGCCCGACTGGGCGAGACGGGCGTCCGCGAGCGCGTGGGACAGCTGCTCGACGACTCTGCGACGCGATCGTCTATGTCCGCCACGGCGGCGCTTAAAGCGCTGGCGACGGCAATGGTCGCCTGCACCCTCATGCTGGCCGCCATCCTCCCCACGGCAGCCGTGGCTGGAGCACGGGCCGACGCTCACGGCACCCACCACGACGAGCACTGCGTCCATTGAGCTAGTCCTCCTACAGTGCGTAGGTGATTGATCGGCGGCACTCCGCAGCTCCTCGCCCGGATGGAAACGGCCGTACTGAAGATCGGGATCGACCCGACGATCGATCTCGGGCCGGTCACGCTCGCCTGGCACGGGCTGACGATCGCCCTCGGTGTTCTGCTCGGCGGCCTCGTGGCCGGGCGAGAGGCGCGTCGCCGCGGGCTCGATCCCGCGCCGTTGCAGTGGATCGGCATCATCCTCATTGTCGGCGCGCTCGTAGGGGGACGGGTCTACTTCCTCGCCGAGCACGGCGACCTACTCGACCCTGGCGCCTGGCTCGGGACTCAGGGCTTCACGTTCTATGGCGGTTTCATCGCCGCGGGGCTGGGGATCGGGGCCTACCTGTGGCGCGAGCGGCTTGACGTGACCTACCTCGACGTGGTCGCCATCGCCCTTCCGCTCGGACTGGCGGTCGGCCGTGTCGGGGACGTGATCCTTGGTGAGCACTACGGCCCGCAGAGCGACTTCTTCCTCGCCGTCCAGAACGTCCATCCCGAGGCCGACGTTCCCCGGCACGACGTGGCGTATCACTCCGGAGGCCTCTACGAGGTCTTCATCGGACTCATCGTGTTCGGGATCGTCTGGCCCTTGCGGACGCGCCTCCAGCGACCGACGGCGCTGATGTGGACGGTGCTCGGACTGCTCGCCGCCGGTCGCTTCCTCGAGTTCTTCGTGCGATCCGACTCGGCAACGCTCGCATGGGGACTCGAGACCGCTCAGTGGACCAGCGTCGCGCTGATGCTGCTCGCGGCTGGCGGGGCGTGGGCGGCGCAGAGAAGACCTCCAAACGTCCCCCTGGGTCTCAGTAAGCCGCGCGAACGTTGAAGCCGAGGCGCATGCCATGCCGCCCCACACACAACGGAGAGGGCGGCCGGGGCCGCCCTCTCCGCAACTACCGAATGTGCTTTGCGGTCAGTCCTCCAACGTCTGCGGGTTCAGGTGATCCACGCGCTTCGACCGACCGGGCTTCTGGATCTTCGCGCGGTAGACGACCATGCCTTCCGCCAGAGCGTTGTTCTCCACGCCGTCGGACGCGTAGACGGGGATCCCCGGGCCCCGCTTGAACATCGGCCCGGTGTACGGGTACGCGGACCAGGTCCCCGAGTCCTGTTGCGGGTCGTAGTACGCGATCTCCCTCAAGCGCGTCGGCTTGCTGAAGTCGATGACGTCGACACCACCCGTGTACCAGGCGTTGACCAGCAGGTCCCGATTGATGCCGATGACGGCCATGCCCATGTGCGCCGAGCAGTACTCGGTCGCGCCGGGGTCGGGCCGCACGTCGCCCACGTGGAACTCGCTGAGGAAGTCCCCGTCGAGGGTGGTGAAGAACATCTTGCCCGTCTTGTGCGTTCCACCGGCGGGGTTCCACGGCCTCGGCTGGTACGTGGTCATCGTCGGACAGCCGCTCCCGAAGGACTCGTCGACCCAGTTGACGACGTGGCCGTCGTTGTTGAACGCCACCGAGTGGAAGAAGTCCACGGCTCCCGCGATCTGGCCGCGCCCACCGCTCGTGACGTCGTCGTCCACGACTGTGATCGGGTCCTCGGTCCTCGGTATGCCGTGCCTGTCGATCTTCCAGACCTGCCCTTGCTCCGCACATGCCGCACCGGCCAGACGGTGCTCTTCGTGCACCATGATGTCGTGACAGGCGACCGCGGCCGGCTCGAGCGGGGCCGCCGGAGTGCTGCAGAGACCGCGCTCGCACCACTCGATCCGCCCATCAGGATCGCCGGGGTAGCTGATCTGCGGTGCGGCGATCTCGGTCGTGGCCGCCGGGTTGTTCAGCGGCACCGAGAGGACCTGGATCTGCCGATGCAGCGGGTCGTTGACGACCTTGTCGGGGTCGTACGGGTTCGTGACGTTGTCGTGATTTTCCTGCCCGCATGTCGGCCCTGCGCGCAGCGGATACGACGACACGTAGATGATCAGCCGGGGATTGACGCGCTTCTTCGCGAACCCCGTAAACGCGGTGATCGTGTGAGCGCCGCAGTCGGTGTACTGCATCTTCACCGGCGTGATGGTTTGGAATGGATTCGCCCGGCTGTCGCTCATCTCGAAGATGCGGACGCCTTCCCAGCCGTTCGGATCGTTATGAGCGGACCGCGGCGCGCCGCAGTTCGGATTCGCCATCGTCCGGTCCACGGCCAGAAGTAGGAGGTCGGCGACGCCGTTCCCGTTCCGGTCCCAGACGATTGGATCATTCTGGTTCGCGTCACACGCGAAGTCCCTCACGAGCCCCGGCTGGGCCGGATTCGAGATATCGAAGATCCGCACCCCGCCGCGGGGCGGAGTACCGGCGGGGAACCCGGCGTCGCCTGTGTAGTAGCCGGAGAACGCGTGCTTGCCCCAGAACGCGAAGTCCGAGTTCGTCGCCTGGTTGGGCGACGTGAAGAGCTCGGCCATCTTGAAGCTCTGATCGGGCACGTGCGTGGCGGACGCCGTGCCAGGTAGCAGCGCGACGGCGACGACCATCGCTGCGAGCAGACGGAGCGCAACTCTCATGCGCACATCCCTCCTCCCGGATGGTGCTGAGCGGCTCCGGTCTGCCTCGCCCCAGACCAGAGCCTGGGATTGATGGACTCCCTACTGGACGTAGGACCTTGCAGGAGGATACGCGAGATCCGACGCTCCGTGGGATTGACGGGTCGGGCGTGGCCCAGCCTGCCGGATCCGACTTTTCGTGAGACTAGTCTCTCGGTGCCGCTGTGATCGCGCTGGCCTCCAATGGAACGTCGTGGCGACGACGGCGCCCCCACGATGTGGGCCCGTCTCTCGCTGGCGGTTCTCGCGGCATCCCTTCTCGCGGTCATGGTTGACCGGGTGGTCACAGACGCCCCCGGTGACGCGATACACGAGGCGGTCTCGCAAGGGCGTCCAGCCCCTGCGCCGGCGTTCGACGGCGGGGTTCTCACCGCTGGCGATCTCGGCGCCGCACCACGTCGCTGGTGGCGGGTGGCGCGGAATGGTCGCGTGTCGCTCACCGAGCTTCGGGGACTCCGGTCGTCATCAACTTCTGGACAGGACGACTCCCCGTGCCTGCCGTGCCGACTGCGCGCTGCCGACCCCGAGCATCAAGAGACCATGGCCGGCGTCGCGTGCTCCACGCTCCAGCCGAGGCGCCTCCTGCCGACACGGAGCGAAAGGGGCGTCGCCGCCGCCGTCGCG
This sequence comes from Solirubrobacteraceae bacterium, assembly GCA_035717845.1. Classification (GTDB taxonomy): domain Bacteria; phylum Actinomycetota; class Thermoleophilia; order Solirubrobacterales; family Solirubrobacteraceae; genus DASSUW01. Next base: position 13,278 of record DASTIC010000187.1, read on the forward strand.
GGGTGACCGGCAGGTCTGCGCGCGGGCGGAGGACGCGAGGCGCTCGACTGAACGCGTTGTCCTACGCTTTGTCGGCTGTCTCGCAAGATGCTTGCGCGGGTCCGAGCAGGGTTGAGGCGACGCCGGGGAGGCCTGGTCGTCGCCTGCGCCGTCGTCCTACGGCTCGACGTCGAAGCTGAACGCCACGATGCTCCTGGCGATCAGGCGGTCGCGTGTGCGTGGCGGCCGTGGCCCGTGTACTCGTCGAGGCGGAACAGCATGAAGGCCAGCATGCTCGGCAACATCCCGACGTGCTGGATGAGCAGCAGCGCCTCCGAGTCCTCGAACACTCCTCCCCAGAGCAGGGCGATCGCCGCGAAGCTCGGGACGAACATTGACGCCGTCATCTCCCACACCGGCGCCCACCCGTGGCGGCGGTAGCGCATCCAGGCGGCCATCGGAACGCTCATCGTGAACGCCATGCCGAGCAGGAGAAGCTCGCGAGCATCCGTCTGCCACGCAGAGACGTCGATGCCGACCGCACCGAGCAGCGCCGCAAGCGGCATCCCGAGGGCGAACATCCCGACGAACATCGCCACGACCATCTCGAGGTAGTGGCGGACGAAGTGCACCAGGCGTGAGTTCATGACGTTCCTTTCAAATACGGTGGGGGGGTATATCGGAGACGCCACTGTACGCCGGTCGACGGGGCCGCGGGGTGCGGCTTCCACGTGTCTGCGCAGCGTGCTGCCCCGCCTGCGCGAGGCGGCCGGATAATCCGCCCGAACCGGCCTTGACCGGGCTGTCCCCCGTGCTGTGTGATAGCTACGACGCCTGAGTCGCGGGCACTCGGGCCGCCCGAGCAGAAGGGAGCCGCGATGGCGAACGGCGTTCGGCGCAACGTCGCGAAGATCAGCCAAGCGGAGCGCGACAAGCTCCGAGACGCGATCGTCGGCTTGGATGGCCTGAGCTATCCGGATGGAGTCTCGTTCTGGGACAAGCAGGACGCCATCCATCAGGCAACCCACGTCCACGGCGGTCCGGCCTTCGTTCCCTGGCACCGCGAGATGTGCAACCGCTTCGAGGCCCTGCTCCAGCAGGTCGATCCGACCGTCTCGCTCCACTACTGGGACTGGACGACCGATCCGCGCGACAGCCCGGACGGGGCGGGCGGCTTCACCGACCTCTTCACGCCGGCCTTCATGGGCAGCGCGAGCGGCCGCGCCGGCGTGCCGCTCGACACCCTTGACAACAACGGCGTGTTCGCCGGGAGCCGCGACGACACCGGCGATCCCGCCGACCCGCCGCAAGAGATCACGCGCGGCGTCGCCCCCGGCGCCCCGGGGCTACCCGCCGACGCGACGATCATCGGCGCAGGCGACGCTCTGCCGCAGCCGGAGCAGTGGCAGGCGTTCCGGATGGCGCTGGAGGGCGCACACAACAGCGCGCACGGCTACATCGGCGGCACGATCGGGTCCGGCCATAGCGCGTTCGAGGACCCGTTCGTGTTCCTCCTGCACTCGAACGTGGACCGTCTGTGGGCCAGCTGGCAGCGAGTACCCGGTCAGGCGTGGAGACTCGACCCGAGCCAGGTCTATGGCAACGAGAGCGCCGACCCGGCGATCCTGGAGCACATGGAGCCATGGGCAGGCGTCTCGGGCCTCAGGCCGTGGGCCCCGCCGGACAACGAGCAGCTGGCGAAGGACTCGCGCGACCCGACGGTCGTCGCGCCCCCTCAGTACGACGACTACGCGACGCGTCCCGTCGAGCCGACGAAGGTCGCATGCCGCGAGTCGTGCCTGAGCGTGACGGTCCGCGACGCGCGGCACCCGTGCGCGCCCTACCGGAGCAGTGGCCACAGCTTCCAAGTCGAGATCTACCACTGCGACGGGCTGCCGCTCTTCTGGAACGGCGTCAGCTTCGCCGGCGGTGTGCCGCTGCAGGTGGCTGGCGCAGCTGGGGGGATGATCCACGGCCAGTTCGCGGTGCCCCCTGGGTGTTACCTCGTGCGGGCCGCGGCCACCTGTCACAACGTCGTGACGGACTGGGCGTGGGTCAACGTCGGATGTGGCGCGACGGTTTGCGTGGATCTTGTGCCGCCGACCGTCCGCCATTGCATCGAGCGCGCCCTCACCGGCATCACGCTCGGTACCGTCGACCACGAGCAGCAGGTGCACGACCTCGCCCCACGAGAGGCGAGGACAGCGACCAACGCGCTCAAGCGCCTCGCTGGTCGGCTTCCCGCCGACCCGCTGCCGGCGCCGCCACAGCAGGGGAGGTAACGGAAATGGGCGTCAACCTCGTCACGAGGGTACGCAACTTCTCAATCCAGAACCGGACGTTTGCGGCCTCCGACCACGACGTCCAGGACGGTTGCGTGACCCCTGGCAGTCACAAGCTCCTGCGCTTCGACTTCCTCTCCTACAACGCGGGCACGGCGGACCTCGTCATCGGCAGCCCGGCGGCTCGCCCCGATCTCTTCGTGTGGTCAGCGGGCCACGGGCACTACCACCTGAAGGACTTCAACGAGTTCCTCCTGTTCAACGCTTCCGGGGCACTCGCGACAGCCGGCTTCAAACAGGCGTTCTGCGCCATCGACATCGAGCGCATCTCGCCGACGGCATCCCCCACCGCCAGGTTCGACGACTGCAACAGCGACCAGGGCATCTCGGCCGGCTGGGCCGACGTCTATAGCTCCTTCCTGGCGTGCCAGTTCATCGTGCTCGACGGCGTGCCCAACGGCGACTACACCCTGCAATCGACGACGAACGCGCAGCACCGGGTCGGCGAGGACTGCTTCGGCGACAACACGATCTGGACGGGCCTGCGCCTATCGGGCAACACGGTCCAGCTGATCGATCCGCCCTTCATCCCCGAGGACAAGATCCCCTTCAACCGAGCGAACGTCGCCGCCGTGCAGGTCGGAGGGCGCTGGAAGGTCGCCGAGGGCAACCACTGGATGCTCGACACCGGCACAAGCCAAGCCGAGGCGCAGCGCGCAGTCGAGATCATCAACCACTACAAGCTCGCTTCGATGTGTTTCGTCGGGCGGCCCCGCTGCGGGGACGTTCGCCCGATGATGTACTGGCTCACGGACTCCGGCCGCGCCCCGTCGGGCCAGCTCGCGGGCGAGGACTGCCTCGGGTTCGACCGCGACAACCTCGCCGTGGTTGAGATCGGCGGCCGCTGGAAGGTCGTCGAGGGCACTCACTGGATCCTCGACTTCGGCCCCGGCGAGGGAAACGCCCGGGCGGCATTGCACTTCATCCGCAAGCACCGGTTCGACCAGATCTGCTTCGTCGGACGGCCCGACCCGTCGATGACGTACTTCAAGACACGGGGTCGACGGCCGATCCACATCCATCCGATCGATCTGCGCGTCATCGACGCCGCCATCGACCCGCCGCGCTGGTGGCGCGAGCAGGTCGACCTCGTGGCCGAGCAGACGCCGTGGATCGACCTCGGGGCCGAATGCCCAGGCGAGCGACCGAGCGTGCTGGACGTCGCCGGCTTCGTGATCGAGGTCGCGGGCAGGGAGACGACCCAGATCGTCGTTCGCCACGGGATCACGGGGCTCGAGACGGGCGAGACGACCGAGATCCGTCTGAGCGCCCCGGCAGCCGTCGTCGACGTCGGCGTCGCCCACTTCGGGGAACCTCCCACCGTCGTCGGCTATGCGGGAGACAAGCAGGTAGCCGAAGCAACCGCCGACGAACGCCCACGGCACATCGAGAACCTGCGACTGGTCGGGAAGAAGATCGACCGGGTGACGCTGAGGTCACCTGACAGCGACGCGGTCCTGAACTACGTGCGCGCGCAGCCGGAGGTCCGCAAGAAGAAGTCCCCGAAGCGCTGATGAGAGCCGCAGTCTGCTGCCGCTACAGGCGACGATTCTCGGCGCCCTGGCCGCATCTCGGACGTGAGGGCGGTGCACTCCGTTCATCGAGCGCCCGCACGTTCTCCAACGCATCGCGTGCCGCCGCCCGGTTCATCTCGCGACGGTGATGGCCGCCGGCCGTTTCGCATATGTCGTCTTCCCCTCGATGCCGCCCGCCTCGTGCAGGTCGCCGCCACCGGCCGCCTGGCGCGGGGCGGTTCCTGATCCTGTCCCGCGACGGCAAGCGGCACGCAGTTCAGCTTCCACGTCGAGCCGCAACCGCAACGCGACGGCGCCCGCCGTACCGGCGGGCGCCGTAGTCGCGGCCACGATGCGGGATCGGTCAGGCGACGGCGGGCATCACCTCCGGCTCGTGCTCGAACTTCGGCAGCCAGCCGAGGCGCTTCGGCAGATACCAGTTCCGCCCGCCGAGCAGCTTCATCGCGGCCGGTAGCAGGACCGCGCGGACGATGGTGGCGTCGATCAGGATCGCGGCGGCGAGGCCGACCCCGAGCTGCTTCATCGACTGGTTGCCGTCGGTGGCGAACATCGCGAACGTGATCACCATCACCGCGGCGGCGCTGGTGATGATGCCCGCCGTGCTCTTGATGCCATAGGCGACCGCGTTCTCGGTGCTCATGCCGCGGTCGACGGCCTCCCGGATCCGGCTGAGGACGAAAACGTGGTAGTCCATCGACAGCCCGAACAGGATCACGAACAGGAACAGCGGCAGCCAGGGGGCGATGCCACCGACGGAGTTGAAGCCGAGCAGCTTCTCCCCGTGCCCGTCCTGGAAGACGAGCGTGAGGATGCCGTAGGCCGAGCCGACCGACAGCAGGTTCAGGATGATCGCCTTGATCGGCACGACGATCGAGCGGAAGGTGACCAGCAGTAGCACGAAGGCGAGGCTGAGCACGAAGCCGAAGACGATCGGCAGATTGGACTTCATCGTGTCGAGGAAGTCCTTCGACCAGGCCGTGCTGCCGCTCACGGCGACCTCGGCGTTCTCGAGCTTGCCGACCGTCGCGGGCACGACCTGCTGGCGCAGCACCTCAAGCGAGCGGTTCGAGGCGGCGTCGGTGCCCTTGCCGTCGATCGCCAAGGCCACCACCGCCACGGTCTTGTCGGGGCTGATGTCGACGAACGCCGGCTCGGACAGCTTGCCGGTGGCGATGGCTTGCTCCTGAAGGTCGGCGATCGCGGCCTGGACCTCGGGCGTGGTGACGTCCTTGGCCTTGATGACCGTGGTCGCCGGCACGGTGCCGCCGGGGAACGCGGCGTCGATGCGGTCGAGCGTCTGGATGATCGGCTCGCTGCGGGACATGCCCTCGGTGCCGGGCTCCTTGAACTGCAGGTCGAGCGCCGGGATCGACAGGGCGATGAGCAGGCCGGCGGCGGCGATCACCGAGACCAGCGGGCGGGCCAGGACGCGGTCGAGGATCGCGCCCCAGACGCGGGACTCGCCGCCGGTCCGGTGACGACGCTTGGCGACGTACGGGACGCGGCCCTTCTCCAGCCAGCCCTTCTGGCCGAGGTAGGACAGCATCGCGGGCAGCACCGTGACCGACCCCAGCATCGCCACGCCGACGACCAGGATGGTGCCAATCCCGAAGGAGACGAAGATCGGGTTGCCCGAGAAGAACATCCCGCCCATCGCGGCCATCACGGTCAGACCCGAGATCAGGACGGTGCGGCCGGAGGTGGCGGCGGCGACCTCGAGCGCGGCTTCCGGGCCGCGGCCCTTGTCCTGCTCCTCCATCATCCGGCGCAGGTAGAACATCGCGTAGTCGACGCCGACCGCGAGGCCGACGAGTAGCACGACCTGAGCGACGGCCTCGTGGAGCTCGGCCAGCCGGCTGACCGGCCCGAGCAGCCCGGTGGTGGCGATGACGGCGGACAGCCCGAGCAGCAGCGGCACGCCGGCCGCCACCGCTGCCCCGAACGCCAGCAGCAGGATGAGCAGCGTGCCGCCCATCGAGAGCTGCAGCGAGCGAGCCTCGTCCCTGCGCTCTTTCTCACCCAGGGCGTTGCGCTCCGACGCCGTGCCGTACTCCTCGACGCGAACGCCGGGATGCGCCTTCTGGACGGCGGCGACGGCGGCCAGCGGCGCGGCGGCGACTTCCTCCAGCTTCTCCGGCTCGTCGATGTTGCCCGGGAGCCGGAAGTTCACGACGACCGAGCGACCGTCTTGCGAGACGGTGCGGCCGCGGTGCTTCCGGTCGAGTGGGCTCTCGATCTGGGTGACGCCGTCAATCCGCTCGAGGCGGCTGACGACGTCCTTCACCGCGGCGGTCACCTCTGGATCGTCGGCCTTCACGGTGCCCTTGCCCTGCACGAGCACCTGCTCAGGGACCTCCTGCGGAAAGTCGGCCTCCGCGATGATCAGCTCGCCGCGCTTGGACTCACCGTTGCCCATCGCGGAGACGTCGAGATTCCTCTGACCGACGCTGCCGCCGACGACGGTGGCGAGGACGACGAACAGCAGCCAGCCGAGGATGGCGGTCTTGCGGTGCGAGGCACTCCAGCGGCCCGCGCGGGCCGCGAGGTTCGTGGATGGCATGGAACTCCTCCAGAAATACGGGTGGGGGGTATTTGGGAAGCCTCTCAGCACCACCCGCCCGCGCCTATGCGGTCTGCCTGCGTCCGTGGGTTCGGTCAGCGGCTGCCTGAATCAGGGCCGAACCGGCCGCTTTACCGTGCGGCGACCCGCACCGTTAGCCCGGGGTCGGTCATCGCCGAACGTCCGAAGCCGACGACGAGCGCCACCTTCGGGCGAATGCGACACAACCATCGCGTTGCGCTGACCGCACCGCGACCCCGAGCCGCTCGCGGCCTGGACACCCCGCTCCAGGTCGAGGCGACCGGCGAGCCTGTGGACGGTTGCATCGGCCACCGCGTCCGCGGTTTCCCCGCATCCGAAGTGTGGGAGAAACCGGGCGCGCTGGTTACCCCGCCGGGGTATGTTGGCTCCAGTGCAACCCACTTCATGAAAGGACACGGCGATGCGCGGACATGGAACCCACATGTGGATCTGCGTGGCGATGGTTGTCGTCGCGCTGGTCGTCGTGCTCGCCACCGGAAGCGCCCTCTACATCCTGCCCGCGCTCGGCTGCATGCTGATGATGGGCGCGATGATGTGGATGATGATGCGCGGCATGGGCGGCCGCGACGGCGGCGCTGACCGCTCGGACCGCACCTAGGTCATGAGCCGGTAGAGCGCGGGAGCCCCGCTATGTACACCACTGCTGTTCCCGTCGCGACCGCGCCGGTGCTCGCCGTCGACCGGGTCACGAAGGCGTTCCGGTCGGGACTGCCGTGGCATCGCCGACGTGTCGAAGTGCTGCGCGGCGCATCGCTTGAGGTCCGCCCGGGCGAGCTCGTCGGCCTGGTCGGCGAGAACGGCTCTGGCAAGAGCACGCTAATGCAGATCATCGTCGGTCTGCTTGGGCGTGACGGCGGCAGGGTCGAGCTCGATGGGCGGCTCGGGTACTGCCCGCAGCTGCCGCTGCTATGGGACAAGCTCACGGTCAGCGAGCACTTCGAGCTGTTCGCGCAGGCCTACGGGCTCGACGAGGCGACCGCCGCCCGCGCCCGCGACGGCCTGCTCGACGAGCTCAGCTTTGCCAGGTACGTGGACTACCGCCTCGTCACGGTCCTGGGCGAGGTACCCGACCAAGACGCCGCGCTGCGCGAGCTCGCCCGCGTGCTCAAGCCCGGCGGCCGTCTGGTCGTCGGCGAGCTGTTCGGCGACCCGCACTGGGTCAGCCCCAGCCAGCTGCGCCGGCGCGCCGAGGCGGCCGGATTGACGTTCAACCGGCGCTCCGGCACGCCGCTGGGCTACTTCGTCCGCTTCGACCGCATCAGCCCGGCCGCCCGCCACCAGGAGCCTCAGCAGCCATGACCACCACCACAGCCCCCACGCACGAGACCGCCGTCTTGCACGTCGGCGGGCTCCACTACGCAACCGAGAAGGCGCGAGTCGAGCGCGCGCTCGGCAACCGCCCCGGCGTCCTCGCCGTCGAGGCCAACCCCGTCGCGCAGACCGCGACCGTCACCTACGACGCCACCCAGACCTCGGTCGAGGCCCTGACCGGCTGGGTCGAGGCGTGCGGCTACCACTGCGCCGGCCAGTCCGTGCCCGGCCACGTCTGCGATCCGATGGCCGAGCACGACGCCGCACCCGCCGCCCATGACCACGCGGCCATGGACCGCGCCGAGCACGCGCACGGCCACGGCCACGGCGGCCACGCCGGCATGTCCATGGACGCGATGGTCCGCGACATGCGCAACCGGTTCCTGGTCGCGCTCGCGTTCACCGTCCCGATCGTCCTGTGGTCTATGGTCGGCACCGAGCTGCTCGGCACGGAGGTGCCCACGCCGTTCGACATCGACCGCGACGTCTGGCAGTTCCTGCTCAGCCTGCCCGTCGTCTTCTACGCGTCGACCATCTTCTTCACCGGCGCGGTCTCCGCCCTGAAGAGCAGAACGCTGGACATGATGGTGCTCGTCGCCGTCGCCATCGGGACCGCGTGGATCTACTCGGTCGCGGCGACGTTCTTCATCGAGGGTGAGGTCTTCTACGAGTCGGCCGGCATGCTCGCCACGTTCGTGCTGCTCGGGCACTGGTTCGAGATGCGCGCCCGCGGCGGCGCCAACGACGCCGTCCGCGCGTTGCTCGACCTCGCACCGCCGAAAGCCGTCGTATTGCGCGAAGGGCAGCCGGTCGAGGTGCCGACGGCCGAGGTCGTCGTCGGGGACCTGCTGCTCGTCCGCCCCGGCTCGAAGGTCCCGGTCGACGCGACGGTCGAGGAGGGCGAGAGCCAGGTCGACGAGTCGACGGTGACCGGCGAGAGCCTGCCCGTCAAGAAGGCCGCCGGCGATCAGCTCATCGGCGCGACCATCAACAAGAACGGCACCCTGCGCGCGCGAGCGACCGCCGTCGGCGCCGACACCGCGCTCGCGCAGGTCGTCAAGCTCGTCCAGGAGGCCCAGAACTCCAAGGCCCCCGGCCAGCGACTCGCCGACCGCGCGGCGTTCTGGCTGGTCTTCGTCGCGCTCATCGGCGGGACGCTGACCTTCGTCGTCTGGAACTTCGTCGTCGGACGCGACCTGCAGGAGTCGCTGCTGTTCGCCATCACCGTGGTGGTCATCACCTGCCCGGACGCGTTGGGCCTGGCGACCCCGACGGCCATCATGGTCGGCACCGGCCTGGGCGCCAAGCGCGGCATCCTGTTCAAGAACGCGATGGCGCTCGAACGGGCCGACTCACTCGACACCGTCGTGTTCGACAAGACCGGCACGCTCACGCGCGGCGAGCCGGAGGTCGTCGAGATCGCCACCAGCGACGCCATCGACGAGAACGAGGTGCTGCGCCTGGTCGCCGGAGCCGAAGGCGACAGTGAGCACCCGCTCGCCCAAGCCATCGTCAAGGCCGCCCACCGGCGCGGCCTAAAGACGCCGCGCACGGAGACGTTCGAGGCGGTCCCCGGCCACGGGCTCCTGGCGACCGTCGACGGCCACCGCCTCGCCGTCGGCAACGCCGGCCTGCTGGAGCAGCAGGGCATCGCCCGCGACGGCCTCACAGCCCGCTCCGACGAGCTCGCCGGGCAGGGCCGCACCAGCGTGCAGGTCGCCATCGACGGCAGGGCCGCGGCCGTCATCGCCGTCGCCGACGCCGCGCGCGACACCTCCGCGCAGGCCATCCGCGCGCTGCGCGAGCAAGGCGTCCGCGCAGTCATGCTCTCCGGCGACAGCCAGGCGACCGCCGATCGCATCGCCGCCGAGCTCGGTATTGACGAGGTCATCGCCGAGGTGCTTCCGGCCGACAAGGCAGCCAAGGTCAAGGAGCTTCAGGACCACGGACGCAAGGTCGCGATGGTCGGCGACGGCGTCAACGACGCGCCGGCCCTCGCGCAGGCCGACGTCGGCATCGCCATCGGCGCCGGCACCGACGTCGCCGTCGAGACCGCCGACGTTGTACTCATGCGCTCGGACCCGCTCGACGTCGCGACCGCCATCACCATCAGCCGCGGCACCGTCCGCAAGATGCACCAGAACCTCTGGTGGGCGGTCGGTTACAACAGCCTCGCGCTGCCCGTCGCCGCCGGCGTCTTCGAGCCGCTCGGCTTCGTCCTGCGACCGGAGGTCGGCGCCATCTCGATGGCGGGCTCGAGCGTCATCGTCGCCGTCAACGCCGTCGCGCTGAAGCGGCTCCGGCTGCCGGACGAGCCCGGCAGACAGCAGCCGCCGCCATCCGCCAGGTCGGGCAAGCACGCACAGCACGTGCCGGCGTCGGATACCGCATAGCCGCGGCGCGACGGCTCCGACGGGGCAGAGCTCTTCGGCCTGCCACGTGGGGAACCACCCTGCCGGCGCGTCCCTGCCGGGCGGCCGCGAGCCAGCGTCTCCTCGCGCGAGCGGATTCGTCCCTGGCTCAGTCGGCGTAGCGCTCCGGGTGTTGCGCGAATTGCGCGGCGCACGCGAGCGTGCAGAAGAAGTACGTGGTGTCCTCGTAAGCCCGTCGGTGTAGCCAGGCCCGCCGGAGATGTCGCCAGTGAGCCTCGCCACAGGGCGGGGCGTGTCGGTCAAGGGCCGAGCTCGGTGAAAAGCGTGAGCTGCAGCCCGGCCGGGCCCTCGAGTCGTGCGTTGAGCGAGTTCCAGGGCGTACGGGTGGGCTCGGCAAGCACGGTCGCGCCGGCGGCTGCGAGCGCCCGTGTCGTCGTGGCGCTGTCCTCGACCTCGAACGCGATCCGAACGTGTCCGGCGACCCGGCGGCCAACCTCGACGTCGTCGACGAAGGCGGCGTGCGTGAGATCGAGCAGCTCGAGCGTCGCGCGGCCGGCTTCGAGGATGGTTACGCGACCATCCTCGGAGGCGAATGCCTCGCGCTGGCATAGTCCGAGGACGTCGCGGTAGAAGACCAGCGCCTCGTCGTAGTCTGGCGCCGTGACGGCTACGCGAAGCTCTCGGACATGTGCTGCTTCGGACACGAACGACCATCCCTTTCCGTCGCCTCGGAAGGACCTCCGGGTCGTCCGGGCGCGCTGTTTGCTGGACGACTTCCTGCAGACCGAACCGTGGCGTCGATGTCCCGGACGGTCAACGTCTCGTACAGTGGGAGCAGGCCAAGAGTCATTCGTCTGGCCCGCGCTCGAACCGTCCGAGGCCCAGCGATGACATGCTCGCCGTGACCTGCTCCGCGTCGACGCTACATGAGCACCGTGCGACAGGCGCGCGCTAAGGCCTCATCGACGTCGCTCGGGTCGTGACCTTCCGCATCGAGCTGTTCGTCGATGATCTCGATGCCTCGATCGAGTTCTACGAGCGCGCTCTGGGCTTCCGCGTCGTACGCCGCGAAGCGGACTATGCGAGTCTCGCGCGCGAGCACGCCATCCTTGGTCTCGCCTCGGTCGACAAGCTCCCTGCCGAGGCGGAGGGACCGGGTTTCTCGCGCGCTCGGCTCGCCGGGGTGCGCGGTGCGGGCGTCGAGATCGTCCTAGAAGTGCGGGACATCGACGCCGCCCTCGAGGAGGTAGAGCGAGCGGGGATCAGCGTCGTCGAGCCTCTACAGGAGCGTCCTTGGGGATTGCGCGACTTCCGCGTCGTCGACCCCGACGGCTACTACGTGCGCGTGACGACCCACTGAAGCTGAAGCCCGAGCCTGCGGCCCGCACGCCCAGCGGAGCGGTTAGCGCCCGTAGCGCTCGAGCACGCGGTAGACCGCGCTCGTGCCGAACTCGAGCGCTTCGACCGGCACGCGCTCGTCGGCGGCGTGGATGAGCTCAGTGAAGCGCATCTCTGTCGGCAGCTGCATCGGCGTGAAGCCGTAGTGCTGGATGCCCAGCCGTGCCAAGTGGCGCGCGTCGGTGAACGCGGCCAGCAGCAGCGGGATCGGCGTGCCCTTGGGATCGGCGTGGCGCAATACGCCGGCCAGCAGGTCGAATAACGCGAAGTCCGGCTCCGGCGGGCCGGGGTCGTACCGCACGACCTCGACATCGACGTCCGGACCGAGCAGTGCGCGGAGCTCCCGGAGCATGTCGTCGCCGGTGAAGCCGGGCAGCAGGCGGCCGTCGAGCTCGACGGTCGCCACTGACGGGATCACGTTGACCTTGTCTCCTCCGCCAACGATGGTCGCGTTCACGGTGTTGTGCAGCAATGGGTCGAAGACGGTCCCACGGTCGCCGAGCACCGCGAGGACCGGATCAGTGAGCCGGGGGTCCAGCAGTCGCGGCAGCAGCACGCTCGCCGGAAGCGGCAGCTCCGCCGCGGTCTGCTCGATCATCTTTCGCGCCACCGGTGTGACGTGCACCGGCAGGCGCCGCCGGTCGAGCGTCCGCAACAGCTTGCCGAGGCGTGCCATCGTCCCGCCGCGCATCGGTAGCGCTCCATGACCGCCCGGGCCACGCACCGTGGCCTTAAGGAAGCACACCTGCTTCTCGGCGACCTGGATGGGATAGAAGCGCCGCCCGGCCATGTCCAGTGTGAAGCCGCCGAACTCCCCGAGCGAGTAGCGGACGCCCTCGAGCAGGTCGGGCCGCTCGCGGACGAGATGGGCGGCGCCGGCGTCTCCCCCTGCCTCCTCGTCGGCCAGCAGCGCGAGCACGACGTCGCCCGCGGGCTGCATCCCGGTCGCGACCGCCCGCAGCACTGCGGCGACGAACATCGCCGCGCCGCTCTTCATGTCGAGCGCGCCGCGGCCCCATATGAAGCCGTCGGCAACTTCGCCGGCGAACGGCGGGTGCGTCCACTCCTGGCCCGTCGTCGGCACCACGTCGACGTGCGCCTGGAGCATGAGCGGCGCCGCCGCGCCGCTGCCGCGCAGCCTCGCGACGAGGCTCGGCCGCTCCGGATCCGCTGCCACGAACGCCGTCTCGAGGCCCGCCTCCTGCAACACGCCGTCCACCCACTCCACGCACTCGCGCTCGGCGCCCGGCGGATTCGTCGTATCGAACTGCAGGAGCCGCTGTAGCAGCTTCGCAGGATGCGCGTGGAGATCTCGTGCGGCCACGTGGTCGGCAGCGGAGGTGCGGCGAGGCGCACCTCAGGTGTGAGGTCGTTCGCCGCAATGTACCCGCGAGCCGCATCGCAGACGCGGCCGTGTGCGGGGAGCCTGCCGTCCATGTCCGCGACCACCTGGACCGCTCAACGCTGTGCTTGCGAGTATCGACGCGATCTACGCGATCGAGCATGTGAACGCCTACAACGCGGACGTCGCGTCGCCTGCGGAGGTGCAGGAGTTCTGGGACAAGCACGGCGTGCTTCCAGGATTTGCGGCCGGGACGTAACCGACGCTCGGCGTACTGCCCTCCCGCGCGAGCGTCGTGAGGATCCAGCACGCGGCGTCGGTTCAGCGCGGTTGGCGCGTTCGCGAGTGTCTCGAGACCGCGTCGTGAGCCGCCTCGAGTTCGCGCAGGCGGCGACGGCCCTCCGTGATCCGTCGATTGACCGCCGTGTAGGCGATGCCCCAGCAGCGCGGCGATCTCGTGGTATCGAAACCCGAGCGCCTTCAAGTACAGCGCCTGGCGATCCTGGGACTTGATCAGCCGCAGATCCTTGAGCCGTCGGGCGTGGAGGATCCGGTCGGCGACCTCGTCGGCGAGCTCGCGGTCGTCGCCCGGGCTCACGCGGTCCACGAGGCGCATCGCTGTCGCTGTAGAGCGTGTGGAATGTGCCGGCGGGCGTTTCCCGGCGCTCGCGACGGCAGTGCCGCAAGGCCTCGTGAAGGGCCACGTCACTAGCCACGCACGACCGGTTGTCCTGAGATCCACGTCGGGACGGCGGCTGAGCTTCTCCCAGGCGATCTGACAGGCATCCTCGATCGCGGGTTCGGGAAGGTGCTGCGCGCGACAAGCGACGGCCTGGCGCAGATCGCGATCGCGGGCGGCGAAGAAGTCGGCGATCTCGCGCAGCCGCTCGGGGCTGGGAGCCACGGCATGGCCTCCTGGGCTCGGTGTGATCCGGGCCTCCCGAGGCGGTCGATCGGAATCGCGGCCTCCCCGGAAGGGTGAGCGCAAGGCCAGGCGGCGCGCGCAGCGGCTCAGGGCAGCCCGTCAGGGCCGGCCGGAGGCCGCCGCGCAGCGGTGCCGTGAAGAGCGAGCACGTCGCCTACACTGGCGCGCGCTTCCCCGGGGAGGTCGCTAATCGGAGCCGCGGTCGCGGGCACGCCCCGTGGAGCGCCGTGGCGCCGGTCGGGCCGCCACAACCGCGAGCAGTGAGCCCCGCGGCGGCAACGCGCACCGGACGGCAGCAGCGCCGCGCAGCGCCAGGTGCCTTCAAAACGCTTCCATGGGGGCCGATGTGGCCCACGACGACGCGGTGCCTGAACGACGAAACCCGCCGTTACCAGCGGGTTCCTTAGGAGCCCTCTGCCGGACTCGAACCGGCGACCCCTTCCTTACCATCCAGGCCTTTTTCGCTATTTGCGGGAATCAGCCGTATGCTCATAGCCGCGATTTGCAGGACTTTTCGGACTGAGGGGACCTGCGGTTCTAAGTAGCGCGGCCCAAAGCGGCCCACGAACACGGCGCCAATCCGCGCCACCTCGGTCGAGAGCTTGCTCGCCGTGACAACCACACCGCGACGTAGCCCGACGGGACCCGAGATCACGTTCACGCCGTCCCGCCAGCACTTGGCTGAGGCGCCTACGGCTCCGACGTGCAGGACGAAGGTCAGACCGCCGACGATGCGCGCCAGTGAACGCTCGGTGGCACGACGGCGTTGGAGGACGTACTAGGGCCTGTGCCACAAGTCGCCTTCGTGACGACCGACCTCGACGGCACGATTGAGTCGATCGAGTTGGCACGCTGGCCATGGGCGCCACGGCCGGCTGCACTGCCTACCGCTCGCTAGCGAAACGACTGACCCGCAATCGAGAGAGGGCCCCTGCTCGGTCCTTTGGTCCAACTTTTCGCCCAAGCGGCCGCCTTTGCGCTACAACGGCCGCAATGGCTCAGATGTT
>DASTIC010000188.1:0-4804 GCA_035717845.1 Solirubrobacteraceae bacterium
CATGGGCGGTGGGCCCTCCACGCCCGAGCTCGCCGCTGCGGTCTGCGAGGCGGGCGGGCTCGGGTTCCTGGCCGCCGGCTACAAGACGCCCGAAGCGGTGCGCGCCGACATCGAGGCGCTGCGAGCGCTGACGGAGCGCCCGTTCGGCATCAACCTGTTCGCCCCGCCCGGCCCGCCGGCCGACCCCGCCGCGACAACCGCCTTCGCCGCGACCCTCGAGCCCGAGGCCGACCGCTTCGGCGTCCCCGTCGGCGCACCGAAGCACGACGACGACGGCTGGGACGCCAAGCTCTCCCTCGTCGCCGAGCTCGGCGTCCCGGTGGTCTCGTTCACGTTCGGCTGCCCGGAGCCGCGCGTCATCGATGCCCTCCACGACGCCGGCTCGGCCGCCTGGGTCACGGTCACGACCCCCGGCGAGGCGCGCCTCGCGGCGGCGGCGCGCGCGGACGCGCTGGTCGTCCAGGGCGTCGAGGCGGGCGGCCACCGCGGGAGCTTCGACGACGCGGCCCCCGGCGAGATCGGCCTGCTGGCGCTCCTCCAGCTCGTCCGCCCCGTCACCGACCTGCCGCTGATCGCCACCGGCGGCCTCGCCACCGGCCGCGCCGTCGCCGCCGTGCTCGCGCTCGGCGCCGCCGCCGCGCAGCTCGGCACCGCGTTCATGCTCTGCCCGGAGGCGGCCACCGCGCCGGCGCATCGCGCCGCGATCGAGAGCGACTCGGGCACGGCGCTCACCCGCGCCTTCACCGGGCGCCTCGCGCGCGGCATCGTCAACCGCTGGATGGCGGAGCACTCCGGCGACGCGCCGAGCGCCTACCCGGACGTGCACCACCTCACGGCCGGCATCCGCGCGGCGGCGCGCGAGCGCGGCGATCCGGACGGCTTCCACCTCTGGGCAGGCCAGGCGCACCAGCTCGCCGAGGCGGTGCCGGCGGGCGAGCTCGTGCGCCGCCTGGCGGCCGAGGCGCACGCCGTCCTGCACGGTTCCTCCCAGGCGAAGGAGCCCGCTTCCGAGCCGCGAAGCCCGGCTGCATGAGCGACTCGCATACCGAACCCCACGTGTCCGGGCACGAGCTCCGCGCCGCGCTCGCACAGCATGGCCGCTCGCGTCCGAACCCGCTGATGACCGCCGATCCGCCGCCCGCCTGGGAGTGGACGACCGACGAGCAGGTCGAGCTCGACGAGCTGCGGGAGTCGACCGCCCGGCTGGAGACCGAGGTCGAGCGGCTGCGCGGCGACGTCACGGACTCGCGGGCCCGTGAGCACGAGCTGCGCGACGCGCTCGCGCGCCTCGCCGGAGCCCGCCGCCCGTGGCACCGCCGCACGGTGCTCGACGAGCTGTCCTCGCGCGGCCTGCTGTAGGCAACGATGGCCCGGGTCGGGCTCCTGTTCCAGCCCGAATGGCCGCCCGAGGAGCTGCCGACGTTCGCCCGCGCCGCCGAGCGGGACGGGTTCGCCGAGCTGTGGGTGGTCGAGGACTGCTTCCTGGCCGGCGGCCCGACGATGGCGGTCGCGGCGCTGGCGGCGACGTCACGGCTCGACGTCGGCATCGGCCTGCTCCCGGTCACCCTGCGCAATCCCGCGCTGGCCGCGATGGAGATCGCGGGCGTCGCGCGCATGCATCCCGGGCGCTTGACCGTGACCTTCGGCCACGGCGTCGAGGCCTGGATGCGCCAGATCGGCGCTCGCCCTCCCGACCGGCTGGTGGCGCTCGAGGAGACCGTCGCCACCGTGCGCGCCCTGCTCGCGGGCGAGACCATCAGCCAGCACGGCAACCACGTCCACCTCGACGACGTGCGCCTCGGCCATCCGCCCGACCCGCCGCCCGAGCTGCTGATCGGCACCACCGGCCCGCGCGGGATGGCGGTCGCGAGCCGCGTCGCCGAAGGCGTGCTCCTGCCCGAGGGCAGCGGTCCCGAGGCCGTGAGCTGGGCCCGCCACGCGGCGACGCCGCGCCGGCTCGTCGTCTACGCCTGGCTGAGCCTCGACGACGACCGTGACGCCGCGCTGGAGGCCGTCCGCCCGCGGCTCGAGCGCTGGCTGGCGCTCGGCCTCTACCCGCGGCTGAGCGAGCTGGCCTCAGACCTACGGTCGCTGGCCGTCGTCGGCGACGCCGAGGACTGCGCCCGCGCCGTCGAGCGGCTGCACGACGCGGGCGCCGACTCGGTCGTGCTCGTTCCTCGCCTCGAGGATCGCGACGAGCAGGTCGCCCGCTTCGCCGCCGACGTGCTGCCCCGCCTCTAGCGCAGCGCCACGCCGAGCCACGGCAGGGCGCGGATCGCCGCGTCGAGCGCGGGCGCGTCGTCGGGCGGCTCGGGGATCAGCCGCACGATGCGGCCCGACGTCCACAGGCTCACGTACAGCGCGCCGTCCGGCCCCAGGGCCAGCCCCAGCGGCTCCTGGAGGCCGAAGCCGCTCGCCAGCGGCCGCGCGCGCGGGCGGCCCGCGAGCGAGATCCGCAGCACGTCGCCGCCCGACGGGTTCGCCTCGAACGAGGAGCCGAAGCGCGCCACGAACGCGCTCCGCCCCCAGCGCCCGAACGTCTCGGCGGCCGCCATCGCGCCGGGCGCCGAGTGGGCGCGCAGCCGCACGACGGGGTCCACGGCGCCGCGGCACGGCGCACCGCCCTGTCCCCAGCACTCCGGGAACCCGTACCAGCGGGCGCGCTCGCGCGTGCGGACGAGGTTGATCTCCTCGGGCGGCGAGCGCAGGCCGAGGTCGTCGCGCCCGTGCTCGGCGACCAGCAGCCGGCTCGTCCCCGGCACGAACGCCAGCCCGTACGGGTTGCGAAGACCGGTCGCCTCGACCCGCACCCCGCCGCCGCTAGGCCGGAAGGAGACGACCGTCGCCGACAGCGGGCGGCTCGACCGCCGCGCGTCGTGGTCGCTGCCCACCCCGAGGTAGAGCCGGCCGTCCGGCCCTGCGGCCAGCGAGTCGACGCGGTGGCGGCCGGTCGGCAGCCCGTCGACGACCAGTCGCCGGCGCTGGAACCGCCGCCCGTCGAAGCGCGAGTACGCCACCACCCGCCCGGTGTGCCGCGGGGCGATCGTCCGGTTCGGCACCACGTGGCTGACGTACAGCTCGCCGCGATGCCACAGCAGTCCGAGCGCGCTGAAGAGCCCGCTCACCACCTGCTGCGGCCGGGCCCCGCGCCGGCGCACGAGCCAGACGCCGTCCGCCGGGTCGCCCACGTTGCCGGCCGACGTCGCCCACAGCCGGCCGCGCGCGTCGAACGCGAGGTTCGAGGGGTGCGGCACGCCGCGCGCGAACGCCTGCGCCCGCACGCCGTCGACCGTCCGGATCTGGGCGCCGGCCGGCGCGGCGAGCACCGCTAGGGCGACGAGGGTGAGGAAGACCGCGCGGACGATGGCTCCATTGTGGCCATCGCGTCGAACCTCGCGCGCAGCCCCTCGGGCGCATCCCGCAGCTGCGCCGCGAAGTGGGTCTCGATGCCGCGGGCGTAGACCGGCCACATCCGCCGCAGCAGGTCGCGGCCGGCGTCGGTGAGCACGACCTGGAGGGCGCGCCGGTCGGCCGGGTCGGGCTCGCGCCGCACCAGCCCCTCGGCCTCCAGCCGGTCGACGAAACGGCTCATGCCCGTCGGGCTGAGCACCACCGCCCGCGCGAGCTCGTTCACCCGCAGACCGCCGCCCGGCGCGCGGTGGAGCGCCCACAGCAGGTCGTACCAGCTCAGGTCGGGGAGCCCCGCCGCGGCGAGGTCGCGCCCGATCGCGCGCGTGACCCGCGCATGGGCGTTGAGGAAGGAGCGCCACATGGACAGCGCCTCGTCGTCGATCTCCGGCACGCTGCCGAGAATACTGCGCTTGCATTAGATGCACAAGCATGTATATTGATGCGCATGCACCTATTCACGAACAAGATCGTCCTCATCACGGGCGCAGGCGGCGGCATCGGCCGCGCGGCCGCCCAGCGGTTCCTCGAAGAGGGCGCCTCGGTCGTCCTCAGCGGCACGCGCCGGGATCGACTCGAGGCCGTCCAACGCGACCTCGACCCGGCCGGCGAGCGCACGCTGGTCGCCGCTGGGCAGATCACGACGCGCGAGCAGGCGCACGCGCTCGTCGGGCGCGCGATCGAGCGCTTCGGCGGCGTCGACGTGCTCGTCAACAGCACCGGCATCTTCCGGCCGGCGGCGTTCGGCGACCAGACCGAGAACCACCTCGAGGAGGCCCTCGGCTCGATCCTGCGGCCCACGTACTGGGTCTCGCAGGCCATCGTCGAGACCATGCGCGAGCGGGGCGGCGGCGCGATCGTCAACGTCGGCTCCATGTGGGCGATCGACGCGATCGCCACGACGCCCACGAGCGCCTACTCGATGGCCCAGGCCGGCCGGCACGCCCTCACCAAGAACCTCGCGATCGAGCTGGCGGCCGACAGCATCCGCGTCAACACCGTCGCGCTGGCGTTCGTGGAGACGCCCGCGTACGAGCGCTTCATGACCCCCGAGGAGGCGCAGGCGGTGCTCGACTCGGTCGACGGCTTCCACCCGCTCGGCCGGCGCGGCCAGCCGGCCGACGTCGCCGAGGCGGTCGTCTTCCTCGCCTCGGACGGCGCGCGCTGGATCACCGGCACGACGCTGCCGATCGACGGCGGCGTGCTCGCGGGCCGCAGCCCGGCGGTCCACGCGGAGGTCGCCGCGGCCGCCTAGAGCTCGGAGCGATAGGGCGGCTCGGCGCCGGGCCGGGAGCACGTGCGGGCGGCGACGAGGCACGCGAACGCCGTCGCCTCGACCACGACGTCGATCCGCTCCAGGTCGTCGCGGCCGAGGCCGCGCTCGCTCCACCACGCC
>DASTIC010000189.1:0-22417 GCA_035717845.1 Solirubrobacteraceae bacterium
CGACGACGACGAGGGCTCCGGTGGCGGTTCGGGTACCTCGCAGACCGAGGAGAAGCCGGCCATCAAGGTCGGCCTCGTCACCGACATCGGCGGCCTCAACGACCGCTCGTTCAACCAGCTCGCCAACGAGGGCCTCGAGAAGGCCAAGTCCGAGCTCGGCGTCGAGGGCCAGGCGCTGACCTCGAAGTCGAACGCCGACTACGTCCCGAACCTCTCCCGGCTGGCCCAGCAGCAGTACGACCTCGTGATCGGCGTGGGCTTCCTGATGGCGGAATCGATCAACACCGTGGCCACGAAGTTCCCCGACACGAACTTCGCGATCATCGACTTCTCGCAGGCGGGCCTCAAGAGCAAGCCGGCCAACGTGCGCGGCCTGCTGTTCAAGGAGAACGAGGCCGGCTACCTGGCGGGCTACCTCGCGGCGCTGGTGGTGAAGAAGAAGGGCGGCGACCAGGTGCTCTCCTCGGTCGGCGGCCAGAAGATCCCGCCGGTCGACGCGTACATCGCCGGCTACCAGGCCGCCGCGGGTGAGGCCGCCAAGGGCATGAAGACCCTCAACGGCTACTCGCAGGACTTCGTCGACCAGGCGAAGTGCAAGGAGATCGCGCTCAACCACATCGCCGAGGGCGCGCAGGTCGTGTTCCAGGTCGCCGGCCAGTGCGGACTCGGGGCGCTCGACGCGGCCAAGGAGAAGGGCGTGCTCGGCATCGGCGTCGACGCCGACCAGGGCTACCTGGGCGACCACATCCTCACCTCGGCCATGAAGCGGGTCGACACCTCGGTGTTCGAGACCGTGAAGGCGGTCCAGGACGGGGCCTTCAAGGGCGGAGAGGACCAGATCTTCGACCTCAAGTCCGAGGGCGTGGGCCTGGGCAAGATCAGCGCCGACGGCCAGGAGTTCGAGAGCCAGATCGACGAGATCCGCCAGAAGATCATCGACGGAGAGGTCACCGACATCCCGGCCGAGGTCAAGTAGACCCCGGCCGGGCCAAGACACCAGGCCGATGCCCACCGGCGACTCGCTCGCGCTCGAGCTGCGCGGGATCACGAAGCGGTTCGGCTCGCTGGTCGCGAACGACGCGATCGACCTCGAGCTGCGCCGTGGGGAGATCCACGCGCTGCTCGGCGAGAACGGGGCCGGCAAGTCGACGCTGATGAACGTCCTCTACGGGCTCCTCCAGCCCGACGAGGGCGAGATCCACCTCGAAGGCGAGCCGGTCAAGATCGATTCCGCGCGGCGGGCGATCGGCCTGGGCATCGGCATGGTCCACCAGCACTTCATGCTCGTCCCGGTGATGACCGTGGCCGAGAACCTCGTGCTGGGGACCGAGCCGCACAGCGGGCCGCTGATGGACTACAAGGAAGCGGCGGCCCGCACCCGCGAGCTGTCGGAGCGGTTCGGCCTCGCCGTCCGGCCCGGGGCCAAGGTGCAGGACCTCGGGGTCGGCGCCCAGCAGCGCGTGGAGATCCTCCGAGCGCTGTTCCGGGGCGCGAAGGTGCTCGTGCTCGACGAGCCGACCGCCGTGCTGACCGCGCAGGAATCGCAGGACCTGTTCCGCGTGCTGCGGACGCTGAAGGAGGAGGGGACGTCGATCGTCTTCATCTCCCACAAGCTCAACGAGGTGCTCGACGTCTCCGACCGCGTGACCGTGCTGCGGCGCGGCAAGAAGATCGACACGGTGGAGACGGAGGGGGCGACGGAGCGCAGTCTCGCGACCCTGATGGTCGGCCGCGACGTGCTCCTGCGGGTCGAGAAGCCCGAGCACCAGCCGGGCGAGCCGCTCCTCGAGGTCCGCGAGCTGCACGTCGCCGACGACCGCGGCCTGCCCGCCGTGCGGGGCCTGAGCCTCGAAGTCCGGGCGGGGGAGATCGTCGGCCTCGCGGGCGTTGACGCGAACGGGCAGAGCGAGCTGATCGAGGCGATCGTCGGGCTGCGCCACCCCACCGCTGGACAGGTGATCCTCGACGGCCAGGACCTGGCCGGCAGGAGCACGCGCGAGATCCTCGACGCCGGCGTCGGTCACATCGCCGAGGACCGGCACCGCCGCGGCCTCGTGCTCCAGTTCGACCTCGCCGAGAACATCGGCCTGCGCGAGTACCGCAAGCCGGGCGTCTCCCGCTTCGGCTGGCTGTCGCCGCGCAGGTTGGCCGAGCGTGCGCGCGGGCTGCTGCGCGAGTACGACGTCCGCGGGGGCGAGGCCGACACGCTCGCCTCCTCGCTCTCGGGCGGCAACCAGCAGAAGGCCGTGATCGCGCGCGAGCTGTCGTCCGACCCGAAGCTGATCATCGCCGCCCAGCCCACGCGCGGGCTCGACGTCGGCGCGATCGAGTTCGTGCATCGGCGGCTCGTCGAGGAGCGCGACGCGGGCCGCGCGATCCTGCTCGTGTCGCTCGAGCTCGAGGAGATCCGCTCGCTCAGCGACCGAGCGCTGGTGATCTACGAGGGCGAGATCGTGGCCGAGCTCGACCCGTCCTCGTCCGAGGAGGACTTCGGCGTGGCGATGACCGGCGGCGGGCGCAAGGCGGCAGCGTGACGATCGAGCCTGAGGCCGCTCCCCAGACGGTCGCCGGCCGCCTGTCGACCTACCTGCGCGGCGGCGGGGTGATCACCCCGTTCATCACCGTCGTGTTCGCGTTCTTCGTGGCGGCGCTCGTCGTGCTCTTCACCGGCGGCAACCCGATCGAGACGTTCGAGGCGATCTTCAAGGGCACCGGGCTGAACTGGCTGTTCCCGTGGACGAGCGAGGAGGACCGCATCGTCGCCGAGATCAACCTTCAGCAGACCCTGATCGTCACCACGCCGCTGATCCTCACCGGGCTGGCGGTGGCCTTCGCGTTCCGCTGCGGGCTGTTCAACATCGGCGGCCAGGGCCAGTACCTGGTCGGCACCTTCGCCGCCGTGTGGGTCGGCTCCGAGTTCACGAGCATGGCCGCGGTGCCGCACATCGTGCTGGCGATGCTCGCGGCGTGCGTGGCCGGCGCGGTGTGGGGCGGGCTCTCCGGCCTGCTGAAGGCGACCACGGGCGCCAACGAGGTGATCTCGACGATCATGCTCAACTGGATCGCGGTCTGGACCGGGATCTACCTGTTCGGGCTCGGCGGGCCGCTGCAGAGCGACACCGAGACGTCGGTGCCGGTATCGAACGACATCGCCGAGAACGCCAAGCTCCCGGTCTTCTGGGGTGATCCCGAGCTCCAGGGCCTGCACATCGGGATCTTCTTCGCGCTCGCCGCGCTGCTCGTGTTCTGGGTGCTGCTCAACCGCACCCGGACTGGCTTCGAGGTGCGGGCCGTCGGCTTCAACCCCGAGGCCGCGCGGGCCGCGGGCATCTCGGTCGGCCGCAACTACGTGCTGGTGATGGCGGTCTGCGGCCTGTTCGCCGGCTTCGCCGGGTCGCTCGACGTGCTCGGTTGGCAGTTCCGGGTCGCCACCAACGACATCGAGATCTCGCAGATCGGCTTCCTCGGCATCGCCGTGGCGCTGCTCGGGCGCAACACGGCGGTGGGGGTGCTGTTCTCGGCGCTGCTGTTCGGCGCGCTCGTCACGGGCACCTCGGTGCGCAACCTCGACCCGACGGTCTTCGAGCCGGCCAAGGCGGTCAACCTGACCTGGATCATCCAGGGCCTCGTCGTGCTGATGGTGAGCGCCGACGTGCTGGTGACGTACTTGTGGCGGCTGCGAGGCCGCTTGCGGCGGCGCGGAGGCCCGGCCCCGGCGGCGGAGGTGGCATCGTGAGCACCGTCGCGCTGCGGCGGAGGCCGCCCACCGAGGACGCCGAGGCGACGGGCGGGCTGACGACGCGGCACATCGGCTGGGCCGGCGTGGCGCTGGCCTTCCTGGCGTTCTTCGTGGCGCTCCCGCCGCTCACGATCCGCTCGCCGATCCCGACCGTGATCCTCGCGCTGGCCGCCGCCGCGGCGGGCGTCTGGGCGTTGCGCGGGGGAGAGCGCCGGCTGGCGACGGGCGCGCTGGCCGCCGCCGTCATCGGCCTCGCCGGCGGGATCGCGGCGACCCGATCCGGGGTAACCAACCTCGAGCGCGTGGTCGTATGGTCGGCGCTGTTCGCCGCGATGCTCCGCTACGCGACGCCGCTGCTCTTCGCCGCGCTCGGCGGGCTGTTCTCCGAGCGCAGCGGGGTCATCAACATCGGCCTCGAGGGCATGATGCTGATGGGAGCGTTCTGGGGGATCTGGGGTGCCGAGGTGACGGGCTCGTGGGTGGTCGGGCTCCTCATCGGCATGGCCTCGGGCGGGCTGTTGGCGCTCATCCATGCCCTCTTCTCGGTCAGCCTCCGCGCCGATCAGATCGTGTCGGGGTTCTCGATGAACTTCCTCGCGCTCGGGATCACCGGCTTCGCGTACGTGAGCATCTACGGCACCCAGGGCACGCCCGACGAGATCCCGCGCGCGCCCGACGTGACCGTCCCGCTGCTCGACGACATCCCGTTCGTCGGCGACGTCATCGGGCGGATGAACATCCTGATCTGGCTCGGCCTGCTGACCGCGCTGCTGACCTGGGTGGTCGTGTTCCGCACGCCGATCGGGCTGCGCTTGCGCTCCGTTGGCGAGAACCCGCTGGCCGCGCAGACGGCCGGCGTCTCGCCCGTGCGGGTGCGCTACGCCGCCGTGGTCATCTCCGGCGTGCTGGCCGCCATCGGCGGCGCCTACCTGTCGATCGGCTTCATCGGCTCGTTCGGGGAGAACATGACGGACGGCCGGGGCTTCATCGCCCTCGCCGTGCTCATCTGCGGGCGGTGGATGCCGGGCGGCGTGCTCGTCTTCGCGCTGTTGTTCGGCTTCTTCAGCTCGCTCGCCCAGCGGCTCGACGTGTTCTCGGAGTCGGCAGCCACGCTGTTCCAGGCGCTGCCGTACGTGATCACCCTGATCGCAGTGGCCGGCGTGGTCGGGCGCTCGATCCCGCCGCTGGCGATCGGCCGCCCGCTGGACCGCTGACGGCCTGCCATCATCCGGTCCATGCGCCGGCTCGCCTGGATCGTGGTCACGGTCGGGATGGCCGGTTGCGGGACGAGCGACGCCGATCGCTTCGACCTGCGCACGCCCGGGAGCGCCGATCCCGTGGTCCGGGAGGCGAGCACGCCCGACAAGCCGACCGCACGCGAGGTCGGCGTGATCCGGGGCTGGGCCGACGCGCTGCGGGCCGGGAAGGTCGACAAGGCGTCCGAGTTCTTCGCCATCCCGGCCTTCGTGTCGAGCGGCACGCCGATCCTCACGCTCTCCAACCGCCAGGCGGTGCGCGAGTTCAACGCCGGCCTGCCGTGCGGGGCGAAGCTGGTGCGCACGGCCCGCGGCCAGGGTCCGTTCGTGGTCGGGACGTTCCGGCTCACCAAGCGCCCCGGAGGCGGGCGCTGCGTCGGCATCGGCGAGCTCGCGTCGACCGCGTTCGAGATCGACCACCGTCGCATCAAGCGCTGGTACCGGGTGCCGAACCCGTCGAGCTCCGAAACCAAGTCCAGCTGAGCGTGTTCATATGCTTCGTGCTCGGCTCGCCGCCCTGCGTCGTGCCCGCCTAGCTCAATTGGTAGAGCCCCGAACTTGTAATTCGGAAAGTCCCGGTTCGAGTCCGGGGGCGGGCTCTCCGGTCATGCCTCAACCCCTTGAACAGAACAGCCGATACCTCATACATGCGTCCAGTCGTTGCTCTCCTCAGTCTGCTCCTCATCTGCCTGATCGCCCCGTCCGCCGCGTCCGCGAAGGTCCTCGTCGGAGTCGGCGACCAGCAGCCCAAGTCGTATAAAGACAAGAAGCTCCGCGCGCTCAAGCTCGACACCGCGCGCTATGTGATCGCGTGGGACTGGTACAAGGAGCCGTGGATGATCCACGAGGCGGACCAGTGGATCGCCAATGTGCGCGCCGCCAAGCTCCGCCCGCTGCTCGTCTTCAACCGCAACTGGCGGCGCAGCGGCAAGTACAAGGTGCCCACGCTGAAGTCGTACGTGAAGAGCTTCAAGCTGCTGCGCGAGCGCTACCCGGACGTGACCGAGTTCTCCGCCTGGAACGAGCCCAACGTCCCCGCCCAGCCGTTCGCTCGCAAGCCGGCCCTGGCCGCCAAGTACCACAACGCGCTGCGCGCCGAGTGCCCGCGCTGCACGATCGTCGGCGCCGACATCAACGACAACCCCAACATGGCGTCGTGGCTGTCGGTCTACAAGCGCCACGTGCGCAAGCCGAAGGTGTGGGGCCTGCACAACTACCGCGACGCGCACCGCAGCATCGGGTCCACGCGGCTGTTCCTGCGCATGGTCCGCGGGCCGCTGTGGCTGACCGAGACCGGCGGCATCCGCCTTCGCGGCGGCGAGGCGGCCCAGGTCCAGGCCACGCGCAACCTGTTCGCCATCACGCGCGCGAACAAGCGCATCCGGCGGCTGTACTTCTACCAGTGGCGCCACCACCGCACGAATCGCTGGGATTCGGCGTTCTTCTCGGCCTCCGGCAAGCCGCGGGCGTCGTACCGCACGCTGCGCGCCGAGCTGCGCCGCCGCTGACCCGCCCTTGACCCGCCCCGGCGGGTCAAGTGGGCGCGTTGCGGCGTCGATACCGGAAGGGTGTCCACAGAGCAGCAGACGGGCGCCACGGCCCTGGACGCCCTGATCGACGCGGCGGCCGGGATCCTGGCCGCCGACTCGCTGGAGGACACGCTCGGCCGGATCGCCCATCACCTCCAGGCGCTGCTGCCGTATGACGACCTCACGGTCTACGAGGTCGACATCGCGGGCACCGGGCTCCGGCCGGTGTTCGCCCTCGGCGCCTGGGTCGAGGAGATCATGGACGAGTCGCTGTCCGTGGACCACGGCACCACCGGCTGGGTCGTCCGCAACCGGCGCACGCGCAACGTGCCCAACACGCGCTTCGACGACATCAGCACGGTCGTGCCGGGGACCGACGACGACGACGAGGCGTTCGTGTGCGTTCCGCTGCTCGCCCACGACCGCGTTGTGGGGACGCTCAACGTCTACCGCACCGGCGCGGACCGCGCGTTCACCGACGCGGAGGTGGCACTCGTCGAGCGGTTCGCCACGATGGCGGCGCTCTCGTACGAGGCCGCGCGCCAGCGCGAGCACCTGCGCGCCCAGGCGGCCACCGACGGGCTGACCGGGCTGCTCAACCACCGCGGTTCGCAGGAGCGCCTGCGACGCGAGATCGAGGCCGCGGCGGCCGCCCGGCGTCCGCTCAGCGTCGTGGTGCTCGACCTCGACCACTTCAAGCGCATCAACGACACACAGGGCCACGCGGAGGGCGACCGCGCGCTGGCCGCCGCCGCAGCCAAGCTCGGCTCGGTGGTGCGTGACGGCGACTCCGTCGGCCGCCTCGGCGGCGAGGAGTTCGTGCTCGTGCTGCCGGGCGTGGCCGCCGAGGCGGCCGTGGACGCCGCCGAACGCGCGCGTGCGGCACTCGGCGACGTCGTGGCCGGCCGCACCCGGCTCGAGGCCTCCGCCGGCGTGGCCACGTTCCCCGAGGACGCACGGGAGGCGGCCGATCTGCTCGCGCGCGCCGATGCCGCGCTCTACGCCGCCAAGCACGCCGGCCGCCGCCAGACGCGGCGGTACGCGGCCAACCTGGCCGCCCGGCCATCTCGCGCCGACGAGCGCGGCGAGGTCGAGGCGCTGCTGCGGCGCGGCGAGGCGGCGATCCGCCCCGTCTTCCAGCCGGTGCTCGAGCTCGCCACCGGCCGCGTGTGCGGCTACGAGGCGCTCGCGCGGGTGGACGCGAACCCGGTGCGCCGGCCCGACCAGTGGTTCGCGCAGGCGCACCGCTGCGGCCTGGGCGCGGAGCTGGAGGCGCTGGCGCTGCGCGCCGCGCTGGCCGTTGCCGGCCGGCCGGCGGGCACGTTCCTGGCCCTCAACGTCAGCCCGACGGGGCTGCTCGCCCCGCCCGTCCAGGACGCGCTGCCCGCCGACCTCTCCGACGTCGTCATCGAGCTCACGGAGCACGAGCGGTTCGCCGCCGAGGAGGCGCTCGAGGCGAGGCTCGCCGAGCTCCGCGCTCGCGGCGCCCGGGTGGCGCTCGACGACGCGGGCGCCGGATACGCGGGTCTCCAGCAGCTGATCCGCGTGGCGCCCGACATCCTCAAGATCGATCGTTCGCTCGTGCACGGCGCCCACGCCGATCCCTCCCGCTACGCGCTGCTGGAGGCGCTCGTGTCGTTCGCCGGCACGACCGGCGCGGCGGTCTGCGGGGAGGGGGTGGAGGACCTCGCCGACCTCCACGCGCTCGCCGACCTCGACGCCACGTACGCGCAGGGCTACGCGCTGGCGCGCCCGGCCGGCGCGTGGGTCGCGCTCAGCTCGGCGGTGGCCGCCACCGCCGCCATCCGCGGCGGGGTCCGCCTCCCGGTCGCGACGGTCAAGAACGGCGCGGGCTGGACCGGCGCGCTGGCCGACCTCGGCGACCACCTCACCGACGTCCACGACGTCGAGGGCCTGGTCGACGCCGGGCGTCGCGCCGCCGCCCTGCTCGGCGCCGAGGACGTCTCGCTCATGTGGGTCGTCGACGGCTGCCTCGAGCTGCTCTCCGACAACCAGGACTCACCCGGCCAGCGGTGGGAGCTCGGCCTCTACCCGGCCACCATCCGCCTGCTCGCGACGCACACGCCGGGGCAGGTCGTGGTGGGGGACATGCACAGCGATCCGGCCGAGGTCCAGGAGCTGGTGCGGCTCGGCTACGGCGCGCTGCTGATGGTGCCGATCCGCGTTGCCGGCGGCCGCCAGGCGCTCGCCGAGGTGTACCGCGTGCATCCCCAGGCGTTCACCAACGCCGAGGTCGATCGCGCGCGGGTCGTCGTGCAGCAGTTTGCCCCCGTGCTGGCTCGCCTGGCGACGCCCGCGGCTGGGCTCCCGGCCTGACGGCCTGGCGGCCCGGCGGCTGCGGCGCGGCGAGCGGCTAGGATCGTCCGACTCGAGCGCATGCCCAGCGACACCTTCACACTGCCCGAGATCTCGCACCCGGTGGTGGAGGTGCTCCGCGAACGGACCGCGAGCGGCTCGGCGCCCGGCGCACGCAGCGACCCCCATCGCGTCGCCCTCGTGATCGAGGGCGGAGGCATGCGCGGGGTCGTCTCGGCCGGCATGACGGCCGCGCTCGAGCGGCTCGGCCTCACCCCGTGCTTCGACCTCGTGGTCGGCGCGTCGGCCGGCGCCATCAACGGCGCGGCGCTGATCGCCGGCGTGGCCCGCGAGGGCGCCGCCACCTACCACGGGCCGCTCGCGTCGCGCTCGTTCGTCAATCCCGCCCGGGTGCTCCGGGGGCGGCCGGTGATCGACGTCAACTACGTCCTCAACTACGCGTCCGCCGGGCTCGACCAGGGACGGCACGATCGCGTCGTGGCCAGTCGGATGGCGCTGCACTGCGTCGCCGTGGGGGTCGAGACCGCGCAGCCGGAGGTGTTCTCGGGCATGCGGACGAAGCGCGAGCTGTGGGACGCCCTGCTGGCCTCGAGCCGCATGCCGTGGGCCGGGGGCGCCCCGATCGAGATCGGCGGCCGTCGCTATCTCGACGGCGGCCTCGGCTCCCCGATCCCCGTCGACGAGGCCCTGGCAGCCGGCGCGACGCACGTGCTCGCGCTCCAGACCCGGCCGCACGGCGTGCCGCGCAAGAGCGCCTCGCGCATCGCCGACCGGCTGATCGAGCGCCATCTCCGGCAGCTCAATCCCGCGCTCGTCACGCTCTACCGCGAGCGGATCGCCTGCTACGAGCGGGTCGTCCAGGACATCGCCGCTCGCTCGCTCGACGTCGCCGCCGGGCCGCCGCACATCCTCGGGGTCCGACCGGCCGCCGGCACCACGGTCGTCGGCCAGCTGGAGCGTCGCTCGGCGATCCTCGCCTCCGCGGCAGCCGACGCCGAGCGCCTGGTCGAGCAGGCGCTACGCCCCGCGCTCGGCGGCCGGCCGGCGACGGCCGGCTAGGCACCTCCGGCGAACGTCGACGGCGGCTGGGTAGGGAGGCTGGGGTGCCGGCCGGTGCGCGGGGAGTTACGTGCATCTGGGCGCGTTCGCGAGCACCCGAATCCACCTTAGTCCCCGTCTGGAGGAGAAAGGTGGATCTCGACGCAGCGGTCGCCACCGAGATACACGAAACTCCCCGTCAAGGCGGGATTTGGTGTATCCCGGCGGACCTGCGATCGCCGAGATACACCTTGATGCGCGTCTAGAGCACAAAGGTGTATCCGGGCGTCCCGACCCGCACCGAAATACACCAAACGCCGCCTTCAACACCCTCGCTACCCAGCCGCCGTTGCCGGCCGGCGTAGCCGGGCGCGCCGAGGAGCCAGAGCCGCGTAGCGCGCGTTACTCGCTGGTCGGGCTGCGCTCGATGCCCTCGCTGAAGCGGCGCTCGACCTCCTTCTCCGGCGTGTCCGGCAGCTCCTCGATGCCCTCGCTGAAGCGCGGGTGGCGCTCGGTCCCGGGCGGCTCCTCGTCGGCGATGCCGCGCGCGAAGTTGGGCTCGAGCTCCTCCTCGGGCGTGTCGGGCTTGTGGTCGATGCCTTCGGCGAAGCCGTCGTCGGCGCCCTGCTCGGGGCGGGCCGGATGCTCGCGCTCCAGCCGCTCGGCAGCGGCGTCCTCGTCCGTGCGCCGCTCGTCATGGTCGTGCATGACAGGTCCTCCGTTCCATTTCGGTCGTCTACCGTGGGTCTACCCGGCCTGGCGGGAGACAAGACCCTCGTTGGCGGCCCATTCGATGGTCCGGCGGAACGTCTCCGCCACCGGCGTGTACTCGAGCCCCAGCTCTCGCGCCGCGCGGGATCCGTCGTACCGGTGGCCGTGCAGCAGCGTGCGCACCATCTCCCGGCAGACCGGCGGCGCCTTGCCGCGGACGCGGAACGCCGTCTCGACGAGCGCCCCCGCGACTCGTGCGACCGGCGGTGGGAGGAAGCGCACGTCATGGCGGACGCCCGACAGCTCGGTGACGACCTCGAGCGCCTCGTGCGAGGAGATCGTGGCGCCGTTGATGACGTAGCGCTCGCCGGGCCGCCCGCGCTCGGCCCCCCGCAGGTGGCCGTCCACGCAATCCGCGATGTCGACGAGGCTGATCGTCGTGTCGACGAAGGCCCGCAGCCGACCGTTCAGGTAGGCGATCATGATCTTCCCGGTGCCTCCGGCGCGGCCGGGGCCCTGCACCGAGGACGGGTTGATCGACACGAGCTCGACGCCCGCGCGGCGAGCGGCGGCGAAGGCGGCGACCTCGCCTTCGTGCTTGGACCGCTCGTACACCGACAAGAAGCTGCCGCGGTGGGGAGAGTCCTCGCGCCCCACCGTGCCGGCCGCCTCGCCCAGCGAGGCCGCCGACGACGTGAGGACGACCCGCGGCACGCCGGCGCGGGCGGCGGCCCTGACCGCCGCTTCGGCGCCCCGCACGTTGACGTGGAACAGCGCCGCCGGATCGGCGGGGCACATCGTGTTGATCCCGGCCACGTGGAAGAGGAGCGCGCAGCCGTCCATGCCGGCCGCCATGGCGTCCTCGTCGAGCACGTCGCCGCGGACCGTGCGGGCGCCGCGCGCGGCGAGCGCACGCTCGGCCTCGTCGGAGCGCGCCAGCGCGACGACCTCGTCGCCGCGCTCGACCAGGCGCGCGAGCAGCGCGCCGCCGACGAACCCGCTGCCGCCTGTGAGGAAGACCCTCGTCACGCCTCGCGCTCTTCGCGCGTGAGCGCCGGCAGCGCGCGCACGAGATAGTCGACCGCCGACCACACGGTGATGACCGCGGCCGCCAGCATCGCCCACTCGTCGACGAAGAGGCCGCCGACCGGGTCGCCGGGCCGCACGATGGCGAGCGCGATCGCGAGGAACTGGATGCCGGTCTTGAGCTTGCCCAGCATCGACGGCGTCATGACCTCGCCTTCGGAGGCGATCAGGCCGCGCAGGCCCATCAGGACCAGCTCGCGACCGATGATGAGGCCGACGATCCACGGCGACGCCCGCTCGGCGGCGAGCAGCGCGATCAGCACGCCCGAGACGAGCAGCTTGTCCGCCGTTGTGTCGAGGAACGAGCCGAGCTTGCTGGTGACGTCCCAGCGGCGCGCAAGCCGCCCGTCAAGCCAGTCCGTCGCCGCCGCCACGCAGAACAGCACGCACGCCACGATCGCGGCGTCGCCGGTCTCGTCGCCGCCGTCGCCGGCGAGTACGAGCCCCATGACGACCGGAGTGAGCACGATCCTCATCGCGGTACCGGCGGCGATCATTCGGGCGGAGCGCAAGCCGTCCCAGGTCTCGGTCGGGGTCCCCACGAGGCGCGCCGATGCTACCGCGCCGGGAGCGCGAGGCGGGCGCGCTCCGCCGCGGCGGCGAACTCGACGTCGCGCAGCGCGGCCTTCACGGCCGGGATCCGGCCCGCGGCCATGCTCAACTCGCGCACGCCGAGGCCGGCGAGCAGCACCGCGGCCTCGGGCTCGCCGGCCAGCTCGCCGCACACCCCGACCCAGCGGCCGTGCGCCTCCGCGGCGGCCGTCACGTTCGCGATCAACGCCAGCACCGGGGCCAGCGAGTCCTCGAGCAGCCCGGCCAGCGCCGCGTTGCCGCGCTCGGCGGCCATCGTGTACTGCGCGAGGTCGTTGGTCCCGATCGAGAAGAAGTCGACCTCGGGGGCGATCAGCGCCGCCTGGAGGGCGAGGGCCGGAACCTCGACCATGACGCCGACGTCCAGCTCGGCCTCGCTGCCGAGCTCGGCGCGCGCCCGCTCGAGCGCGGCGCGCGCCGCCCGCACCTCCTCGAGCGTCGCCACCATCGGGAACATCACCTTCAGCGGGCGCTCGGCGGCGACGCGGAGGACGGCGCGCAGCTGCGTGCGCAGCAGCTCGGGCTCCGCGAGCGAGAGCCGGATGCCGCGGCGCCCGAGGAACGGGTTGTCCTCCGGCTGCTGGGAGAGGAACGGCAGCGGCTTGTCGGCGCCGGCGTCGAGCGTCCGCACGATCAGCGGCCGGCCGTCGAGCGCCTCCGCGATCTCGCGCAGCACCTCTACCTGCTCGTCCTCGGAGGGCGGCGTGTCGCGGTCGAGGAAGAGGAACTCGGTCCGCAGCAGGCCGACGCCCTCGGCGCCCTGCGTGACGGCGGGGCGGGCGTCGGCGGCGCTGCCGACGTTCGCGAACACCTCGACGCGCCGGCCGTCCCGCAGGGCGCCCGGCTCGGCCGCTCCGGCGAGCAGCGCGCGGCCGGCCTCGACGGCCGCCTCGCGGCGTGCCTCGTAGGAGGCGATCACGTCCTCGCCGGGGTCGACCTCGAGGATCCCGGCGTCGCCGTCGAGCGCGAGCGGGGTGCCCTCGGGGATGCCGAGCAGGCCGGCGCCGGCCCCGACGACGGCCGGGATGCCGAGCGCTCGGGCCAGGATCGCCGCGTGCCCGGTCGCGCCGCCGCGCGCCGTGGCGATGCCCCAGGCCTGAGCGGGATCGAGGCCGACCGCTTCGCCGGGGGTCAGCTCGGGCGCGAGCACGATGCCGGCGTCGAGCGGCGCCGCCGCGGCATCCGTGCCGGCGAGCCGCGCCAGCACCCGCCGGCCGACGTCCTCGACGTCCACGGCGCGCTCGCGCATATATGGGTCGTCGAGCGCCCGGAACGCGGCCGCCGCGTCCTGGACGGCGGCGCGCCACGCCTGTCCGGCGCCGGCGCCGTCCTCGACCATGCGCACCGCGGGCCCGGTGACCGCGGCGTCGTCCAGGAGAAGCGCGTGGGCGGTGAAGATCTCGGCCTCCGCGACGGCGCCGCGCCGGAGCACCTCGGCGCGCGCCGTCTCGAGGTCCTGCCGGGCCGCGGCGCGGGCAGCGTCGAGCCGCGCGCGCTCCTCCGCGGGGGAGCCGGGTTGCTCGTCGTCCACAGCGGGCTCCGGCGTGTGCAGCCAGCGCGCCGGGCCGATCGCGATGCCGCCCGAGGCAGCTACGCCCGGCAGCTGCGTGCCCGAGGCCGGAGGCGCACTGCCGGCCGGCGCCTCGGCGGGGGCCGGGCGGTCCTCGGCGGCCGCCTCGCCGTCCGGCTCGTCGCCGAAGTTCGCGGCCGCGAGGGCGTCCAGCGCGTCGAGCGCCGCGGCGGCCTGCTCGCCCTGGGCGCGGACGACGATCTCGTCGCCCTGGCGAACGCCGAGGACGGCGAGGGCCGTCAGGCTGCGGCCGTCGGCGGGCCCGGTCGACCGGGTGGCGTTGCGCACCTCGACGCGTGCGTCGAAGTCGGCGACCGTCGCCACGAAGCGCGCCGCCGGCCGCGCGTGCAGTCCCAACCGCGGCGTGACGTGCAGGCGCAGCTCGAGCGCGTCGGCCCCGCCGCCGTCGTCGGCGGGGGCGTCCGCCGGCGCGGCCTCGGGCGTCTCCTCGCCGAGCTGCGCGGTCTTCATGGCGAGCGCCCCCCGCGCCTCGCGCGCCACCTCGTCGAGCGACGCGCCCGTCCGCGCCCGCGCCGCGGCGGCGACGGCTCCTTCGACAAGCGGCGCCCCGCACAGGACGACCGGACCACCGTCGGGCTCGAGCATCTCGGTCGCCATCTCGGCGCTCATGAGCGCGCTGCCGAGGTCCATGAGCACGAGGACGCCGTCCGGCGAGCGGGCGCGCTCGACCGCCGCCCGCACCCGCTCGGCGTCGGTGCCGATCGCGCCGTCCTCCATGCCGCCGGCCGACTCGATCGCCACCTCCTCGCCGCCCATCTCGCGCGCGAGCTCCGCGACGCCATCCGCCAGTGCCCCGCTGTGGCTGACGATGACGAGCGAGACCACGGGCGCTCAGCCGAGGCCGGACGCGCGGTGGAGCACCTCGACCGGGTGCACCGTCGACACGCGCGTCGCGTGCTCGATCTGCCAGCGGCACGTCTCCGAGTCGCAGACGGCGCGGTCGGGAGCCGTCTCGGCGATCTGCTCGAACAGCCCGGCGCCGACCTTCATCGCGATGTCGTACTTCTCGCGCTTGAGCCCGTACGTGCCGGCGACCCCGCAGCAGTTCGCCTCGCTCTCGACCACGCGCAGCTCCGGTACCAGCGCCATCAGATCGAGCGCCGGCTTGCCGACGCCGTGGCCCTGCTGCTGGCACGGGGCGTGGTAGATGACGGTCTCCGGCACCGGTTTGAAGTCCGTCTTGAGCTCGCCCCGCTCGTGCATGGCGAGCAGGTACTCGCAGATGTCGTACACGCGTCCGGACACGGCGCGCAGATCGGCGTCGTCCTCCATGCCGAGGATCTCGAGCGCCTCGCGCTTGAGCATCAGCGTGCAGCTGGTCGACGTCCCGACGATGTCGACGCCGTCGCGCGCGAACGGCGCCAGCCGCTCCGCGAGCCGGTGGACGTAGCCGCGCGCGTCGTCGAACAGTCCGTTGGACTGGAGCGGCAGGCCGCAGCAGTCCTGCTTCGGGACGTCGACGGCGATGCCGTTGTGCTCGAGCAGCGCGACGGTCATCTCGCCCAGCCGCGGCTCGTAGTAGTTGGTGCCGCACCCGTGGAAGAAGGCGACGCGGCGGCTCGCCGCCGGCGACGCGTGCCGCCGTGCCCAGCGCTGGAAGGTCCGGCCGGCGAACTTCGGCATCGGGGCGCGGTGATCGATGCCGATGACGCGCTCGATCGCCAGCCGCAGCAGCCGGTTGCGCAGCGTGAGGTTCGCGAGCGGGGCCGCGGGCGTGCCGAGGCGCCCGGCGAGCGTCGGGCGGGCGAGGATGCGGTCGCGCACGCGAACGCCGTTGGTCTCGCCGTACGTGGCCTTGGCCTGGGTGTTGATCTCGGCGATGTGCACGCCCTGCGGGCACACCTGCGTGCAGATGCCGCACCCGGAGCAGTAGTTCACCGACGAGTCGGGGGACGGCTCGTCCTCGACCCGGAAGCGCTCGGCCTGGGGGCCGCTGTACTTGGGGCCGGGGAAGAGCGGCGTGACGTTCGAGACCGGGCAGTACGTCTCGCAGATCGTGCACTTGACGCAGTGGTCGAGTGAGTCGCGCATGAGCAGCGGGCCGAGGACGTCGTGACCCTCGTGCAGCGCCATGCCGATCAGCTCCCCACCGTGGCGGCCGGCGTCGAGGCGGCGAGCACGAGCTCCGCGGCCCGGTGCCCGGTGGCGAGGCTCAGCCCGTCGCCGGACTTCTCGCGCCACGGCACGGCCCCAGCCAGCGTCGCCCCCGCCACTACCACGTTCTCGAGGACCCGCTCGCCCGCCGCGTCGACGGGGCGCAGCTCGCGGTCCACGGTGACGCCCGCGCGACCCATCGGATGCTCCTCGAAGTAGCCGGGGCGGAAGCGCTCCTCTCCGGGGGCCGGGACGCCGGTGACCGGCAGCCCCAGCGCCGTCTCGCGACCCGCCCAGCTCGAGTCGAGGGCGAGCCCGCCGGAGGCGAATCCGCCGGTGGCCAGCACCACCCAGTCCGCGCCGCGGCGCTCCTCCCGCAGCCCCACGCGGGTGCGCAGTGCGGTGACGCGTCCGCCAGTCTGGTCGGCACCGATCACCACGTTGTTGAGCAGGACGGAGCCGCCGGCGCGCCGCAGTGCCGTGCGCAGGATCGCGAACAGGCGCATGCCGGGAACCGACGGCGGCAGCGTGGGCACCTCGAAGGCCGGGCGGCCGAGTCCGTGCTCGACCGTGGCCCAGACGCCGTGCGGGTCGGCGATGCCCAGCACAGCCGGGAACGCCGCCCGCTCGTCCGCTCGCATGCGATCCGCCACCTGCGCCACGACCGCGTTGCGGAAGGCCTCGTCCTCGAAGGCACGCGCGAAGCCCAGCGCGTTCGCGTCGACCCGCCCCTCGGGGCGCAGGTCGAGCTCGATCGCCCGAGCCTTCACGCCCACGCCAGACCGCTCCAGGTTGTCGGCCAGCAGCGCCGCGTGGAAATCCTTCAGCGCGCTGAAGCCCACCACGCAAACGGGGTCACCGCCGCGCAGGTCGCCGCCGGCCATCGTCTCCGGCAGCACGGCCGACGGGCGCGGGACGCCGACCGCCGTGGGGAGGAGCAGGTTCTCCTCGGCGCTGCCGACGTAGGCGTACGGCGCCAGCGACCCGTTCGCGACGCGATCCTTGAGCCAGGCGACGGCCGCCGCGACGCCGTCGGCGCCGACGTGCGCGTAGGGATGGCCCGGCTCGGCCTCGATCAGCGGACGGAGTGCCTCGGAGGGCCGCTCGACGCGTTCCGGCGCGTATCCGAGCACGTCGATCGTGCCCGGGCTGAGGTGCGTCGCGCCGATGCCCTTGGCGACCACGAGCACGCGCGCCCCGCCCTCGGCGAGCCGCACCGCGGCGGTCAGGCCCGCCAGGCCGGTCCCGACCACCACGACGTCGTGATGGCTCACGCCGGCACCTCGTCCTCGGCCGGCAGGTGCTCGACGTCCAGCAGCC
The DNA here is from genome assembly GCA_035717845.1 of Solirubrobacteraceae bacterium. Taxonomy (GTDB): domain Bacteria; phylum Actinomycetota; class Thermoleophilia; order Solirubrobacterales; family Solirubrobacteraceae; genus DASSUW01. Next base: position 17,293 of record DASTIC010000189.1, read on the forward strand.
CCTGGAAGATCCAGTCGTCGAGCCTCGCCTGGCGCAGCTGGTCGCCGTAGAGGATCGGCCACACGCCCTTCCAGCGCTCCTGGAGGAAGCCGAGCAGCGCCGCGCTCGCGGCCGCGCCGTCGAGGCGGTCGGTGGTGTGCAGGATCCCGGTGGCGCGGTAGATGCAGAAGCCGCCCTGGCACGGCCCCATGCCGAGGCGCAGCTTGCGCCGGATGTCGTCGAGGTTGGTGGTGCCGCGCTCGCGCATCGCCTGCTCGAGCGTGCTGCGGCCGATCAGCTCGCACTCGCAGATGAGCTGCTCCTCCTGGAGCGTCTCCTCCCGCCGGCGCAGGCGCGAGCCGATGCGGTAGGGCTCGTCCTCCTCGGTGCCGGGAGGCCGCTCCTCCGCCGTCCGGCAGGGCCGCTCGGTGCCGAGCTGAGCGCACATCGCGTCGACGAGGTCCTGCGCCATCAGGCGCAGGGTCGTCAGCTTGCCGCCCGACATCGTGAGCAGGCCGTCCATGCCGTCGCGCTCGCGATGGTCGACCACCGCGTGCGCGCGGCTGACGTCGCGCGTGTCGGTCACCTCGCCTGCCCGCGCGTCCTGGAACAGCGGCCTCACGCCGGCCCAGACGCGCAGCGCCCGGGCCTCGCGGAAGCCGGGGACCAGGCGCTCGCCGTCGTCGAGCATCTGGTCGACCTCGGCCTGCGTGACCGGGATCTCGTCGGGATCGGCGGCGTGGATGTCGGTGGTGCCGATGACGCTCACCGTGCGGACGGGCACGAGGATGTCGCCGTCGGCCGGCATCGTGCAGCGGTTGATCACCGTGTTCACGAGCCGGTGGTTCATGGCGATCATGATCCCCTTGCCCGGCACCACGCCGACATCCTCGATGCCGGCCATGTGGAGGATCTGCGCCGCCCAGGCCCCGGAGGCGTTGAGCGTGAAGCCGGCCTCGATGTCGAGCTCCTCACCGGTGAGCTCGTTGCGCAGGCGAGCGCCCGTCGCCGCGCCGCCGGACGTGTGCAGGTCCACCACGCGATGGTAGGTCAGGATCCGCGCCCCGTGGGCGGCCGCCCCGCGCGCGAACGTCCAGACGGTCTTCCACGCGTCGATCGCGGCGTCCGGCACGGTGAACGCCCGCCGGATCGCGGGATTGAGGCGGCGCTCGCGGCGCAGCGCCTCGGCGACGTCGATCTCCTCGGTCGGCAGCTGGGCCTTGCGGCAGCCCTCGAGGAACTGGTCGCCGTAGCCGGGATCGTCGTCGGGCGTCGTCACGAACAGGCCGCCGGTGTCCTCGATGCAGTCGGGGATCACGCGGCGCAGGATCGCGTTCTCGACCACGCACTCCTCCGCCGCGACCGGGTCCTTCACCACGTAGCGGCCGCCCGAATGCAGCAGGCCATGGAAGCGCCCGCTCGTCCCCTCGGCCAGGTCGCGGCGCTCGACCAGCACGGTGTCGAAGCCCCGCAGCGCGGCGTCCCACGCGACGCCGGCGCCCGTGGCGCCGCCACCGATCACGAGGACGTCAGCCTTCAGCTGGGCCACCTGGGGGATGCTATTGCCCCGGGAGGCCCGCGGGCATGCGGATCAGGTTCGAGCGCGCCGTGTGATGGCGCCCCTCGATGACCCGCACCGCCCCCGAGCGGGAGCGCATCGACAGCGACTGCGTCCGCACCCGCCGCGGCCCGTAGCGCACGCCCCGCAGCAGCTCGCCGTCGGTGACGCCGGTGGCGGCGAAGAACACGTCGTCGCCGGACACCAGGTCGTCGATCGTGAGCACCCGATCGAGGTCGTATCCCTGCTCGATCGCCGCTGCACGCTCCGCGTCGTCGCGCGGATACAGGCGCCCGAAGAGCGCCCCGTCCAGGCACTTGAGCGCGCAGGCGGCGATCACGCCCTCCGGCGTCCCGCCGACGCCGATCAGCAGGTCGACCGACGACTCCTCGTCGGCGGCCAGGATCGCGCCCGCGACGTCGCCGTCGATCATGAACTTGATCCGCGCGCCGGTCGCCAGCACCTCGGCCACGAGGTCCTGGTGGCGTGGCCGGTCGAGGATCGCGACCGTCACGTCCGTCGCCAGCTTGCCCCTCGCCTGAGCGATGCGGGCGATCGTGTCGGCCACCGGGGCCTCGAAGTCGACGACGTCCCCGAGGTCACCGGCCACCGCGAGCTTCTCCATGTAGACGCACGGGCCGGGATCGAACATCGTGCCGCGCTCGGACAGCGCGAGCACGGCGAGGGCGTCGGGCAGGGCCTTGGCCGTGAGCGTCGTCCCGTCCACGGGGTCGACCGCGACGTCGACGGCCGGCGGCACGCCGCTGCCGACGCGCTCCCCGTTGTAGAGCATCGGGGCCTCGTCCTTCTCGCCCTCGCCGATCACCACGACGCCGTCCATCGCCACCGAGCCGAGCACGGGGCGCATCGCGTCGACCGCGGCCTGGTCGACCTTCTCCTTGTCGCCGCGGCCCATGAAGCGGGCCGCGGCCATCGCGGCGGCCTCCGTCGCCCGCACCAGCTCCAGCGCGAGGTTGCGGTCGGGGTCGGGAGGCAGCTCGCTTGCGTTCATGGTGGTGTCAGGACTCCTCGGCTTCGAACCAGTCGAAGGTCCGCGTCACCGCCTTCTTCCAGAACTTGTAGTACTCGTCCCGGGTGCCGGGGTCCATCGACGGCTCCCAGCGCTTGTCCTCGACCCAGTTCTCGCGCAGGTCCTCGACCTCGGCCCAGAAGCCGGTCGCGAGGCCGGCCGCGTAGGCCGCGCCGAGCGACGTCGTCTCCGGCACCTTCGGGCGGATGACCGGCACGCCGAGCAGGTCGGCCTGGAACTGCATCAGCAGGTCGTTGCCGACCATGCCGCCGTCGACCTTCAGCGACTCGAGGTCGACGCCCGAGTCGGCGTTCATGGCCTCGACGACCTCGCGGCTCTGGTAGGCGGTCGCCTCCAGCGTCGCGCGGGCGATGTGGCCGGCGTTCACGTAGCGGGTCAGGCCCGCGACCACGCCGCGCGCGTTGGACTTCCAGTACGGCGCGAACAGGCCAGAGAACGCGGGCACGATGTAGCAGCCGCCGTTGTCGTCGACCGACCTCGCGAGGTCCTCGACCTCGGGTGCCGCCTTGATCATCTTCAGGTTGTCGCGCAGCCACTGCACGAGCGCGCCGGTGATCGCGATCGAGCCCTCGAGGCAGTAGATCGCGGGCTGGTCGCCGATCTTGTAGCCGGCGGTCGTCAGCAGGCCCGACTTCGAGTGCACGAGCTCCGTGCCGGTGTTGAGCAGCAGGAAGTTGCCCGTGCCGTACGTGTTCTTGGCCTCGCCGACGGCGAAGCACGTCTGGCCGAACGTCGCCGCCTGCTGGTCGCCGAGGTCGCCGGCGATCGGGACGCCCTGAAGGGAGCCGCCCGACGACACTTCGCCGTAGACCTCGCTGGACGCCTTGATCTCCGGCAGCATCGCGCGCGGCACGCCCATCACGCCCATGACCTCCTCATCCCAGTCCAGGGTCTTGAGGTCCATGAGCATCGTGCGGCTGGCATTCGTCACATCCGTGATGTGCAGACCGCCGTCGGTTCCGCCGGTGAGGTTCCAGATCACCCAGGTGTCCATGTTGCCGAACAGCAGGTCACCGGACTCGGCCTTCTCGGCAGTGCCGTCGACGTTGTCGAGGATCCAGCGGATCTTCGGCCCGGAGAAGTACGTCGCGAGCGGGAGGCCGACCTTCTCCTGGAAGCGCGCCTGGCCCCCGTCGCGCGAGAACTCGTCGACCAGGCGATCGGTGCGCGTGTCCTGCCACACGATCGCGTTGTGGACGGGTTCGCCGGTGGTGCGGTCCCACACCACCGCCGTCTCGCGCTGGTTGGTGATGCCCACCCCCGCGATGTCGTCCCCGCTCGCTCCGGCCGAGGACATCGCCTCGTCGACGACCTCCTGGGTGCGTGCCCAGACCTCCTTGGCGTCGTGCTCGACCCACCCCGGCTTGGGATAGATCTGCTCGTGCTCCTTCTGCGCGACGCTGACCACCTGGCCGCCGTGGTCGAAGATCATGCATCGCGTGCTGGTGGTGCCCTGGTCGATCGCTGCCGCGTACTTCGCCATCAAGCTCCTCCTTGCTCTCGAGATCCTCGGTGCTCAGCCCGGGTAGAAGGCCGAGAACGCCGCCGCCGCCAGGGCGCAGCCGATGAGCGGCCCCACGACCGGCACCCAGGAGTAGCCCCAGTCCGAGCCGCCCTTGCCGGGAATCGGCAGGATGGCGTGCATGATGCGCGGCCCTAGGTCACGTGCTGGGTTGATCGCGTACCCGGTTGGCCCGCCCAGCGAAAGGCCGATCGCGAGCACCAGCAGGCCGACCAGCAGGCCGCCTAGTCCCGTGGCCGCCGTCGCCTCGTCGGCGAAGAACGCCATGACGCCGAACACCAGCACGAACGTCCCGACGACCTCGGTGATGATGTTCGAGATCGGGTTGCGGATCGCGGGCGCCGTGCAGAACACGGCCAGCTTGAGCCCTGGATCCTCGGTCTCGCGCCAGTGGTCGAGATACGACAGCCAGACGAGGGTCGCGCCGATGAACGCGCCGACGAACTCCCCGGCTAGATACTCGGGGACATCACCCCACTCGGTCCTGCCCTCGAGGGCGAACCCGATCGTTATTGCCGGGTTCAGATGCGCGCCGCTGAACTGGCCGACCGCGAGCACCGCAACCATCACCGCCATGCCCCAACCCCAAGTGATGACGATCCAGCCCCCGTTCTGAGCCTTGGAGTGGTTCAGCAGCACCGCCGCCACCACGCCGTCGCCCAGAAGGATCAGGAGACCGGTACCGATCACCTCTGCGCCGAAGATGCTCAAGAGCTTCCCTCCTCCTCCATGCAGTTGACCCCGACGGGCCGGGACACTACTCCCGATCGCCGAACGCCGCCGACGCGGCGCTCAGCAACAGATGCGAGGACGTCGCGCCGGGGTCCTGGTGGCCGATGCTCCGCGGGCCGAGATAGCTCGCGCGCCCCTTGCGGGCCTCGAGCGGGATCGTCGCCTTCATGCCCTCCTCCGCCGCGTCGGCCGCCTGCTGCAGCGACTCGCCGCGACGGAGCGCGTCGAGTGCGGGCAGCAGGGCGTCGACCATCGTCTTGTCCCCCGGCTCCGCCTTGCCGCG
>DASTIC010000190.1:0-4109 GCA_035717845.1 Solirubrobacteraceae bacterium
CCTTCACTCGAGGTGGCGACCGGGGAGCATCCGGTCGTCTTCGCGCTCGGGATCGCGCTGACGATCGGTCTGTTGCTGACGGCGATCGTGACGTTCCAGGCCGACGTCCTGCCGCGACCGGCGGCCGCCCTGCTGGTGGCGGCGACGGCCGGGTTCTTCTTCGTCTTCTTCGTCGCCGAGTTCCTGCCCCCGGCCGCCGGTCAGATCGGTTCCGCCATCTTCGGGGCGATGCTCGCGCTCGGCTTCGCCTGGATCGGCGTGGCTCTCTGGCTCGGGCCGAGGGCGTAGCCCGGCGACGCCATACCGCCGCGTCGCGTTCAGTTACGACCTGGGCCGACGCGGTCAACACGGCCAGCCAGATGGAGTCCCTCGACGCGCACTGATCGCTCAGCTGTCCGACGGGGCCTCATGAAGGGCAAGGGTCGGGTTGCGGCGTATCTGCTGGTCGGGCGCCTGCCGTCATGACTCGATCGCCTCCCGTCACGATGGCGCGAGCCGCAGGATGGGAAAGGTCCGACGGGCAGCGCGCGCGTAGCGCTCGTAGTCGGGCGCCACTTCGAGGATTCGCCGCCACCAGCGCTCGGCATCGTCATCAGCCAGCTCCGTGGCCGAGACGTTCAGCCGCCGCCCGCCGACCTCCACCTCCGCGTTAGCGCTCGTGACGAGGTTGAGATACCAGCCCGGATGGGTCGCGCCACCGTCGTTCGTCGCGACCACGATCATCGCGTCGCCGTCCGGGAAGTACTGGAGGACGACCGCTCGCCGTCGCCCTGACTTGCGCCCCGTTGTTGCGAGCACCAACGCGTGGACCTTGTACCGAGCGGTGATCGATCCCTTCGTCCGTCGCATGAGCCATACGCCGAACGGTGATAGCCGCCGGTCGAGCTGGCGGTGGATGAGCAGCGCGACTCGCTCCCGCCAGCCCATGCGCAACGCCGCGTCGTTCATCGCCTGACCTCCATTCCATGCGCCACCAGCCGGTCCCGCACTTCGGCAGCCGCATGAGCCGCCAACGGGTGGCGAACGGCCAACGACGTCGGGCTACCTCCTAGGACGTCGCGCTACCGACGCGCGCGAGAGCAGCGACCAAGCCGCTGCAGGCGGCTCGCGGCCTCAGTGGACGCCTCTCGGACAGGTTTCTCCAGATGCAGTGGGCGGAATCACCTGGGCCGTTCGCACTTAATGGGCTGCGGCGTGGCAAGTCAAACGGTCATTGTCCGGTTGCGCGGCGGCATGGCGATGGCCCGCGCGCGGGCCGCTCTCGCTCGTCCGGCGTCGAGCGCATCAGTCGTCATCGACCGGATAGCGAGCGCGAAAAGCCGCCATGTATTCGTCCCGCGTGCGCTCGAACTCCGCGAACAGCCGGACGGATTCCGGCGAGCCCGGTAGTACGTCATCGAGCTGCCGCTCGATGGCCCGCCAGCGCTCGAGGATGGCTGCGATCGCCGGCCGGTTCTGCGACTCCTCGATCGGCTCGATGTCGTCTCTGTCGGATGTCGCGATCCGAGCCCAATCCTCCTCCTGCTGCGTGAACTGGGCGAGCGATTCCGCGGCGATGCGAGCAGACCGTGCCACCTCATCAAACCGCGATTCGCCCGGGGGGATGGCGCGCTTGTGCCGCTCGAGCTGGGTCACCTCGGTCAGCAGCAGAAGGATCGCGTCCGACGCCGCCCGAAGATGCTCTTCGATCTCAGTTGCGTCGCGGCTCATCTCGGCCTCCTCCTGGCTGTGATCGTTCCGCTGTGACCCGCTGCCCACCCTTAGTTTGCCAATCGGCCGGAAGGGCGTGAACGGGGTCTCTGCAACAAAGGACGCCGAGGCGGCCCGCCCCGCCGGTATGCGGACCCACGCCACAAACAGTTTCGTGGGGGTCGACGTTCGCCCGTTCTTGACGGCTGCAAATTTAACGTTAGTATGGACTGACATGAAAGCGCCTCCACGCTCACAGTCCCGACCCTACCGGATGCGGGCGCGTGCGGAGGCGGCCGCAGCGACCCGCGGCCGGATCCTCCGCGCGGTGCTCGATCTCCACGTCGAGCGGTTCCACGATCAGATCACGCTCGAGGACGTCGCGGGGCGCGCGGGGGTCACCGTCCAGACCGTCCTTCGACACTTCGGCACGCGCGACCGGCTCGTCGCAGCCGCCGCCGAGCAGGCCACGAGCGAGGTCCTCGCGCAGCGGAGCACCGCGCCGGTCGGTGACGTCGACGGAGCGGTCGAGAACCTGGTCGAGCATTACGAGGAGTGGGGCCGGTCCGCCCTGCGGCTGCTGGCGCAGGAGGAGCGGGTTCCTCAGCTGCGCGTGCTCGCCGACGGTGGCCGGGCTGCCCACTATGCGTGGGTCGAGCGGACGTTCGGGCCGTCGCTCGCCGAGACGTCCGACCCGCTGCTGCGACCGAAGCTCATCGCGCTCACGGACGTGTTCACCTGGAAGCTTCTGCGACTCGATCTCGGCCTCGACCGCCCGCAGACCGCGTCGGTGCTGGCCAGCATGATCCGCGCGGCCATCGGAGATCGGAGGAGGCCATGAGCCAGGAGTTCCTGTTCGTGCTCTGGGCCGGCGGCGGCAACGTGCCGCCGCAACTCACGCTTGCGCGGCGCCTGGTGGCGCGGGGTCACCGGGTGCGAATGCTCGGGCCGGCCGTGCTCCGAGAGAAGATCGAGGCGGCCGGGATCGCGTTCGAGCCCTACCGCGAGATTCCGGAGCACGACGAGTCGGTGCGAGACCGCTCGCTCGTCCGCGACTTCGAGGCTCGTTCGAAGGCCGCCGCTCTCGCCGCTGCCCGCGACAACCTTGTGGCCGCGATGGCCCGGCCGGTGGCGACCGACGTCCTCGCCACGCTCGAGCGCCGTCCGGCCGACGTCGTGGCGTTCGATTTCCTCCTGTTCGGAGCCCTCTTCGCCGCCGAGCGGGCCGCGGTGCCGGCGGCCATGCTGATCCACACGATCTACCCGTTCCCCGCTCCCGGCCTGCCGCCCTACGGCATGGGCTGGGCGCCGATGGTGGGGCCGCTGGGGACGCTGCGCGAGGCGGTTGGGCGGCTGATCTTCCGGCAAATGTACGAGCGACCGCTGCTGCCCCGCTTCAACGCGGTGCGGGCGGGTCTCGGTCTCGAGCCGCTGCACACGTTCGACGAACTGATCGGGCGAGTCGAGCGGGCGCTCGTGCTCACATCGCCGGCGTTCGACTTCCCGGCGCGTCTGCCCGCGAACGTCGAGTACGTCGGTCCGCAGCTCGACCCCCCGGCGCCGACGCCTGACTGGCAGTCGCCCTGGTCGCCCGGCGATGACCGGCCGCTCGTGGTCGTCGGGCTCAGCACGACGCACCAGGCCCACGACCCGTTGCTCGAGCGGGTCCTGACGGCGCTCGGGACCCTTCCAGTTCGGGCCCTCGTCACGACCGGAGGCGCGACGCTTCAGTCCACGCCGCCCGCCAACGTCCACGTCGCCCGCTACGTGCCCCACGCCCGCGTGCTGCCCCAGGCCGCCGCGGTCGTGACCCACGCCGGCCTCGGAACGGTCCATGCGGCTCTCGCCCACGGCCTCCCGCTCGTCTGCCTGCCGATCGGTCGTGACCAGCCCGACAACGCCGCCCGGGTCGAGTGGCACGGCGCCGGGGTGCGGCTGTCGCCGAAGAGCTCTCCCGCCGTGATCGGCGCGGCCGTCAAGAGAGTGCTCGAGGACCCGGGGTTCGCGGCGTCGGCGCGGCGTCTCGCGGCGGCGCTCGCGGAGCAGCGACCGGCCCAGCTGGCCTCGAGGGCCCTCGAGGCGGTAGCAGGCCATGCCGGGTCCAAAAGGGCCGCCACGCCGCGGACGGCGCCCGCGTCGGAGGTCGTGTCGCCTGGATGAGCTCGGACGTTCGGGATTCGACCCGTACGACCCAGCTACGCGCTACCGCTGGCGGACCTGGGTACGCTGCTCACGGACGCACCGAGTGTCCGATTTCCGGACCCCATCCGTTATCAGTACAACGGACGACGCTCGTCGTCCCATGCTGGTGGGGTTCGCATGGAAGACGCTGCACCGCGGCCGGTCGAACTGCATGCACTGTCGCTTGAGCGCGATGAAGAGCTGGCGCTCGAAGCGCGATCGGACCCGGCGGCCTTCGG
>DASTIC010000191.1:0-2843 GCA_035717845.1 Solirubrobacteraceae bacterium
GGTTGCGTCGGTGCGGGATCGGTTGCGGGTCCTCGGGCGGGACCCGGTCGCTCGGCATGCCTCGCGGTACACCCATGGTCACTCCTTCGGCGCGGGTTTGCTTGCCCTTTGCATCCTCCACCGCGAGCCGCGCGTCCGGAATGGGGCTTGACGCCCATCTCGCTCGACCGTGGATGGGAAGTCGTGCCCATTGCCCTGTGCCCGATCAGCGCGGATAGTGTCGGCAATGTCGCTTTACTGGCGGATCTTCGCCATCAATGCGGTGCTGCTGGTGGCGGCGGCCTTGACGCTCGCGATCTCGCCGGCGACCGTGAGCTCGGAGCTCCTGGTGCGGGAGGTCCTGGTCCTCGCGTTCGGGCTCGCGCTCGTGTTGGTCCTCAACTTCCTGTTGGTCCGGCGCACGCTCGATCCGCTCGAGCGGCTGACCGAGGCGATGCGGCGCGCCGACCTGCTGGCACCGCGCGCCCGCCTGCCGGCGTCCGGCGGCGGTCGCGAGGTCCTGGAGCTCACCGCCGCCTTCAACGAGATGCTCGACCGCCTCGAGGAGGAGCGTCGTGAGAGCGGCCGGCGGGCGATTGGCGCGCAGGAGCACGAGCGCAGGCGGATCGCGCTGGAGCTCCACGACGAGGTCGGCCAGTTGCTGACCGGGGTCGTCCTGAGCCTTGACGCGCTGGGGACGACGTTGCCGGAGGAGGCACGGACGCGGGTCGGCGAGCTGCAGGGGATGGTTCGCGAGGGAGCCGAGCAGGTCCGCGAGATCGCGCGCGGGCTGCGACCCGAGTCGCTCGAGGAGCTCGGCCTGCGAAGCGCGCTGATCGGGCTGACGGCGGCCGTCGCCGATCGCACCGAACTCGGGATCAGGCGCGAGATCGACGTCGCGCTGCCCGCGCTCTCGGCCGAGACCGAGCTGGTCGTCTACCGGATCGCCCAGGAGAGCCTCACCAACGTCGTCCGCCACGCCCGCGCCCGCCAGGTGGAGGTCGCGCTCGGGGTCCGCGGCGACGTGCTCGAGCTGCGGATCGCCGATGACGGCGAGGGCCTCAACGGCGCTGACCTCAACGCGGGACGAGGGATCAGCGGCATGCGCGAACGCGCCGCCTACACCGGCGCGACGCTCGATGTCGGTTCGCGTTCGGTGGGCGGCACCGAGGTCAAGCTGCGGGTCCCGCTGGCATGAGCGTGCCGTTGAAGGCCGGCGTCCTGATCGCCGACGACCACGGCCTCGTCCGCGACGGCCTGCGCATGGTCATCGACGCCGCGCCGGACCTGGAGGTCGTCGCCGTCGCCGAGGACGGCAACCGCGCGGTCGAGCGCGGCCTGGACCCGCGCGTGGACCTCGCGCTGCTCGACGTCGCCATGCCGAGGCGCACGGGCCTGCAGGCCGCGCGCGAGCTGACCGCGCGCCGACCCGAGCTGCGCGTGCTGATGCTCTCGATGCACAACGTGTTCGACTACTTCCTCGAAGCGGTCAAGGCCGGGGCGTCCGGGTACGTCCTCAAGACGGTCGCCGACCGCGACCTCGTCCTCGCCTGTCGGGCGGCGCTGCGGGGCGAGACGTTCATCTACCCCGGGATGGTCCGCTCGCTGCTGCGCGAGCACCTCGAGCGCGCGGCCCTCGGGGAGAGCCAACTCCCCGACGATCTCACCCCGCGCGAGAGCGAGGTCATCAAGCTGATCGCCGAAGGGCTCACCTCCGACGAGATCGCCCGCGAGCTGACGATCAGCCCGCGCACCGTCGAGCGCCATCGCGAGAACATCCTCGGCAAGCTCGGCATGCGCAATCGCGTCGAGCTCACGCGCTACGCCATCCGCCAGGGCCTCGTCGAGCCCTGACGAGATGGGGAAGATCGCCCATGGCCCGGCGCACGCCTCTGCGTGACGCTGTCGGAGATGATCCGCATCGCCGTCGTCGACGACCACTACGCCGTTCGTCTCGGTCTTGAAGCCGCGCTGCGCGCCCAGCCCGACATGACGCCGGTCGGTTCCGCCGCCTCGGGCGCCGAGCTGGCGCCGCTGCTGTACCGCACCGCGCCCGACGTGCTCCTCGTCGACTACCGGCTTCCCGACGAAGACGGGCTGGCGATCTGCCTGCGCCTCGCGAGCGAGGTCGGGGCGCCGGCGCTGATCGTGCACTCCGCGTTCGCCGACGACTGGCTCACGGTCCCGGCGCTGATCGCCGGTGCACGCGGCATCGTCCACAAGGGCGCGACCGGCCAGGAGCTCGCCGAGGCCATCCGCGCCGTCGCGGCGGGGCGAACAGCGCTTCCCCCGATCGCTCCGGACGTGCTCGTCGCCGCGGGCGAGACGATCGGTGCGGACGATCGGCCGCTCCTCGGGCTGCTGGTCCACGGCGTCTCCGAGGCCGAGATCTGCAGCGTGCTGCGGCTCGAAGCGCCAGAGCTCCGCGCCCGCCGGGCACGGATGCTGGCGACGCTGCGCGCTCCCGCCGGCGAGGACAAGCGGGCGCCGGCCTCGCCGATCAGCCGCCGCTGACGGTTGGGTGTGGACACCCATGGTGCCCACTGACCTCGAGGGGGAGGATGTAGGTGTGCTGTACCACCGCCCCCGCGCCTGCCCGATTCGGTCGTGATCGACGTGCTCCTGGGATTCATCGACTGGGGATGGGTCGCGCTGGCCGCCGTCGGCGTGCTGATCGTGACGGCGCTGGCCGTCGCGGCGATCGGCGTCGCCGGCCAGGTGCGGGCCGAGGTCCGCCGGCGCCGGCGTTCCGACAGCGGCGGGCTGGTCGGGCGGATGGGCGTCGTGCGCCGGCCGCTCGACCCCGTCGGCACGGTGAGCGTCGACGGGGAGCTGTGGCGCGCGCGCCGCGCCTGGGACGTCGA
>DASTIC010000192.1:0-7102 GCA_035717845.1 Solirubrobacteraceae bacterium
GCAGCGGAGCTGGGCCGCCGCGCGGCGGTTGAGCTCGAGGACGTCGGTGTCCAGCGCGCCCACTATCAGCAGGGTGGGGGCGCTCACCCGTCCGAGCCGCTCGCCGGCGAGATCGGGGCGGCCGCCACGGGACACGACGGCGCTCACGGCGCCGCGGGCTTCGGCTGCCGCGGAGAGCGCCGCGGCCGCTCCGGTCGAGGCGCCGAAGTACCCGAGCGGCAGAGCGGCGAGCTCGGGTTCCTCGCGCGTCCAGCGCGTCACCGCGAGCAGTCGCTCGGCCAGCAGCGGGACGTCGAAGACCGCCGCGCGACGAGCGCCCTCGCGCTCGCTCAGCAGGTCGAAGAGCAGCGTGGCGAAGCCCGCGTCGTTGAGCGCCCGCGCGACGGCGCGGTTGCGCGGGCTCAGGCGGCTGCTGCCGCTCCCGTGGGCGAAGAGGACGAGGCCGCCGGCACCGCCGGGCACGCTGAGGTTCCCGGCGAGCCGCTCTCCGCCCAGGTCGAACGCGACGGTCCGTTCGGGCCCGTGCCTCGCGCCGTCGCCCCGGTGGGCGGCGGCGAGCAGGGCGACGACGTCGGCGTCCGTCACCTCGGAGAAGTCCTCGTACCAGCGGCCGACGCCGTCCAGCTGCGGAGGCACCGTCGCGCAGACGACGCGGTCGGCCTCCTCGCGCAGGAGCGCGATCGCCTCGGACGAGCCGACGGGTGACGCGACGACGATCCGCCGAGCGCCGCGCCGGCGCAGCGCGCGCACGGCGGCGAGGTCGCTGAGGCCCGTGGCGAGCCCGTCGTCGACGACGATGACCGTGCGGCCTGCGAGCGGGACCGGCGGGCGACCGTCGCGGTAGGCGTGCACGCGGCGGCGAAGCTCCTCCGACTCCCGACCGAGCACGCGCTCGAGGTCGGCCTGCGTCATCCCGGTCCGTGCGGCCATCTGAGGGTCGAGGATCCCGACGTCCTCCTCGGCGACGGCGCCGACGGCGAGCTCGGGCCACAGGGGCGCGCCCAGCTTGCGCACTGCGAGGACGTCGAGCGGAGCGTGCAGTGCCTGCGCGACCTCGAAGCCGACGGGAACGCCGCCGCGCGGCAGTGCGACGACGACCGGCCGCGCGTCCTTGAGCGGCTCGAGCTGCGTCGCCAGGCGAACGCCGGCGGCACGACGATCACGGAAGACCATGCGTTCATCGTCCCGCCCCGGTGGGACCGGCGCATCCGCAGTTACCCCGCGGTCGCGGGGCGTGATCTACCCGCGGCCGCCGTGCAGCGTGCGACTGCGCGCGAGCGCCGCCATCACCGCGGTCAGGCGCCGGTTGCGGTCGCGGCGAGCCTGTTGTCTCGCCAGCGCCGACGGCACTCGCCTGCTCTGTGCGCGTCCGCGACCACCCCCGGCGTCGTCAGCCGGCGCGGTATGCGAGGCGCGAGTTGTGACCGGCATCGCTCCTCCTCTTGTTGCCAGGCGATCCTCCCTCGCGGCCGCGCACCGTACATCCGTGGTAGTCCGTAGTTGTCACTCGCTCGGATCCGGCGCTGTCACCGATGCGCCGACGCCCGAAACCGTCGACGATGCGCAGTGCCGGCGGATCCGGCAGTGTCTGGAGCTCAATCCCCGCCGCCTCCAGCCCAGTCGGCGCCGCTGCACTGAAGACAGCGACCCCCGCGGATCCGCCGGCGAACTTCCCGCTCAGACCGGCACGGGCCGACGACTGCATCGCGCCATCGTCCCGCGCCGCCCAGCCGCCGCCATCGGGGGCCGACCGCTCGCGTGTGTGGAGTTCTACGGACGCGATCGGCCGGCGATTCCCGATGTGGCGATGCATCGCCGCGCGTAGCGTCAGACGCCCGATACCAAGGAGGTGCTTCATGGCGCACTCGATTACGCGCTGGGAGCCGTTCGCCGAACTCGCTGAGATGCGTTCGCGCTTCGACCGCCTGCTCTCCGACGTCGCCGATGGCCGCGACCGCGAGTGGATGCCCGCGATCGACATGATCCGCGACAACGGAGACCTGGTCGTCCGCGCGGAAGTCCCGGGCATCAAGCCCGAGGAGATCGAGATCGAGGCCGAAGGCGGCGTTCTGACGATCTCGGGCAAGCACGAGGAGACCAGCGAGGAGAAGGGCAAGGAGTTCGTGCGCCGCGAGCGGCGCTACGGCGCCTTCACGCGAAGCATGCCGCTCCCCGAAGGAGTGGACCCGAAGAAGATCAAGGCCACGACGAGCGACGGCGTGCTCGAGCTCACGATCCCGCTCCCCAAGGAGGCCGCGGCGGAGCCGGTCAAGATCACCCCGACGGCCGGCGGCGGATAGTCATCCGCGGCTCGAGCCGGGCCCGGGCGACGGCACGGAGGCCGTCGCCCGCGCGGCCGAGGATCAACGATCCCGGCCTGCTGTCCTCCGCCGAGACGTCGCTGCTGACGGACCAGTACGAGCTGGCCATGGCCGCCAGCTACCTCCGGGAGGGGATGAACGAGCCGGCGGTCTTCGAGCTCTTCGTGCGGCATCTGCCGCCGCATCGGGACTGGCTGCTCGTCGCCGGCCTCGGGCCGGCGCTGAGCCTCGTCGAGGCGATGCGCTTCGGAGCCGGCGAGCTCGCCTACCTGCGCGCGCTGGGGTTCGCGCCGGCGTTCCTGGAGTACCTATCCGGCTTCCGGTTCTCCGGGGAGGTCGAGGCGATGCCGGAGGGCACGGTCGCGTTCGCCGGCGAGCCGCTGCTGCGCGTGACCGCGCCGCGGATCGAGGCTCAGCTGATCGAGACGCTGCTGCTCAACCAGCTCAACTTCCAGACCGCGATCGCCACCAAGGCCGCCCGGCTCGTCCTCGCCGCCGGGGGCGGCACTCCCGGCGCGGGCGGTGCGATCGTCGACTTCTCACCGCGCCGCGACCACGGCACCGACGCCGCCATGAAGGCCGCCCGGTGCGCCGTCATCGCGGGCGCCGCCGGCACGTCGAACGTCGCCGCCGCCAAGCGCTACGGCCTCACGCCGGTCGGCACGATGGCCCACTCCTATGTGATGTCGTTCCGCACCGAGGAGGACGCGTTCGGGGCGTTCATGCGCGACACGCCGGAGAACGCTGTGATGCTCGTCGACACCTACGACACCGTCGAGGGGGTCCGCCGCGCAATCGCCGCGTCACGCGAGACCGGCGTGCTGCTCAAGGGCGTGCGGCTCGACTCGGGCGACCGCCTGGAGCTTGCCCGCGCCGCCCGCTCGCTGCTCGACGAGGCCCGCATGGGGGACGCCGCGATCGTCGTCAGCGGCGACCTCGACGAGCCCCAGATCGCCGCGCTCGTCGCCGCCGGCGCCCCGGTCGACGTCTGGGGCGTCGGCACCGACCTGGGGACCAGCCGCGACTCCCCGACGGTCGGCGGTGTCTACAAGCTGGTCGCCGACCGCCGCGACGGCGGCTGGCGGCCGGTCGCCAAGCGCTCCCCGGCCAAGGCGACGCTCCCCGGACCCAAGCAGGTGTTCCGGCACGTGACCAGCGGCGAGATGCGCGAGGACGTGCTCGCCGTCGCCGGCGAGCGCCTGCTCGGCCGTCCGCTCCTGGAAACCGTCATGCGCGACGGCCGCAGCACGCTTCATGACTCGCTCGCTGCGCTTCGCCGCCGCGCCGCCGGCGAGCTGCGCGCGCTTCCGGAGACGCTCCGCCGGCCAGGCGCCACGCCCGCCCCGCCCTATCCGGTGGTGCTCTCCGATCGCCTCGTGCGGCTCACTGCAGACGTGCACGGCATCGACGACCAGGCGCTGCTCGCCGAGCTGCGACGCCCGCTGGAGCAGCACGGCCGGACCTGACCGCCCGACACGTCGCCGGGCACCTCGCGCCCATTGCCGCTGGGTGGGCGCCCTCCCGCCCTCGTCCCCGATCGGTGTGTTCGACGATCTCTGCGGTGGCGCCGTGACGGACTGAGTGGCGGGTGGCGGTGGCGCATCGGCGATGCGGCCCGCTCCGTAGTTCGCCGCTTCGGACGCTGTGGCCGAGCGCCGATGTCCGCCGGCGCCCGAGCAGCGAGGCTTCGGCGCACCCGTTGAGCCCAAGGAGAAGTGCCGCATGCCTGCGTCCGATGAAGCTCGTTCGCCCATCTCGACCGGTTCCGAGCGTCTTCAGGATCTGCGGGTGGCGCGGCTCGTTGTCGGCTACGACGGCTCGAATTGCGCGAACGCGGCTGCCGCATTCGGGCTGTGGCTGGCCGGCAAGGTCGGGTGTCAGGCGATCGTGGTCAATGCCGGCCCGACGCCGGAGACGGCTCCGTCCGCCGACCTCCTCCCGGCCGCCGCTGAGCAGGTGGTGGCCTACGAACGCGAATGGCAATCGCGTCTCGAGAACCTGCGCGAGTACGCGGCGGAGGACGCTGTCGTCGAGTGCCGGGTGGTTCGCGGGAGCCCGGCGGGCGTGCTCATCGCGGCCGCTGTCGACTCGGGCGCCGACATGATCCTCACCGGCTCGCACGGCGTCGGCCGCGTCCGCGGCGCGCTGCTCGGCAGCGTGTCGTCGCAGGTTCTGGCCCATGCGCCGTGCTCGGTCATGGTGTTTCGCGAGCACGGGCGCTCTGCTCCCGCGGCGCACGCGCGCACGGTGGTGATCGGGATCGACGGGTCTGACTCCTCTCGCCATGCGCTGGAGCTCGGCCAGGCGCTCGCGGCGCTGCTGGGCGCCGCGCTCGTGCTCGTGCACGCATACGACCCGCGCGTCCCGTTCGTCAGCGCGCCGACCGGGGCGATGCGTCAGGCGGTGCGGCGTGACGCGGTCACCGTGCTTCATGAGGCGCGACAAACCGTCGCCGCGCCGCTCGAGGTCATCGAAGAGGCGGTCGTCGAGGCGGGCGCGCGCGACGCGCTGGTCACGGCGAGTGAGCGGCACGCGCCGGCGCTGCTGGTGGTCGGCAGTCGCGGTCTCGGTGGCTTCAAGGAGCTGCTGCTCGGCAGCACCTCGCGCTGGGTCGTCAACCACGCGCCCTGCCCGGTCCTGGTCGCCCGCCGGTCCGCGCTCGCGAGGTGAGCGATGCGACGCCTGCCCGTTCCCGAGACGCTCGTGCTGCTGCAGAGCGACCGCGAGCAGGGCCTGAGCAGCGCCGAGGCCGTCGAGCGCCGGACCGTGGGGCCGCTTCTCGCGCGGGAGTTCGTCTACGTCACCGGCAAGGGCGGCGCGGGCAAGACTACGGTCGCCGCCGTCCTCGCGCTCGCGGCCGCGGCGAGCGGGCGCCGCACGCTCGTCTGCGAGGTGGGCGGTGCTCACGCACTCGCCGGCGCCTTCCAGCGTTGCGACGGTGTCGCCGAGCTCTCGATCGACCCTCGCGAGGCGCTGCTCGACTGGATGCGAGCCCAGCCGGGCGGTGGCATCGCCGCGGCAACGCTCGGCCACTCGCGCGCATTCACGCGTTTCGTGGAGGCCGCGCCCGGCGCGAAGGAGCTGGTCACGATCGGCAAGGCCGCGGATCTTGCCCAGGCGCCCGAGTACGAGCTCGTCATCGTCGACGGTCCCGCGACCGGGCACGCGCTCGGCATGCTGTCGGCGCCGGCCACCGTCGGCCGCGTCGCGCCGGTGGGCCCGGTGGGCAAGCAGGCACGAATCCTCCATCGGTTCCTCGCGGACCCCGACCGGACGGGATACGTGGGCGTGTCGCTGCCGGAGGAGATGCCGCTGCACGAGCTGCTCGAGCTCGAGGCCGGCCTACACGAGGCCCTCGGACGGGGCCTGGACCTCGTCGTGATCGACGCGGTCTACCCGGAACACTTCACCGAAGACGAGGCCGCGCTGCTGCAGCAGCTGTGCGAGCGTGTCGCCGCGAGCGGGCTGCTGCACAGTGCACTCGCCGTGCACCGGCAAGGTCGCGCGCACGCCGAACGTGTCCGCTGGCTGCGCGAGCGGACGCCGGCGCCCGTGATTACGCTTCCGTTCGTCTTCTCGGCCGAGCTGGGCCCAGTCGAGTACGAGCATCTGGCTCGCCTGCTCACTCCGTAGGCCCACCCTGTCCGAGCCGTGGCCGGGGACAGGCGGGTAGACGAACGTCGCGTGGCCATCAGCCACCCGAACTGCTGAGGATCGGTGATACCTCAGCCGGACGATCCTCCTGCGGGGCGGTGGAAGTCTCGCGCCAGCTCGGCCATGCGGCCATGAATCGCCGTCCCGATCACAGCGGGATGCCGCGGCCGGCGAGCACGTCGCGCAGCAGCCCTGGCCGGTCGGTCCTGATGCCGTCGACGCCGAGGTCGAGCAGTCGCTGCATCGTCGGCTCGTCGTCAACGGTCCACACGTGGACCGGGAGCCGCGCTCGGTGGGCGGCGCGCACGAACCGCCTGGTGACGATCGGGATCCGCCCGTGCCGTAACGGCACCTGGACGCAATCGGCACCCTGCCGCGGCATCCAGCCTGCAGCCGCGGTCAGACGTGCCACGGTCACCGCACGAGGTCCCATCGACGTGCAGGCCCGGCCCCGTCCGAGCCGGCGAATCCAGCTGAGGCGGCGATCGGAGAACGAGCCCACGCACACTCGCTCCCAGGCATCGAGGCGATCGAGTAGGGCGGCCAGCGGCAGCACGCACCCGTCCGCCTTCGGATCGATGTTGACGCGGCACTCGGGCCAGCTCGAGAGCAGCGCCTCGAGGCGCGGCACCCGCACGCCACGACCACGGAACGGGAACGTGCGTCCACCGTCGGCCGAGAACCGGTGGCCGGCGTCCGCCGCTTCGACCTCGGCGATCGCCAGATCGGCGATCGCGCCGGCCCGATCGGTGGCGCGGTCCAGGCGATCGTCGTGGAACGCCACGGGCACCCCGTCGCGCGTCACGTGGACGTCGGTCTCCAGGTACCGGTAGCCAAGCGCGACCGCGGCTCCGAACGCCTCCAGCGTGTTCTCCGGCGCCTCTTCCGCACCGCCGCGATGTGCGAACGCGATCGGCGGCTCGCCGAGGAACGCGTGCGCCCGGGTCAGCGGCGCTCCAGCGCGAGCGCGTCCAGTCGCACCAACTCGCGTCGCAGGATCCCTCGCAGGGCAGCGGCATGACGGGGCACGGATTCGGCCATCGCCGGCTGACGATACGCGCTCGTAGCGCCACGGGGCTGATCACGGCGCCCGGGGACGCGGCACCGCCGCGACGGAAGACCACCCG
>DASTIC010000193.1:0-4171 GCA_035717845.1 Solirubrobacteraceae bacterium
CTCGACAAGCTCGAGGTCGACAACCGCGTCAAGATCGCCCTGCTGTGCAGGCCGCGGGCGAAGGCCCGGGCTGACGCGGCCGCCGTATCAGCTCGCCCGCTTGCGCGCTCCTTGCGACCACTCGTTTTCCGCATGACCGAAGGAACAGTCGTGGTCGACTTCATCGTCGGACTTGACAGGAACACCTTCGCGCGCTGGCACGGCAACGGCGCGACGCGAACGCCCGCGCCGCCGAGCGCATCGCCCGCGCCCGGTCCGCTGCCCATGGGATCCAGCTGGTGGTCGCTGCCGCGATCGGCCCGTATTCGAGCGTGGTCAAGGAGCAGACCGGCGACACGGTGGCGAAGGCCGTCTAGCGCACCGGGATGCTCACGTCCTCCTCGACCGGCGGGTACACCTCATCATGCAGCCAGCCCGTCGCGCGGTAGCAGCGAAGCCGTATCCGCTCCTCATCAGCGTCGACGCGCAGGAACGACTTCGCCAGCGGCGCGTCGTTCCAGTCGAGGAACTCCGACGTGAAGCGCTGGAACAGCTTGCCCGGCGCGGGCAGCGGCCGGAAGAACAGCGCCTGCGCCGCGAGCATATGGAGCGGCATGCCGTCCACCCGGTAGCGCGCGAGCGTCTCGCGCGCCGTCGGGTCCACCGGCTCGAGGCCGAGCGCGTCGCCGATCAGCGCCGCTGCGTCGACGTAGCTGAGCGCCGGGCCGTCGAGCGGCAGGGTGTGCGCGAAGCGGCGCGCGAACCAGTGAAGCGACCACGCGCGTGAGGGGAAGAGTCGGCTGTCGACCTCGCTGACCTCGACGCGCGCGCCCGCGTGCGAGAGAACCTGGGCGGCCACACCCGCGCGCTCGTCGTCGATCCGCGGGATCTTGTGGGTCCCGTGCGTGAATGCGCCGCTCCCGCCGGCCACGATGTACGCGATCTGGCGCCCATCTTCGAGCGTCAGCGGATAGCGCTGGTAGTTGTGGATGTCGCCGCCGATGACGGCGACGTAGCCGTGCCGCGGATCGCGCACGACGTCGTCGACGGTCATCGCGCGCCCGCGATGCCGGTGCCCGGTGATCGGCGACGGGCGGTACTGGGCGTCGGCGATCGGCGGCTTGCCGGTGAGCAGGATCTTCGGCGCGTCCGGCCGCTCGCGAGAGACCTGTAGCAGCCAGTCGGCCTGCGGCTCGTCGATCGCGCCGTCGATGCCGGTGTCGACGGCGACAACCACAACAGGACCGGCGTCCAGGCTCCAGTACGGGCCGCGCTGGACGACCGCATGTGCCTCGCGTGGCTTCGGCACGTCCGAGCTGCGCCAGAGGATCGATGCGAGCCGACCGCGCACGCCCGCGCCGGCCCAGATGTCCCCGTCGGGTGCCTGCTCGGCGCCGCAGAAGTGGGTCATGAAGCCGGTCAGGCGGTCGTACCAGTCGTGGTTGCCCGGAACGCCGTAGATCGGCCCGGGGAGATCGCGGTAGGGGCAGAGGAGCTTGGCCTCGTAGTCGCCCGCCTCGCCGGCCGGGTAGACGACGTCGCTGCAGATGACCGTGAAGTCGGTCCCGCGCGCGACCTTGAGCAGGCCGGGCACGACCGCCATCTGCGACGCGTCGCCTTCGCCGGTGTCCCCGAGCACGACGAACGCGGTGCGCTCGCGCCCGGCGTGCTCGCTGATCCTCAGCGCATCGACCCGCGCCTCGCCGCCGGGCACGCCCTGGACGCGCAGCCACTCCTCGCGCAGCCGCGCGACCGGGTCATGGAGCTTGGCGACGAGATGGTTGCGCGAGCGAAGGAGGACCCGCGGGTGCAGCCAGGACGTCGGTCCCGTGCTGTCCGGGCACAGCTTGCGGTACTCGCCCGGCGTCCCCGACTCGGCAATCGGC
The DNA here is from genome assembly GCA_035717845.1 of Solirubrobacteraceae bacterium. Lineage (GTDB taxonomy): Bacteria > Actinomycetota > Thermoleophilia > Solirubrobacterales > Solirubrobacteraceae > DASSUW01. The sequence goes on from DASTIC010000193.1 coordinate 1,866, forward strand.
AGGCGGTCCTGGCCACTGGCTGGGAGGGCGGTCCTCGGCATCGCTCACGATGGCCACAGCACGCGGCTGTCGCGCACGTCGAAGTCCATCTCGCAGCGGTACGCGAGATCGATGACCTGGCTCTCGAGGCCGAGGTCGTCGAGAAGCGGATGGCTGAACATGGGCTGCACCTCGAGCCGGTAGGTGTGGCCGAGCGGCCACGCCTGCAACCGCCGGATCACGTACGACGTCTCCGTGATCTGCTGAAGCGCGGCGCCGCTGGAGCCCTCAACGGCTGGGATCTGCTTGAGGAACACCGATCGCATCCGGGCCTGGGCCACGTCGGTCAGCAGCTCGGCGCCTCCGGCGGCCGTCTGGAGCAGCTCCGCCGGGTCGTACGGAAGCAGCTCGCGAGCGGCGTGCCAGGCGAGGTCGTGGATCGACTCGAGCCGCGCGCCGAGCGCGTCCGGCGACTCCGTGATCGTCACGTCGAGAAGCTCGGAGAAGCCCGCGCGGTCGCCCCTCTCGCGGAGCCCGAACGCCTTCAGGCCGAACGGCCCGTCTTTTCCGTCGTCGGCGAACGTGAGCTCGCCCCAGGTCTTGGGGTAGCCGAGCACCTCGCGACCGGTGGTCAGCGACATCGGGTTGTCGAGCCAGATGTAGGCGACGAACATCGCGAAGCCCTCCGGGCCGAGGACCGGAACCCAGATCGCGACCTGGTCCTCGTTCACGGTCCCGACGCCCTCGAACGCCGGGTCGAGCGAGCTGACGGTCGGGATCCGGCCCCACGTGATCATCACGTGGCTGCCGACGGCCTCGAAGCGCATCCGGCCACCCGTCGGCTCGCTGAAGACCCGCTCGCACAGCCGGTCGAGCCGGGCGGGATCGGCGCGCGCCCAGAACCCGTGCAGCGTGGCGTCGTCGCAGCGGTACGGGGACGCGATCGTCGTGAGCCCGCCGTACTGGACGTACGCCCCCGCGGCCTGCTGAGCCCAGCCGCTGTCGGCGAGCCAGCCCGTCGTGCCGGGCACGACCGCCGGCCGCCCGGAGATCGCGCGTGCGGCGAGCCGGCCGGAGGCGACGGCCGCCTCCATGCACCCGCCGTCGATGCCGTTGCGGGTCCAGTCGCCGGCCAGCGCGAGGTTCCCGAAGCCCGAGGCATCGGGCGCGAGTCGGAACTGCGGCGTCCCGGCGAACGTCGTGACGTAGCGCTCGCTGGGGGCGGTGTTGCCGCGCCAGAACTGCTGGTCGAAACGCTCGTCGCCGGATGCCCGCTTCGTGGCGTAGAGCACGTTCCAGTCGAACGCGGCCAGTGCCTTGCCCGCGCCGAGCACCGCGGCGAAGCTCCTGCCCAGGATCGCGTCGAGGCCGCCCGGCGTCGACAGCAGCGCGGCGGCTCCCTCTCGCTCCTCGAACTCGGGCGCCGGCATGCCGACCTGCTGCGTCTGCTCGCCGGCCAGGGGCATCGGCGGACCGGGGGCAGCGCCCTCCGCCAGCGGGCCGCAGAAGTAGCCGATGTCGGCGGGGGCCGTCGCGCCCGGCGGCCATGACTCGGTCGCGCGGAGGTGGCCCATCGGCGCGAACGTGGCCATCGGCTCGTAGTAGGCCGAGAGCACCGCCTCCGGCGCGTGCTGCCAGCCGATCTCGCTCAGCGGCTTGGTCAGCCAGACCTGCAGCGCCTGCGTGGCGACATGTTTCGTGTTCTCCAGCATGTCGTGGAACGCGGGGCTCGCTGCGTCCAGCTCGCCGCACACCGGCTTCAGCGCGCCGCCCGCGATGGCGAGCACGACGTGCTCGAAGCCGTTCTCCTCGTCTCCGTGGGTGAGGGTGAGCGGCTCGATGCCCTCGTCCGAGTCGCCGCGCTCGAAATCGAGCTCGGACTTCGCGAAGGCGCTCATGTCGACCGGATAGGCCCCGTAGTCGTCGATCGCGACCTGCGGCTGGAGCTCGATCGTCGTCACCGCCCCGTTCTCGACGCCGAGGTTGGTCACCGTGTGCAGGAACCGGAACTGCACGTTGCGGTCGCTGAGCACCTGGTAGAGCGGTTGGAAGACGGTCTCGTCCATGCCGCTGTTGAGCCGGTACAGAAGCGCGCCCTTGTAGGTGCAGGCGATGCGGATGATCGCCTGGATCGCCTTGCCCGCCGCCAGGTCCGGCCGGCTGGTGTCGCCGTCTTGGTAGGCGAACACGAGGTCGTAGAGACCGCGGATGAAGGGCGCGTTCTCGACCGTAAGCTGCTGTGCCCCGTGCTGCACGAGCCACTCGCGCAGATCGCGGTCGTCGATCGCTGCGAAGCCGCGGACGGCGAGGTCCTCGGCGACGATCCC
>DASTIC010000194.1:0-43574 GCA_035717845.1 Solirubrobacteraceae bacterium
CGCGCCCTCCGACATCCGCTCCACCAGCTCGGCCGCCCGCTCGCGCTCGTTGTGCTCGTGGTAGCTCACGAGCGTCGCCTGCACCCCGTAGCGCTCGAGCAGCACGCGCGTGCGCCGCGTGTCCTCGCACGCGACGACGTCGGCGTCGCGCAAGGCGGAGAGCACGCGTAGCGTCACGTCCTCGAGGTTGCCGATCGGCGTGGGGCAGACGACCAGCCGGCCGCCGGTCACGCGACCGGCTCCGGGAACCCGGCTCGCGCGACGCCGCCCCCCTCGCGCGCCGCGAGCGCGGCGCCGATCATCCCCGCCTCGGCGCCGAACTCCGCCTGCACGATCCTGACCACGTCACGCCCGGGAGCCAGCGCCCGCTCCTTCACGATCGCGCGGGCGGGCTCGAGCAGGAGCTCGCCCGCCTCGCTCACGCCCCCGCCGATCACCACGATCTCCGGGTTGAAGATGTTGACGAGCGACACCAGCCCGATCCCCAGCCGGCGGCCGATCACGCCCATCGCCTCGCACGCCACCGGATCCCCCTCGCGCGCCAGCTCGGTGACCATCGGGCCCGTAAGCTCGCGCCCCTCCTCGAGCGCGTGCCCGAGCGGCGTGTCCGGTCGCCGCGCCACGGCGACCGACACCAGCCGGACCAGCGCGGTGCCGGAGACCACCGTCTCCAGACAGCCGTAGTTGGGACACTGCGACTGGCACGGCGGCCCGTCCATCTCGACGACCATGTGGCCCATCTCGGCGCCCCCGCCCAGCCAGCCGCGGTAGACCTCGCCGCCGAGCACCAGCCCGCCGCCGATCCCCGTCCCCAACGTCAACAGCACCACCTCGCTGCACCCCGCCGCCGCGCCGACCCGCGCCTCGCACAGCACCGCGCAGTTGGCGTCGTTGTCCACCACCACCGGCACCCCGAGCCGCTCGGACATGACCTCGTGGAACGCGATGTCGTGCAGAGGCGCGTTGGCCGCCTGCACCGCCATCCCGGTGCGCGAGTCGAACGTGCACGGGATCCCGAAGCCGACCGCCTCGATCTCCCAACCCACGGCGGTCCTGACCTCCTCGACCGCGTCGGCGACCATCTGCACGAGACCGTCCTGGTCCAAGCCGTAGATCAGGCGGTTGGTACGGTGATGGACCCCGAGGTCGGCGTCGACCGCGCCGGCCAGGAGCTTGGTGCCGCCGAGGTCGACGCCTATGACGCCTCGCTCGACCACGCGGGCCACCATATCGCTCTGATGGCCGACGACGACAAGCCCCAGTACACGGTCTACAAGTCCCGCCCGCGCCTGCCGTGGCAGCGGGAGGACGACGGCCTGGGCGGCCTGGGGCCCGACGAGCCCCGCCGCGGCAGGCGCCGCTGGCCGTTCCGGAGGAAGGAGGGCGCCCCCCGCCGGCGCCGCATCACCCCCGGCCGGGTCGTCGCCTATGTCGCCCTCGCGGTCGCCGGCTGGCTGTTGATCTCCCTGCTCGTGTTCCTCATCAGCGCGCAGGTCCAGTCCTCGAAGATCTCCAACGCGGCCGACGCGAAGCTCAGCGGCGGCGGCTTCACGCTCACCGACCCGAACACGATCCTCGTGCTCGGCTCAGACGCCCGCACGAAGGACCGCGCGGAGCCGGGAGCCCAGACGATCGGCGCCCCCTCGCGCGCGGACTCCATCCTGCTGCTCCGGGTCGGCGGCGGCGCCAACGCGCAGCTCTCGATCCTCCGCGACACCGTCGTCGACATCCCGGGCTTCGGCCAGAACAAGATCAACGCCGCGTACGCGCTCGGCGGCCCGGCGCTGGCGATCGAGACCGTCGAGTCCTATCTCGACGTCCAGATCAACCACCTGGTCGAGGTCAACTTCGAGAACTTCCCGGCGCTGATCGACTCGCTCGGCGGCGTTACGGTCAAGACCGGCTGCGTGATCTCGAAGATCAACGGCGGCAAGCGCAACGGCGGCACGACGCTCCGCCTGCGCCGCGGCGAGCACGAGCTGAGCGGCGATGAGGCGCTCGCCCTGGCGCGCACGCGCAAGAACGAGTGCCGCCCGCAGGAGGACGACCAGACGCGCGTACGCCGCCAGCAGCAGATCCTGAGCGCGATCAAGGACAAGGTCGTCTCCTTCGAGACCTTCATCCGGCTCCCGTGGGTCTCGTGGGCGGCGCCGCAGGCCGTGCGGTCGGACATGTCCGGGCCCACGCTGCTCGGCCTCGTCGCCGCCGAGCTGACCAGCGGCGACGCCAAGCGCTACGTGCTCCGCCCGAGCGGCGGGACGACCCTGCCTGACGGCGGCGCCGGCCTCACGGTCGACGACGCCGCCAAGCAGCGTGCGGTCAAGAGGTTCCTCGACGGCTAGTGGCGGCCCCTGTGGCCGTGGTCGTCGTCGTCCTCGAGCTGCGCCCGGATCTCACCGGCGCCGCGATTGACCGTGTGCACGTTCGCGTAGGTCGCTCCGGCGCGGAGGGCGTCGACCAACTCGTCGAACTCCATCGCCGCGATCCCCTGGGTCGCAGGCCCGACCACATCGTCCGCCTCGGCGATGCCGGTGACGGTTCCCTCCCGCAGCGGGCAGGTCGCCGTGCCGGCGGGCGGCGTGACCGTGGGGCTCGGATTGCCGCACAGCCAGACGCTGACGCCGCCGCTGGTCGCCCGCGCGCCGAAGTGGATGTGCGCCTGCGTGACGTCGGACTCGAAGCCCCGGTACGACAGCCGCCAGCGGATCTGGTCGTCGAACCGGCTGATCCGCGCCTTGAACTCCCCGGTAGCGGGCGTCGAGAGCGTAAGGGGGGTCTCCTCGTAGCCCGTCAGCCGCTCGCTGATCTTGTGGCCGCCCCCGCCCGCGATCGCCGCCCCGACCACGCCGAGCACCACGACCAGCGCCACGGCGCCGGCCAGCTGCATCCTTCTCCTCACCCGTGTACCTCCTCTCGAAGAGTGGTCGCGGGGGTCTACGCGCAGGGCGCGTGCGAGGTTCAGAGCCCGGCGAGGGCGGCGATCCGCTCGCGGTGCTCGGCGCCCGAGCCGTACGAGTGGGCGTTGGCCTCGCCGCGCTTGAGGAAGAGGTGCAGGTCGTGCTCCCAGGTGAAGCCGATCCCGCCGTGGACCTGGAGCGCCGAGCGCGGCACCCGCCGCCCCGCGTCCCCCGCGTAAGCCTTCGCGCAGGCAGCGGCCAGCGGCGCCGTGTCCGGCTCGTGGTCGAGCGCCCACGCCGCCCAGTAGACGGCCGAGCGCGCGCCCTCGACCTCCAGCAGCATCTGCGCGCACGCGTGGGAGACGGCCTGGTACGTGCCGATCGCGCGCCCGAACTGCTTGCGCTCCTTCGCGTAGTCGACCGCCATCGTCATGGCCCGCTCGGCCACCCCGACCGACTCGGCGGCGTTCATCACCATCGCCTGGAGCCGCGCGCGGTCGACGTCGGCGCCAAGCGGCGAGCGCGAGCCGCCGGTGACCGTGAAGAGCCGTCGCGTCGGGTCGAGCGAGCGGGCGGGCTCGACGTCGGCGCCGGTCACCGCCGCCCCGTCCCAGTCCACGAGCACGTCCGCCGTGCCGGCGTCGGCGGCGACCCCGTCGATCACCACCGCGCCGCGGCGGCCAGCGGACACGTCGGCGCCCAGCAGCCCGGCGACCCAGGTCGACTGGAGGGGGGTCGGGGCCAGCGCGTACCCGAGCTCCTCGGCGACCACGATCATCTCGACCGTGCCGAGCTCGGCGATCTCCGGCCAGCCGAGCGACACCATCTCGTCCCATTGGGCGTCGGTGAACCCGCGCTCGTCCTCGAGCGCCAGCCGCCGCACCTCGGCGAGCGGGTAGCGGGCGGCGAGGAGCTCGCGCGCGGTGGACTTGATCGTCCGCTGGTCGTCGGAGAGGTCGAAGTTCATGCCCGCGGGAGCCCCAGCACGCGCTCGGCGACGATGTTCTTGAGGATCTCGGTCGTCCCGCCCTCGATCGAGTTCGCGCGGGCGCGCAGGAAGCGATGCGGCCAACGGCCGTCGGCGATCAGCGCCCGCGGCCCGAGGACGTCCATCGCCAGCTCGGTCAGGCCCTGGTTGACCTCCGCCCAGTGCCACTTGCCGAGCGACCCCTCGGGGCCGGGAGCGCCGCGCTTGGAGATCGCCGTCAGCCCGCGGTAGGCGTTCAGCCGCAGCACCTGCGCCTCGGCGTAGAGCTGCGCGAAGCGCTGGCGCACGAGCGGGTCCCCCTCGCGACCCGCCGAGCGGATCTCCTCCTGGAGCTCACGCAGCGCGATCTGCACCGAGACCTGGAGCGCGAAGGCGAGCCCGGCTCGCTCGTGCATGAGCGTGGTGATCGCCACCGGCCAGCCGTTGCCCTCGCCGCCGACGATGTTCTCGTGCGGGATGCGCGCGCCGTCGATGAACAGCTCGTTGAACTCGGCCTCGCCGGTGATCTGGACGAGCGGGCGCACCTCGACGGCGTCCTGATCCATGTCCATCAGGAAGTAGGTCAGGCCGCGGTGGCGCGGGGCGTCGGGGTCGGTGCGCGCCACGAGCATGCACCACTTCGCCTCGTGCGCGTAGGTCGTCCACACCTTCTGGCCGGTGACCACCCACTCGTCCCCCTCGCGCATGGCGCGCGTCTTCAGCGACGCGAGATCGGATCCCGACTCGGGCTCGGAGAACCCCTGGCACCAGATCTCGTCGGCCGAGAGGATCGGCGGCAGGAAGCGCCGGCGCTGGTCCTCGCTGCCGTGAGCGATCACGGTCGGCCCGCCCATCGCCAGGCCGAGGATGTTGGCCATCGGCGGCGCCCCGGCGCGCGCGACCTCCTCGAACAGGATCGCCTGCTCGACCAGCGTGCCGCCTGCTCCGCCGTACTCCGCGGGCCAGGTCAGCCCCGCCCAGCCGCGCTCGTTCACCGCCCGCTGCCACGCGCGCCGGAACTCGAACTGCTCGGGGTCGTTGGCCGGCTCGGGGCCTGGGTGGTTGGCCGCTATCCAGTCGCGGACGGAGTCACGGAACTCGCGCTCCGCTGGCGACAGGCTCAGGTCCATGGGCCGGGGACGCTACCGGCTCGGGCGCGGGGGTACGCCGTCTCGACGCGAGCGCGACGCCGCCGAGGATCAGCACCAGGCCGCCGATCGCCGCCAGCGTGATCGCCTCGTCGAGGAACACGGCGCCGTAGAAGAGCGCGACGCCCGGCGCCAGGTACGACACCAGCGACGCGCGCCCCGCGCCGGTCTCGGCGATCAGCTTGTAGAAGATGACGAACGCGAGCGCGGTGCCGATCGCGCCGAGCGCCACGACCGCCGCGATCGCGCGCAGCCCGGGCACCTCGCTGGGTGCCGTGGCGATCGCGATCGGCAGCGTCGTGAGCGAGGCGACCGAGAGCGACACGAAGGACGTCTGCATCGACGTCAGCCGCCCGTAGCGGCCCTTGACCACGAAGCTGCCGAGCGCGTAGAAGGCCGCGGCGCCGACCATGGCCAGCGCGCCGAGGAACTGCCACAGCGTGGAGATCGACTCCACGCCGACCACGATCGCCACGCCGGCCAGCCCGATCACGAGACCGACCGCTTGCCGGCGGTCGATCCGCTCCGAGGGATCGATGAACGGCGCGAACAGCGCCACGAACAGCGCGGCCGGCGAGATCAGCACCGCGGTGAGGCCGGACGGCACCTCGAGCTCGCCGAAGGTGATCAGCAGGAACGGCGCGGTCACGGACACCGTCCCGAGCAGCAGCGCCCAGCCGGGTCGGCGGCGCATGTCGGCGAGCACGCCGGGCGCGGCGCCGCGCAAGGCGACGAGCAGCACGACGGCCGCGATCGCCGTCCGCGCCCACACGATCATCGGCGCGCTGAGGTCCTCGAGCGCGTACTTGATCAGCAGGTAGGAGCCGCCCCAGATCGCCGCGAGGGAACCGAGCAGCACGACGTGGCGAGGCGACATGCCGTCAAGTGTCGCAGCGCACGCCACCAGCGGAGATGACGATTCCGCCGGGGCCTCATAAGGCCCGCTTATGCGTCAGTCGGACGAGGAGGACGCCGCCGGCTTGGACTCCGCCTTGGAGTCCTTCTTGTCGGCCGCCTTTGCGTCCTGCTTGTCGGCGCCCGACGATGCCGCCTTCTCGGTCTCGCGCTTGCGCCTTGCGGTGCCGTAGTCGGTGTTGTAGAAGCCCGATCCCTTGAAGTGCACGGCAATCGGATGGAACACCCGCTGCACCGGCGCGCCGCACTCCTGACACTCGGTGACCGGGTCGTCCGTGATCTTCTGCATCACCTCGAACAGGTGGCCGTTCTCGCAGCGGTACTCGTAGATCGGCATCCGAGCGGGCGAGTATAGGTGGGCCTAGACTGCGCGCCCATGCCAGCGCCCACCATGGATGTCGTCGTCGCGCTCGCCAAGCGCCGCGGCCTGATCTTCCCCGCCTCGGAGATCTACGGCGGCATCGCGAACACGTACGACTATGGGCACTACGGGGTGCTGCTCAAGAAGAACGTGATCGACGCGTGGTGGCGCTCGATGATCCAGGAGCGCGACGACGTCGTGGCGCTCGACTCGGCGATCATCCAGCACCCGCGCACCTGGGAGGCGTCGGGCCACCTGGCCGGCTTCACCGATCCGCTGGTGGACTGCAAGACCTGCGGCCTGCGGTTCCGGGCGGACCACCTCGACGAGCTCGCCTGCGGCCTCAAGCCGTCCAAGCACCCGGGCGAGGCGGCGGAGTGCGACCTCACCGAGGCGCGCGAGTTCAACCTCATGTTCGAGACGACGATCGGGCCCGTGTCCGAGCAGGGCTCGAAGGTCTACCTCCGGCCGGAGACCGCACAGGGCATCTTCCTCGACTTCAAGACCACCCTCCAGTACGCGCGCCGGAAGCCGCCGTTCGGCATCGCGCAGGTCGGGAAGTCGTTCCGCAACGAGATCACCCCGGGCAACTTCGTCTTCCGCACGCTCGAGTTCGAGCAGATGGAGATGGAGTTCTTCGTCCCGCCCGCCGAGTCCGAGCAGTGGCACGAGCACTGGATGCAGGCGCGGATGGACTGGTACGTGTCGCTCGGCATCGACCGCGAGCGCCTGCGCCTGCGCGCGCACGACGCCGACGAGCTCTCGCACTACTCGTCGGCGACCTCCGACATCGAGTACCTGTACCCAATCGGCTGGTCCGAGCTCGAGGGCATCGCCAACCGCGGCGACTTCGACCTCACCCAGCACGCCAAGTACTCGGGAGAGAAGCTCGAGTACTTCGACCAGGGGACCGGCGAGCGCTACGTGCCGCACGTGGTCGAGCCGGCCGCCGGCGTCGGCCGCACCGTGCTCGCGCTGCTCTGCGACGCCTATGACGAGGACGAGATCGGCGGCGAGAAGCGCACGGTGCTGCGCCTGCACCCATCGGTCGCGCCCGTGAAGGTCGCCGTGCTGCCGCTCCTGCGCAAGGACGGGCACCCGGAGACGGCACGCGAGATCCACCACGAGCTGCGCCGCCACGTGTCCTCCGAGTACGACGAGAGCGGCCACATCGGCAAGCGCTACCGCCGGCAGGACGAGATCGGCACGCCGCTGGCCGTCACCGTGGACCACCAGACGCTGGAGGACGACACGGTCACGCTGCGCGACCGCGACACCCTCGCCCAGGAGCGGGTGCCGGTCGGCGACCTGGTCGCTCGTGTGACGGACCTCACACGCTGAACGGAGGCGTTCAGTATGGTCCGGCCATGGCGTCGGTCGCTGTAGATCAGGTCACGTACGAGGACCTCTACGAGCGCTGGGAGCGGAGCAACTGGCGCGCGACGGAGATCGACTTCTCGGTCGACCGCGAGCACTGGCACGAGCGCTTCAGCGACCTCGAGCGCCGGGCAGCGCTGTGGAACTACGCGATGTTCTTCCACGGCGAGGATGCGGTCACCGACGACCTCTCGCCGTTCATCGACGCGGCGCCGCGCGAGGAGCAGAAGTACTTCCTCGCCACCCAGCAGGTCGACGAGGCCCGCCACGCGGTGTTCTTCAACCGCTTCATGCACGAGGTCGTCGAGCGCGGGGACGGCACGATCGGCGGCGCGTTAGAGGCGACCCGCCGCGAGCTGACCTGGGGCTTCGTGAAGACGTTCGAGCTGCTCGACCGCACGGTCGCCGAGCTGCGCCGCGACCGGTCGACCACGAAGCTGGCACAGGCCGTGACGATGTACCACTTCATCGTCGAGGCGTCACTCGCACAGCCCGGCCAGCACTTCATCACCGACTACCTGACGGAGCGCGACGCGCTCCCCGGCTTCCGCGCCGGAATGCGCAACGTGGCGCTCGACGAGCAGCGCCACATCGGCTTCGGCGTGAAGCTCCTGCGCGACCTGGCGACCGAGGATCCCGAGGTGCCGGAGGCGGTCGCCGAGCTGCTCCGGAAGGCCACGCCGCTCCTGATCGCGGTGTTCGTGCCGCCGGGCTGGGACGAGCGCTACGTCGAGTGCTTCGGCTTCACGCTCCAGGAGATCTACGAGGAGGGCATGCGCTCCTTCGAGGCCAAGTTCAAGGCCGCCGGCATGCCGGTCGAGTCGCTTCCCGGCCCTCAGATCATGCCGATGGACCTCCCGGTCCCCGAGCGCGCGGCTCGCGGCCTCGGGATGCTGCGCGCCGGCTACCTCGGAGAGCGCAACGGCCCGCCGGCTCGCGACCCGGAGGCGATGGCGATGCTGTTCGACAGCGTCCGCCGCGCCGTCGACTTGCGCAACGCCCCCGACGGCCCGTTCGTGCTCCAGTGGGAGTTCCCGGACGCCGAGCCGTGGCACGTGCGACTCGACAACGGCTCGACCGCCGCGGCCGCGGGGCGAGCGCCCGAGGTCGATCTCGAGCTCCAGTGCCGGTTCGACGACTGGGTCGACCTCGTGGCCGGCCGCCTGCATCCGGCGAAGGCGGTGGCCACCGGCCGCCTCCGGCCGCGCGGACGGCCGCGGACGCTGTGGCGCGCCCGCGGCCTCTTCCGCTAGCTCTAGTGAGCGGCGACCTTCCGGTAGCGGTTGACGGCCAGCGGCGCGAAGACCGCCAGGATCACGGCGCACCAGATGAACGACATCCACACGTCGGTGTTCGCCGGCGTGTCGAGCCACAGGTGGCGCACCGCGTCGGTCACGGTCGTGAACGGGTTCGCCAGGGCGAACTGCCGTAGGCCGTCCGGCATCGACTCGGCCGGCACGAAGATCGCCGACGCGAAGGTCAGCGGGAAGATCGCCGTGAAGCCGATCGCGTTCGCCGTCTCCGGCGACGACGAGTAGAGACCGACGAGGGCGAACACCCACGAGAACGCGTAGCCGAAGAACAGCAGCAGCACGATCCCGAGCGCGATCTCGCCGCCGCCCGTGGTGATGTTGAAGCCGGCCAAGAAGCCGACGGCCAGCAGCACGGCGAGCGACAGGCAGTTGAGCAGCACGTCCGACGACGTGCGGCCCGCGAGCACGGCGGCGCGCGACATGGGCAGCGACCGGAAGCGGTCGATCAGGCCCTTGGAGACGTCCTCGGACAGCCCGAGGGCGGTCACGAAGCCGCCGAAGGCGATCGACTGGACGATGATGCCGGGCATCAGGAAGTCGACGTAGTCGAACCCGGGCGTCCGGATCGCGCCGCCGAACACGTACACGAACAGCAGCACGAACATCACCGGCTGGATCGTGTAGGCGATCAGCAGGTCCGGCTGGCGCGGGATCCGCATCAGGTTGCGGCGCGCCAGGATGAGCGTGTCCTCGATGGTGACCGCGAGCGCGCTCACGCCGCCACCTCCTCTCGCTGCGCGTCGCCCTCCTCCTCGGCCGCGTGGCCGGTGAGGGCGATGAAGACGTCGTCGAGCGTCGGCCTGCGCAGCGTGATGTCGACGATCGCCACACCGGCGGCGTCGAGCCGCCGCACGGCGTCGGGGATGATCCCGGTCCGGGCGTGCACGGGCGTATGGACGGTCGTGCCCTCGACGGCCGGCCGGTCCTGGGCGAGCTCGGCGAGGGCGGAGACGGCTGCTTCGGCTTCATCCGCGCTCTCGAGCTCGACGTCGAGCCGCTCGCCGCCGATCTGGTCCTTGAGCTCGTCCGAGGTGCCCGTGGCGATCACGCGCCCGTGATCGACCACCACGATGCTGTCGGCGAGGCGGTCGGCCTCGTCGAGGTACTGGGTCGTGAGCAGCACCGTGGTGCCGGCCAGCACGCGCGCCTCGATCGTCTCCCACATGCCGATCCGGGCGCGCGGGTCGAGGCCGGTGGTCGGCTCGTCGAGGAACAGCACCGGCGGGCGGGCGACGAGCGCGGCCGCGAGGTCGAGCCGCCGCCGCATGCCGCCCGAGTACGTCTTGGCGGGCCGCCTGGCGGCGTCGGTGAGCTCGAAGCGCTCGAGCAGCTCGTCGGCGCGCTGACGCGACTCGGCCTTGCCGAGGTGGTACAGCCGGCCGACCATGTCCAGGTTCTCGAAGCCGGTCAGGTTCTCGTCCACGGCCGCGTACTGCCCCGCGAGGCCGATGCGGGCGCGCAGCGCCGCCGCCTCCTTCACGACGTCGAGACCGGCGACGCGGGCGGTGCCCCCGTCGGGCTCGAGCAGCGTGGCCAGGACGCGCACCGCGGTGGTCTTGCCGGCACCGTTGGGGCCCAGCAGGCCGAGGATGCTGCCGGTCCTCGCGGCGAAGTCCACGCCGCACAGGGCGCGCACCGAGCCGTAGGACTTCTCGAGCCCCTCGACGACGATCGCATGATCGCTCATGCAGCCCGACGCTAGCGGAGGCCGGTGAGGGGATCGGTACGGTTTGGCACACTCTGGCGATGGAGGAGCGGCGACCGCGCCCCAAGCTCGTCGAGCGGCTCGAGGCGCGGCGGGAGACGCACAAGCAGCGCAGCCGCGCCTACCGCATCGGCTTCGCCGTGCTCGGGATGTTGATCCTCGCCGGCGGCGTGGTCCTGCTCGTCACGCCGGGGCCGGCGTTCGTGCTGATCCCGATCGGCCTGGCCATGCTCGCGCTGGAGTTCGCATGGGCCGAGCGGCTGCTCGAGAAGTCGCTCGAGCAGGCGCAGATCGCCCAGGAGAAGGCCGCGAACACGACGACGCTGCAGCGCGTGCTCGGCGCGCTGGCCGGCCTCGCGGCGCTCGCAGGCTGCATCGCCGGGATCCTGCTGTGGGACATCCCGTTGCTGCCGGACAACTGAACCGGCGGCCGCCGTGTCACCACCGTCGGAGCCGACGAGCGAGTCACCGCGACGATCGTCGGCGCCCGTCTCCGTGGCTCGGGGCTCGCTGCTGTTCTTCGGCTCGAGCATCGTCGGCGCCACCGGCTTCTTCGTCGCCGCCCTCCTGCTCGCGCGAGTCCTCGGACCCGCCGGCCGCGGAAGCGTCGCCTTCATCACCGTCACCGCCCTCGTGACCGCTCGCGTGGTCAAGCTCGGCCTCGGCCAGGCGACCAGCGTGCTCGCCGCGCAGCGGCCCGGGGTCCGTGCGGCGCTGCTCTCGAACCTGCTCGCGTTCTCGCTGGTCGCTTCGCTGGTCGTGGGCGGCGCCCTCGTCGGCGTCCTGTATCTGCTCGATGCCGAGCCGGCCGGGACCGGCGGGTCGCAGTTCGCGATCCTGCTGACCGGGATCGTGGCCGCCTCGCTCGTCGACGACAACTTCCTGATCGGGTGCGGACGGCTCCGGGAAGCGGCGGCCATCTCCGCCGGCGGCGGGTGGCTCTATGCGGGTGGTCTGCTGGCGGCGCTCGCCACCGTGGATCTCACGGTCGACTCGGCGCTCGTCGCGTGGGCCGGTGCCCACTTCGCCTGGGCGGCGGTGCTCGCGATCGTCGGGATCCGGGCGAGCGGCCTGAGCCGGCCCAGCGCGCGCCTGCTCTCCGAGTCGCTGCGCTTCGGCTCGCGCGCCTGGCTGGGAAGCGTGTCGCTCTTCCTCAACGCGCGGGTCGACCAGATCCTGGTCGGCGTGATCGCGTCGGACGTCGCGCTCGGGCTGTACGCGGTGGCGGTCAACGGTGCCGAGATCCTGCTCTTCCTCCCCACGGCGATCGCGACGGCGCTCCTCCCCGCAGCGGCGCGCGAGCGCGAGGCCGCGGGCGTGGCCCGCTCGCTGCGCACCTTCCGGTGCGCGGCGATCCTCGCCCTCGCGAGCATCGTGTTCGCGGCCGCCGTCGGCTGGCTCGCGATCCCGGCCGTCTTCGGCGCCGAGTTCCGCGACGCGGTCGCGCCGTTCATGTGGCTGCTGCCCGGCGCCCTCGGATATACCGCGCTCAGCATCTTCTCCAACGCGCTGCTCGCCGCTCGCGCCCCGGGCCTGTCCTCGCTCGGCAGCGCTGCGGCACTCGGCGTGGGCGTCGCCCTCGACCTCGCGCTCATCCCGGTGTTCGGCGCCTCCGGCGCGGCCGCGGCCGCGAGCGTCGCCTTCCTCGCCGGCGGGGCGACCGTCGCGCTCCTCTACCGGCGAGCCTCGCGGTTCCCGCTGACCGCGCTCGTGCCCAGCCGCCGCGACCTGGCCTTCCTGCGCCTCGTCGCGGCCCGGACGCTGGAGCGCAGGGCATGAACGTGCGCGTGGTCCCGGCGGATGCGCTCGAGCCGCACGAGGTGGAGCACTGGTCGGCACTCCAGCAGGCGCGGCCGCTGTACCGCAGCCCGTTCTTCCGGCCGGAGTTCACCCTGGCGGTCGCGCGCGTCCGCGAGGTCCGCATCGCGATCGTCGAGCGCGGCGGCTACTTCCCGTTCGAAGTGGGCCACGCGCGGGCCGGGCGGCCGGTGGGCCGGCCGTTCTGCGACTACCACGGCCCGGTCCTCGACGACCCGGCCGCGCACGACCCGCGGGACCTGGTGCGCGCGTGCGGGCTGTCGACATGGTCGTTCGACCACGTGCCCGCCGAGCTGACGCCGTTCGCGCCCTCCGCGTCCGCCGACGCCCGGAGCCCGTGCGTCGACCTCGCGGAGGGCTTCGAGGCCTACCTCGCCGTCCGGCGAGCGCACTCGGACGTCCGCGGCGCCCTCCGCAAGGCGCGCAAGCTCGCGCGCGAGGTGGGGCCGCTGCGCTTCGTGGCGCAGACCGACGACCCGGAGCTGTTCGCGCAGGCGATCGAGTGGAAGCGCCGGCAGTACGCCGCGACAGGCGTGAGGGATGTCCTGGGCGACGCCGGCGGGCGGGAGCTGGTGGGGCACGTCTATGCCGCGCGCAGTGCCGGGTTCGCCTGCGTGCTGTCCGTGCTGTACGCCGGTGACGCCGTCGCCGGCCTGCACCTCGCCCTGCGCTCGGGCGCGGTCTGGCACTCGTGGTTCCCGGCCTTCAACCCCGACCTCCGCCAGTACTCGCCGGGCATGGTGCTGATGCTCGAGCTCGCGCGTGCCGCGCCGTCGCTCGGCATCCGCGAGATCGACCTCGGCAAGGGCGAGGCGCGCTACAAGCAGGCCCTCGCGACGGGGTCGGTGGCGGTCCTCGAAGGCACCGTGGGCGCCGGGGCGCTCTCCGCTCTCCCGGTCCGGGCGCAGGCTGCGGGGCGCCGGGCGCTGCGGGCGGCCGGCGTGCACCGCGCGGTCCGTCGTGCCCTCCGGCGGAGAAGGCCGAGATAGGCTCGCGCCCGTGCGAGTACTGGTCACGGGTGGCGCGGGGTTCATCGGATCGCACGTGGTGGACGCGCTGCTGGACCGCGGCGCGGACGTCGCCGTCGCCGACCACCTCCGCCGCAGCCCGAGGCCATGGGTCACGCGCGCCCTGCGGCGCGGCGTCCAGCTGCACGTCGCCGACGTGCAGGACCTCAGCGCGGTCCGACGGGCGTTCGAGGCGTCCCGCCCTGAAGTGGTGCTGCACCTCGCCGCGCAGGTGGACGTCCGGCGCTCGATCGCCGATCCCGCCATGGACGCCCAGATCAACGTCGCGGGCACGGTGTCGGTGCTGGAGGCGGCGCGCGAGGTCGGGGCCCGGCGCCTGGTCATGGCCTCGACGGCGGCGGTGTACGGCAACCCGGAGACGCTCCCGACGACCGAGCAGGCGCCGATCGCGCCGCTGTCGCCGTACGGGACCTCGAAGGCGGCGGCCGAGTGGTACCTCGGCCAATACCGGCGGCTGCACGGCATCTCCACGCTCGCGCTGCGGATGGCGAACGTGTACGGGCCTCGCCAGGACCCCCACGGCGCGTCCGGCGTGGTGTCGATCTTCTGCGGGATCGCTGCCGCCGGCGGCCGCGCGACGGTCTTCGGCGACGGGCATCAGACGCGCGACTACGTCTTCGTCGAGGACATCGTCGACGCGTGGCTGGCGGCCGCGGAGAGCGACGTGACGGGCGCGCTCAACCTCTCGTCGGGCGTCGAGACGACCGTGCGCGAGCTGGCCGAGGCGGTCGGCGTGCCGCACGACGTGGCGCCGGGGCGGCCGGGCGAGATCGAGCGGTCCTGCCTCGACCCCGGCGCCGCCGCCGAGCAGCTGGGCTGGCGGGCGGTCGTGCCGCTGGCCGGAGGCTTGCGCCGCACGCTCGGCGCGATCGAGGCCCCGAGTTAGCTCCTAGGGCCAGAGCCAGCGGTTGCGCACGAGCGGGCGCACCGCCCGGTAGACGGCATCGACGGGAGCGCTATGGCGCCAGCCGATGTAGCGCCCGGCGGTCTTGAGGGCGAACAGGGGCCGCGTGTCGGCCGGGACGACGGAGACTCGCGGGACCGCGAAGGTGCCTGAGACGCGCTGCGGGCGGTCGAGGGCGAAGGCGCCGCGCAGCCCGAGTCGCGTGGCCTCGGCGGCGGCCTCCGGCGTGGCCCGCCCGTACGGGTACGCCAGGTAGCGGGGCGGGCGCCCGAGGAGCGCGGAGAGCCGCTCGACCGACGCCCGCACGTCGGCCTCGACCGCGCGCGGCTCCGACCGCGCGTAGTCGATGTGCGCATGGCCATGGCTCTCGACCGCGAAGCCGCTTCTCGCGAGCTCGACGAGCTCGTCGTCGGTCATGAGCTCGAGCGCGACGCGGTCCCAGCGGCTCGCGTCTCCGATCCACCGCGTCGGCACGAAGAACGTCGCCGGGAGGCGCAGCCTGCGCAGCACGGGAAGCGCGTGCACGAGCACGTCGCGGTACCCGTCGTCGAACGTGATCGCGACCCGCGGCGGGCCGCGCGAGCCGTCTGGCTCGAGCAGCGCGTCGAGGTCGACGACCCGGCGGCGCTCGGCGAGGAAGGCCATCTGGGCGGCGAAGCGCTCCGGCGGCACGAACGCGTTCCAGTGCGGCGCGCTCCGCGGAACCGAGCCGATCGCGTGATAGACGATGACCGCGCCGTCCGGCGCTTGCACGACCTAACCTTATCCGGTGCCCGCGGGGCAGCCGCTCGCGTACTCGGCCGTCATTCCCACCAAGGACCGCCGCGAGGCTGTCGAGGACGCGGTCGGTGTGCTGCTCGGCCAAACCCGGCTGCCCGCGCGGATCGTCGTCGTCGATGCGAGCGTCCCGAGCTACGTGCCCTCGCCGGCGCTGGCCACGCTGGCGGACCGGGTCGGCGTCGGCCTCGTCGTGGCCTCGAGCCGGCCGTCGACGTCGGCGCAGCGCAACCTCGGCGCGCGACTGGCCGAGACGCCGGTGGTGCTCTTCCTCGACGACGACGTGCGTGTTGCCCCGCAGTACGCCGCCGTCTTGCTCGCCCACTGGGAGTCCGTGGGTCTCGAAGCGCTGGCGGGGATCGCGGGAACGCCGGCCGTCGTGCCGCGCCAGGGCCGAGCGGCGCGAGCGCTGCGACGGCTGACGATGCTCAACTACGTGGACCCGGACGGCGAGGCGATGACGCTGCGGCGCTCGGGGAAGGTCCGGTACGTGCCCGAGCCGCGACGCGCGGTCCAGGTGCCGGCGCTCGGGGCGGGAGCGACCGCCTACCGGACGGACCTGGTGCTCGCCCATCCGTTCGACGAGCGCTTCCCGGGCTACGCGCCTGGAGAGGATCTCGACCTGGCGGTGCGCGTCGCGACGGCGGCGCCGCTGGTGCAGACGCCGGCAGTGAGATGGACCCACCTCTGGGATCCGCGCGAGCGCACCTCGCCGACGCGCTGGTACGTCCGCGGCCGCTGCGAGACGTACTTCCGCCTCCGGCGCCTCGACCGCTCGCCCGCGACGGTCGCCGCCTTCGCGCTGTCGCTCGTCGCGGAGGGCGCGCTCGCGGTGACCGATTCGATCCGCGAGCGCGACGGGCGGCACGCGCGCGGTTTCGCCGGCGGCGTGCTCAGATCCCTGCTGCTGCCGGACGGCTGAGCGCCCGGCAGCAATCAGGGGGAAGTCAGGTGGTGGAGCCGGCCGTCTCGCTGGGAGAGGAGGCGGTGGTGGTCGAGGTGTACTCGAACTCCTCCTCCTTGCCGAACAGCGCGTCGAGGACCTTCTTGCGCAGCGGCTCCGACACGGCGAGAGCCACGCCGGCGCCGGCGACGCCGAGGAACAGCAGCCTGCCGATCCCGCCGCCGCGCTTCTTCTTCGGGGACTCGCGCAGGGCGACGCTCGCGTCCTTGACGGACTCGGCCGCCTTCTTGACCTCCTTCTGAAGCTTCTTGTCGTCGAAGATCTGCGAGGTCGGCGACTTGCCGTTGCTCAGGCGGCTATAGACCTTCTTCGCGGAGTCGTACGCCTGGACGATGTTGTCGCGTAGGTCCTCGTCCTCGACGATCCGCTGGACATAGGGGTTGTAGCGGGCCTTCAGGGCCGCCTTCTGCGCTTTCTTCGCTCTCTTCTTGGCTTGTGCCATACCACCTCTCCGCATTCCGTTTGGACGAGCATACCCGGCATTCGCAGGCCTCAACTGCCGTCTGACAGCGCCGCCTCGAAGACCTCGCCGACCTCGCCGACCCAGACGAACTCCATCTTGGCCCGCAGGGGCTCCGGGATGTCCTCCAGGTCGGCCTCGTTGCGGCGCGGCGCGAGCACGCGGCGGATGCCCGCCCGCTGGGCGGCGAGCGCCTTCTCCTTGAGGCCCCCGATCGGCAGCACCTGGCCCGTGAGCGTGAGCTCGCCGGTCATCGCGAGGTCGTCGCGCACGGGCCGGCCGGAGACCAGCGACATCAGGGCGGTGGCCATCGTGACGCCCGCGCTCGGCCCGTCCTTGGGGATCGCCCCGGCCGGTACGTGGACGTGCAGGTCGTGGGTGGCGAACCAGTCCTCGGGGGTCTCCGCGTGCCCGCGCACGTACGAGAGCGCCGCCTGGGCGGACTCCTTCATCACGTCGCCGAGCTGCCCGGTGATCGTCAGCTTGCCCTTGCCGGGCATCGCCGTCGCCTCCACGAACAGCACGTCGCCGCCCACCGGCGTCCAGGCGAGCCCGGTGGCGACGCCGGGCTCGGCCGTGCGGCGGCGCACGTCGGCCTGGAAGCGCGGGCGGCCGAGCAGCTCGCGCACGCGCGGCCCCGTGACGGCCACCTTGCCGTTGTGGGTGCCCATCGCGACGCGGACCGCGACCTTGCGGCACACCGAGCCGATCTCGCGCTCCAGCGAGCGCACGCCGGCCTCGCGCGTGTAATCGGCGACGATCGTCTTCAGGCCGGCGTCGGAGAACGCCACCTGGGACCGCTTGAGGCCGTTGCGCTCGATCTGCCGCGGCACGAGGTAGCGCTTGGCGATCTGGAGCTTCTCCTCGGCCGTGTAGCCGGCCAGCGGGATGACCTCCATGCGGTCGCGCAGCGGGCCGGGCACCCGGTCCATGTCGTTCGCCGTGCAGATGAACATCACGCGCGAGAGGTCGAACGGGACGTCGAGGTAGTGGTCGCGGAACGTGGAGTTCTGCTCGGGGTCGAGCACCTCGAGCATCGCGCTCGCCGGGTCCCCGCGGTAGTCCGCCCCCATCTTGTCGATCTCGTCGATCATGAACACAGGGTTGTGGGACTCCGCGTCGCGCAGCGCGCGCATGATGGTGCCGGGCATGGCGCCGATGTACGTGCGCCGGTGCCCGCGGATCTCCGACTCGTCGCGCACGCCGCCGACGCTGATGCGCTCGAAGCGGCGGCCCAGGGCACGGGCCACCGACTGCCCGAGCGACGTCTTGCCCACCCCGGGCGGCCCGGCGAGACACAGGATCGACCCGCGGGCGTCGGGCTTCAGCTTCCGCACGGCGAGGAACTCGAGGATGCGGTCCTTGACCTTCTCGATGTCGTAGTGGTCCTCGTCGAGCACCGCGCGGGCGTGCTGGAGGTCGAGGTTGTCCTCGGTGCCCTTGCCCCACGGCAGCGACGCCATCCACTCGAGGTAGGTGCGGATCACGCCGTGCTCGGCCGCGGCCTGCGGGAGCTTCTCGAGCCGCGACAGCTCGCGGTCGACCTGCGTGCGGACGGCGTCCGGCAGCACGAGCGCCGCGAGCTGCTCGCGCAGCTCGCCGACCTCCGCCTCGGACGGGTCCTGCTCCCCCAGCTCGTCCTGGATCGCCTTGAGCTGCTGGCGCAGCACCCACTCGCGCTGGCCCTTCTCCATCTCCGCGTTGACCTGACTCTGGATCTTCGAGCCGATCGCGACGATGTCGAGCTCGCGGGCGAGGATCTCGGAGAGGCGGCGCAGGCGGCGGGCGACGTCGACCTCCTCGAGCAGCGCCTGCCGCTCCTCGCTGCCGATCCTCAGGGCGCCGGCGATCAGGTGGCTGAGGGCCGACGGGTCGTCGAGGTTGGCGACCGCCATCTGGAGCTCCTCGGGGAGGTACGGGACCTCCTCGATGATCTGGCTGAACGTCTGCTGGACGTTGCGCATGAGCGCGGTCAGCTCAGGGCCCTCCTCGAGGACGTCCGGCAGCTCGGCGACGCGGGCGGTGAGGTAGGGCTCGGTGCCGAGCCACTCCTCCACGCGCACGCGCTGGCCGCCCTGGACGAGGATGCGCAGCGAGCCGTCCGGCACCTTGAGCATGCGCGCGACCATGCCGGCCACCCCGACGTCGTAGAGCTGCTCGGGACCCGGCGTCTCCTCCTCCGGCTCGCGGCTGGCGACCATCACGAGCATGCGGTCGCCGACGAGGACGTCGTTGACGAGCTGGACGGAGCGCTCCTGCCCGATGGCGAGCGGGGTCAGCGTGTCGGGATACGTGACCGAGTCGCGGAGCGGGAGCACCGGCAGCTCGCCGGGACCGTGCTCGGTCACTCGCCGCCGCCGGGCTGCTGTTGCTGGATCGGGACGGTGCGCGGGCGCGCGGTGGCGAGCGGCAGCTCGACGGTCAGCATCCCGTCCTCGTACGAGGCGACCGCCGCGTCCGGGTCGACGTCGACACCGAGCGCGACGACGCGGCGGAACGGCCCGTGCTCGACCTCGAGCTGCTGGTACACGCGCTCCTCGCCGCCCTCGGGCCGGCGGTGGCCGGCGAGGACCAGCTCGCGGCCGCGGATCTGGAGCTCGATCTCGTTCGGGTCGATGCCCGCGAGGTCGGCGCGCACGACGGCCCGCGGCGGGTCGGCGGTGTAGTACACGTCGACGGCCGGCGAGAAGCCGCCGCGGCGCGAGGGCGCGAGCCGCCGGTCGAACGCGTCGCCGAACAGCTCGTCCATCTCACGGCGCATGCGCTCGAAGCCGGCGAACAGGTCTCGTTCAGGGGCCATCCAGCCCCAAAAATACCTACCGCTTCACGAACAAACGGGGATCCACGGCCATCGGGCGCTCGGTCGGCTGGCCGAAGTAGAAGCCCTGACCGAGGTCGACGCCCAGCTCCATCATCGTCTCGTACTCGTCGACGCGCTCGATTCCCTCGGCGACCACCTTCGCGCCCTGCTCGTGAGCGAGCTCGACGAGCGCGGCGATCAGCTTGCGGCGGGCCTCGGAATGCTGGATGCCGGCCGTGATCGCCATGTCGATCTTCGCGATGTCCGGCTTGAGGGCATCGAGGCACAGCAGCGCGTCCGTGCCGCACGAGAGGTCGTCGAGCGCGATCTGGGCGCCGCGCTTGCGATGCGCGTCGACCATCTCCGCCAGCATCTCCCGGTCCGCGCAGCGCTCGGGCTTGACGACCTCGATGCAGATCCGGGACGGGTCGGCGTTCATGCGCGCGACCACCGGCCACGTGGTGCGGATGGTGGCGTCGACGTCGAGGGCGGCGCGCGGATCGAGGTTGACGAACAGCACCTCGCCGTCGGGCAGCAGCGGTAGGCCGGTCTCGAGCGCCGCCGTGCGCGCGCGGTAATCGAAGGAGAACAGCGCGTCGTGCGCCTCGGCGGCGGCCATCAGCTCGCCGCCGCGGACCTCGACGGCGCCCAGCCGCCCGCGCATCAGCGCCTCGCGGCCGTACGCGCGGCCCGTCGCGAACTCGACGATCGGCTGGAAGTGTGGCTTCATCTGCCCGTGCGAGAGGAAGTCGGGGAACCAGTCCGTGCGCGCGCGGTCGAGCAGCGTCTCGGCCGGCATCGGCAGCGCCTGCTCGTCGCAGAGCCTGAGCGCGAACAGGCACGCCCGCTCGGACGGCGAGACCGCCTTCAGCAGCTCCTTCAGCGCATCGCTCCACGCGGGCCCGGTGAGCAGCAGCCCGTCGACCGCGATGTCCCCGTCGACCGGCTCGGTGGCCAGGTGCTCGACCTTGTAGAGCACGGACGGGCGGTGCGACAGCAGTCGCACGCCGTCGGTCACGGTCGTCTCGGGCGGGGTCATCACAGGACAGCATCGGCGTCACTTCGCCCGTCCTTGATCGCCGGCGTTGGCGCACCCGCGCGCCGGAGGTCAGAATCGCGCCGTGCCGTCGCCCTATCCCATCAAGGCGGCCCTCACGAGAGCGCGGTCGGTCGCGTGGCTCGGCAGGACCCGCGGCCGGCCGGACGACGGTCTTCGCATCCTCCTCTATCACCGCGTGGCGAGCGACGGCGATCCGCTCGCGATCGCGCCGGCGCGGTTCCGCGAGCAGATGGACTTCCTCGCGAGCGCCGGATACCGCGTGGTCGACGTCGTGGAGGCGCTGACGACGCTCGACCGGGGAGCGGTGCCGCCCCGGACCGTCGGGCTGAGTTTCGACGACGGCTTCGCGGATGTCGCCGAGCACGCGCTGCCGGTGCTCGCGGCTCACGACTTCAAGGCGACCGTGTTCGTCGCGACCGGCGTCACCGACGGCCGCCGCGCGTTCGCCTGGTACGCCCGCCAACCGCCCGTGCTCGGCTGGGACGCCGTGGAGGCGCTGGACCGCGAGGGCACGCTGCGGTTCGAGGCGCACACCGTGTCGCACCCGAACCTCCTGGCGGTCGACGACGCCGGCGCGTGGGCGGAGATCCACGACTCCCGCGCCGAGCTCGAGACTCACCTCGGCCGCACCGTCTCGGCCTTCGCGTATCCGGCCGGCCTCTACGGCGAGCGCGAGCGCCGGCTGGTCGCCGAGGCGGGCTACCGCGCGGCGGTGTCGTGCGAGCCTGGCGTCAACCTGCCGGGGACCGACCGCTTCGCGATCCGGCGCCGCCAGATCGACGCGCGCGACCGCCTGGTCGACTTCCGCGCCAAGGTGGGCGGCGGGCACGACACGCCCCTCCCACTGCGCGGCACGTACCGGCGGCTGCGCTACGGCATGGGCGCCGGGCGGCCGGCGCGGACCAGCTCGCGCCTGTAGAGATCGACGTGGGCGCGCCGGAGCTGCGCGAGGTCGAACCGCTCGCGCACGCGCGTGCGGCCCGCGTCGCCGAGGCGGCGGCGCAGCTCCGCGTCCGCGAGGAGCGTCTCGACCGCGGCGGCCAGCGCGGCGGGATCGCCGGGCGGCACGAGGACGCCGGTCATGCCGTCCTCGACGATCTCCGGGACGCCGCCGACGGTCGAGGCCACGACCGGCAGACCCGCAGCCATCGCCTCGAGGACCGAGATCGGCGCGCCTTCGGACCGGCTCGAGAGGACGAAGACATCGGCATCCGCCAGCAGCCGGGGAACGTCGTGCCGCTCCCCCGTGAGCTCCACCGCGTCCTCCAGGCCGGCGACGCGGATCTCGCGCTCCACCGCCGGGCGCTCGGGCCCGTCCCCCACGATCTGCGCGCTGAACGGCGCCCCCTGCACGGCGGCCAGGGCGCGCACGAGCGTGACGGGGTCCTTCGGCGCCGCGAGGCGCCCGACGGCGACGATCCGCGGCGGGCTGCCGTCGCGACGCGCCGGCTCGGTCGCAGCGGTATCCACGGCCGTCGGGATGACCACCGTGCGCTCGGCCCGGCACGTGCGGGCCGCGAGTCCCGCCGACCGCTCGCGTTCGGAGACACAGATCGTCACCGTGGTCAAGGGGACCATCAGGCGGTCCGCCCAGCGGTAGAGCGCCGACGCCGCGCCGGAGTACGCCTTGAAGGCCCAGCCGTGCACCGTGAACATCCGGATCGGTACCCGGGTTATCGCCGCGGCCAAGCGACCGAGCAGGCCCGCCTTCGAGCTGTTGGCGTGCACGATGTCCGGGCGCTCGCGGCGCATCAGCCGCGCCAGCTCCAGCGCGCCGAGGACGTCGTGCACGGGATGCAGGTCGCGGCGCACGTGGCGAAGCGGGACGAAGCGGGCGCCCGCGGCGAGCGCGGCGTCGCGGAGCGCGCCCTCGCCGTGCGCGCCGACGAGCACGTCGAACCGCCCGACGAGGGCGGGCAGGAGCCCGGCCACGTACGTCTGCGCCCCGCCCGTCTCGGCGAGCGTGATGAGCAGCAGGATCCTCGGACGCCGGGCCACCTGGCGGTGCCACTCTATGCCGCCGCCGCGCGCTTCGGGCTTGGATCCTCGTGCGCGCGGGAACCTGTGCGGTGATGGTGGCGACGACCGCGCCTGCGCAGGTCCGTCCCGCTCGGGCTGCCTCGGCCGCGCTGGGAGCGGCGGTCCTCGGTCTCCTGCTCGCCGGTCTCCTCTACCGCTTCCCGCCGTCGATGGCACTCGCGGTCGCCGGCGGGGTCTTACTCGTGGGTGCGCTGGGGCTCGCGGTGGCGCGCTACGACGCCGCCGTCGCCGCCGGGTTCGCGCTCCTCGGGGTCGTCCTGATCGAGCCGGCGCCGGCCGACGGCGTGTTCGTCGTGGCGATGGCGATCGCGATCGTGAGCCGGCGCTTCCGCCTGCGCGCGGTGCCGCTGCCGGTCATCGTGACGCTCGGCCTGTTCGCGACCCTCAACCTGCTCTCGGCCGTGCAGGTGGCCGATCCCGAGGGAGCGGCGTCGTTCTTCGTGGTCACCCTGTTCGTCGCCGCGCTGGCCCTCTGGCTGCCGAGCTACGTGGTGACGCGCAGGCGTGCCCGGCTCGTCGTGCGTGCGTACCTCGTCGCGGCGGTCGCGTCGTCGGTGCTCGGCGTGCTGGCGCTCGTCGCGCCGGTGCCGGCGGCGGAGGTGCTGGCGGAGGGAGGGCGTGCGCGGGCGCTGTTCCAGGACCCGAACGTCTTCGGGCCGTTCCTGATCCCAGCGCTGCTGATCGTCGTCGAGGAGATCGTGCAGCCGCGTCTGCTGTCCGGGCGGCTGATCACGAAGGCGGTCCTCGCGGCGATCCTCGCACTCGGCGTCTTCTTCTCCTACTCGCGCGGCGCATGGCTGAACCTGGCGATCGCGCTGCTCGTGATGGGTGCGTCGCTGTCGCTGCGGCGGGGTGGGGGACGCCGCGCGCTGGGCCTGGTGGCGGTCGCCGGGGTGGCCGCGGCGGTTGTGGTGGGCAGCGTCGCGGTGACCGGATCGGGCGAGTTCCTGGCGGAGCGAGCGCAGCCGCAGGCGTACGACCAGGAGCGGTTCCGGGGCCAGCGGGCGGGGATCGAGTCCGCGTGGCAGTACCCGTTCGGCGCCGGGCCCGGGCAGTTCGAGTCGATCGCGCAGATCTCGGCGCACAGCACCTACGCGCGCGTGCTCGGCGAGCAGGGCTTCCCCGGCCTGCTGACACTGCTGGCGCTGTTCCTCTTCACACTCGGCGCGGCGGCGCGCAACGCTCTGCTCGGCCGCGGCACCTACGGCATCGGGTCGTCCGCGTTGCTGGGCGCCTGGTGCGGGCTACTCGTCAACAGCCTCGTCATCGACACGCTGCACTGGCGGCATCTGTGGATCGTCGCCGCACTCATCTGGGTGGCAACGATGCGCCGCTACGGGCCGGAGGCGCTGACGCCCGTGGGCTCGCGCGCCGTCGGAGCGAGGGAGTAGCTGGCGGCCGCGCCGCCGATCACGACGGCGCCGAGCACCGGAGCGTCGGTGCGGGCGAGCAGCTCGCCGAGCTCCGTGGCCTCGGCGGGAGACAGCCGGTCGAGGCGGCAGACCACGAGCACGGCGTCCGCGCCGCGGGCGAGCAGCTGCCCGTCGACCGGGCCCATGAGCGGCGCGCCCTCGACGATCACGAACCGGTAGCGCGAGCGGGCGAGCGCGTCGAACAGCAGCCTGAGCGCGTTGCCGGACAGCAGCGAGGCGGGATGCTGGGACGGCCGGCCGCTCGGCAGCACGCGCAGCCGCCCGGACTCCGGCTGCGGCGTGTGGATCGACGCCCGGATCACGTCTGACGCATCGTCGCCCCCGCTGTGCTCGAGCGCGCTGAGCACCTCGGCAAGGCCCGGCGCTTGAGGGACGCCGAGCCGCTCGTGCAGGGTCGGCCGGCGCAGGTCGGCGGCGACGAGCAGGGTCGGGACGCCGCCGTCCGACAGGGCGCGGGCGAGCCCCTCGGCCACGGTCGAGCGCTCCTCCTCGCGATGGGCGCTGGTGACGACGATGATCCGCTGGGTGTCCGCGAGCTGGAGGCGGACGTCCGCGGCCAGCGTCTGGTACGCCTCCGCGGCCTGGCGCGGCCGCGGGCGCCATCGCGTCGCGGGCAGGACGACGAGCGGCACGAGCCCCGTCAGCCGGCTGAGCTCACGCGGTCCGCTGAGCCGGGGCGCCAGGGCCTCGCGGCCGAGCACCGCGAGGATGGCGAGGAAGGTCCCCGCGAAGAACGCGAACAGCGTGTTCTGCACCGGCAGCGGAGAGCTCGCCTCGTCTGGCGCCCGGGCCGCCTCGGCGAGCTCGAGCTCGTCCGCGGTGGCCGCCTCGGCCACGCTCAGCTCGCTGAGCCGCTGCCGGATCGCGGCGATCTCGGGAGCCGCGCCGGGGGTCCCCTGGAGGCGCTCGACGGCGGCCTGGAGATCGCGCCGGGCGTCGGCGAAGCGCTGCCGCTCAGCGCCGCGCTGCCGTTCCAGGAACGTCTCCGCGACGCCGTTGGCGATGGTGGCGGCTCCGCGGGCGCCGTCGTCCGTCGCCTGGACGTCGACGATGCTGGCCCGATCGTCGACCGAGGCCCGCACCTTGTCCTCGAGCGTGTCCGCGGTCTCGCCGGGCAGCCCGTCTGCGGCCTGCGTGAGCACGTCGCGGCTCGTGAGCAGCGTCTGGAACGTCGCGAGCCGGCGCGTCATCGCGTCGTTGTCGGCGCCGGCCAGCGCGCCCGTATCGTCCCGGACGACCAGCCTGGCGGTGGCGTCGTACGTCTTCGGCAGCACGAGCGAGAGGACGAGGACGACCGCGGTGAACGGCACCACGATGAGCGCGATCAGCCACCACGCCCGGCGGAGGGCGGTGAGGAACCGGAGGGCGTCGACCGGCTGGTCGTCGGCCGCGTCCATCAGCGGGCCGACACCGCCGGGGAGGGGACGCGAGCTCATCGGCGGTCCCGCCGCTCAGGACTCCGCCGCTGGTCCGCGACGCCCGGAAGCGCCGGCATCGGACCCGGCCTGAGGATGCGATGGCGATACGCGATGGCGACCGCCTGGGCGCGGCCGCGGGCGCCCAGCTTGTGCAGGATGTGTTCGACGTGCGTGGCGACGGTCTTGGGGCTGATGAACAGGCGCCGCCCGATCTCCTGGTGCTGGAGTCCCTCCGCCATCAGCGCGAGCACCTCGTGCTCTCGCTTGGTCAGCCTGCGCGCGTAGCGAGAGGCCTCGGGGTCGGTGCGCCGGTGCAGCAGGTTCCTGAGCCGGACGAGCAGCTCGCCCGTCACGTACGGCTTCGTGAGGTAGTCGTCGGCGCCCAGCAGGAGCCCCGCGACGCGGTCGTACGATTCGGTCCGGCTGCCCGTCAGGAAGATGACCGGCAGGTCGGGTCCGAACTCGACCTTGAGCGCCGTGCAGAGCTCGTAGCCGGACAGTCCGGGCAGCGGGATCTCGAGGATGGCAGCCGCCGGCGGGATGGTGCGGGCGAGCTCCAGCGCCTCGTCGCCGCTCTCGGCTTCGAGCGACTCATAGCCCGCGTTCCGCAGTACTGCGGCAAGAAGCGTCCGTGACGACTCTTCCTCGTCGGCGATCAGCACGATGTCGCCGCTTCCCATTCCGTCCTCCGACACGCCCATTCGTGGCGCCGTGCCCGCCATTCACGCGTCGTGTTTCTCCGTCTTTCGCCCTAGGTCATACCGCAAAAAGAGAGGGAAAACACCCCATTCATCGGATCGGGCTTTCGGGGAACGAGACGGGCAGGAGCACGAAACCCGGAGGGGGCTACGGATGAGCGATCCAGTGGGGGGTGGCCTTGTACCGCAGGGCGCGGTCGAGACGTCGTCGGCATCAGCGACGGAGGTAGCGCAGGACACTGTGGCAACCGCGGCCCCGCCGGCACCAGAACCCCCGCCGCCCGCACCTGCGCCGGCACCGGAGCCCGCAGCCGCGCCGCCACCGCCCCCACCCCCTCCTGAGCCGCCCGCTCCTCCGCCTCCACCGCCCGCGCCCGAGCCGGTCGCGGCCGCGCCGAGCGCTCCCGAGCCGGAGGCACCCGAGCCCCCGGCGGCCGCGCCGAGTGCGCCGGAGCCCAAGGTCCCAGAGGGAGACGCGCCGGAGCCGGCCGCCGCTCCGAGCCCGTCGGCGGACGACGCCGTGCAAGCCGCCAGCTCGCCGTCCGCCGCAGCGCCCGACACGGGATCCGTCGTGGGCACCGACGCCCCGAGCGCCACATCCGCGATCACCGACACCGCATCGCAGGTACAAGCAGCGCCCGCCGGCGACACGATCGAAGCTGTCACGGCCCCGCTCACGGACACGGCCAGCAACGCGCTCGCCGACACCACCACCGCCCCACTCACCGACACCGCCAGCAGCGCGCTTGCGGACGCCGCGCCGGTCACCGCGCCGCTGACCGACACCACGAGCAGCGCCCTGGCCGACGCCGCGCCGGCTAACGCGCCGATGACCGACACTACGAGCAGCGCACTGGCCGCTGCGACCGAGCCCGTCAACACCGTCACCGCGCCGCTCACCGACACCACCAGCAGCGTCCTCGCCGACGCCGGGCCGGCCACCGCACCGCTCACCGACACCGTCAGCAGCGCCGCCGCGACCGTCACCGACGCCGCCGACGCAACCACCGCACCGGTCGCGGACACCGCCGTCGCGGCCACCGCGCCGCTCACCGACACCATCAGCAGCGTCCTCGCCGATGCCGGGCCGGCCACCGCACCGCTCAGCGACACCGCGAGCGGCGCGCTCGCCGGCGCCGCCGAGCCCGTCGAGACGATCGCGTCGCCGCTCACGGACAGCCTCGACGCGACCGTTGCGCCGATCACGGACACGGTGAGCAGCAGCGCCGCCGCGCCGCTCGCCGAAAGCCTCGACGCGACCGTCGCGCCGCTGACCGACACGGCCAGCAGCGCCGTCGTGGCCAGCCGCTCCAGCCTCGGGAGCGTCACCGACACGCTCGACGCCACGGTGGCTCCCGCCACCGACGGCCTCGATGCGCTGTCGGGCTCGGGTGGTGGGGCTCAGGACCCCTTGAGCACACTGCTGGCGCCCGTCAACGACACGGTCGACGCCGTGGCGGCACCGTTCCGCGCGGCGGTGGAGGAGGTCGCCGCGGCACCGCTCGGCGACACGGCGGGGCTCACGACGAGCCCGGCGGTGCCCGCTCCCCGCGACGTCGCGACGCCGGCCGGCGACCGGGGGGAGACGGCGGTCGCCGGCTCGGCGGGCGGCGGCGGTGGCGATGTCGCACCCGGGGGCGGCGCCACGGGCGCCGAGGACCTCGTCGCCGCCGTACCGGGCCCCACGGGTCTGGAGGGCAGCATCCTGCCGGGTGGCTTCCCGAGCGACGCCACCACCGCCGTGACGCCAGGCGCTGGGCCCACGGACGGCGCGACCGCGAGCCCCGTGCTCGGCAGCGGCGCTGAGATCGTGCAGCCGCCGTTCGCGGCGCCCTCCCCCACCGGCGCCGCGGCGGCTGCACCGCCCGGGACCGGCGGCGGCGAGTCCGCACTCGACGTCATCGCCGCCGCTGCCACCGACCCGTCCGTGCTCGCGGCGGCGACCGGCGTGGCGGTCCTGGTCGGTGCCGGACTTGCCGGCTCCCGCCTCGGCTGCGCCGCCGAGGCAAGGCTCCTGTTCACCAACGTCCGCCTGCTGCCGTGCCTGGTCAGAACCGGGGTGAGCAACCACCTCGTGCCGCCAACCACGGCGCTGCCCGGCTCCGGCCCGGCGGGCCCGGCAGCGGTCCTGCGACCGGCGGTGGCGACCCAAGGCGCGGTCGCGGGCGCGTCCGCGGTCAACGACCCGCCGCCCAGCGCAGTCGAGCGCAGCCACGCCCGCACCGGCCTGCTCGGCTCGTTCCGCGACGGCTTCGAGGGCGCCATCCAGGGTGGGCGGCGAGAGATCGGCGACTCGCTCGGCGACAGCCGCCTGATGCTCCAGCTCGGGATGGCGCTGGGGTTCGTGTACGCCGCGTTCCTCAGCGTCTGGTTCTGGGCGACGCGACTGCGCCGGCAACCCGGCGACTGATCGGCGCGGACCTAGACGAGGCCGAGGACGAGGCCGACCACGAGCCAGACCGCGATGAGAGCGATGAGCACCCAGAGCAGGAACGCCGGCTCGCTGACCGGCAGCCACGGGAGTGCTTCGTCCTCCAGGAAGAACCGCGTCCGCCGACGGGGCTGTCCGTGATCGTCGTATTCGGTGATCTCACCGCGCACGGCTGCTGCGGGATCGTCCGTCGCCAGACCCTCAGCGTCGGTGTAGGCGACGGCCGGCGCCGGTGGTCTGCCGGCCGGGTCACTGTCCGCCGGACCCATGTGAGGAGTCTACCCCCGAGCGGTCCGTCTGCTACCCGAAATGTCGACCAACGACGGTGCCGATCGCGCACCGCGACCACGCTCCGAGGTGCCCGATGACGCGCTTCCTGCTCCTGTCGATCCTCGTGCTGGCTCTCGCGGTCGCGGGGCTCGCCCTCCGCGGGGAAGGATCTGCGCGCGGCAGCGGCGCCGCCAGCGTCGTGCTCCGGGTCGGCGACACGATGAAGGTGGAGGGCGCGCCGATCGGCTGCCAGGTCACGCAGCGAAGCGGCCGCGTCGTGGTGGACTGCCGCCGTGCCGGGCGCCTCGCGGGCACGTACGGGACGCTGCTCGACGAGCGCCGCGTCCGGGTTGCGCGCTTCCGGTCGAGCGACACCGCGAAGGTCGTCTTCAAGGCCCGGCACCGCGGTGAGGCGCGCCGGTGCCACGACTCCGGGACGGCGCGCCGTTGAGCACACCCACTAGCGACGCGATCACGGGCGCCGCGCCCCGCGGCGCCTCACCGCCGATGCGGACCGGTCCTGCGCGGCTCAGCAGCCGGATCGTGGCCGCGACCGGGCGCTACGTCATCGTCTGGCTCTCCCTCGCCATCCTCGCAGCGGCGGGCCACCCGCTCGACGCGAGCGCGATCGCCGCGCTCTCGCTGGCGGCCGCCGTGTGGCTCGCCAACCTCCGCGCCGCCTTCGCGTGCACCGCCTACGTGCTCGGACCCTGGGTGCCGTCGCTGATCGGCACGGCGACCGGGCTCGTCTGCGTGGCGGCCCTGAACGGGCATCTACCGGGCCTGAACCTGCCGCTCGTCGTGCTGCTCGGTGCCGCCGTCGGCGTCTTCGTGTCGATCGGGGTGTGGGAGTGGCTGCTCGAGCGGACCCTGAGCCGGCATCGGGTGCTGGTCGTCGGCAGCACCGAGATCGCCGACGTCGCCGCCGCCGCACGGCGCGGGCGAGGGATGGCGTTCGAGGTCCTCGGCGCTCGCGAGGGCAGCGCGCCGGCGCCACACATCCTGGAGGGCCTGACCGAGGTCGTGACCGTCCAGCGCCCCGACCTCGTCGTGCTCGCGGACGACCAGACCTCGTCCGCCGCCCTCGACCGGTTGCTCGACATCGCCGACGGCCGCTTCCGCGTGGCGGGCCTGACCAGCTTCTACGAGTACGCGCTCGGATGCGTGCCGCTCCAGCACATCACGCCGATGTGGTTCATCAGCCTGCTCCACGTCCGCCAGCGCCCATACGCGCGCTGGGTCAAGCGCGGGTTCGACCTCCTCACGGCGGGGCTGGCGCTGGCCGTCACGGCGCCGCTGCTGCCGCTGATCGCGCTGGCGGTGAGCCGCACGCCGGGGCCGATCATCTACCGCCAGGTCCGCGTCGGCGACCGGGGCCGGCGCTTCACGATCTACAAGTTCCGCACCATGGTCGAGGACGCTGAGCGGCCGGGCGAGGCGGTGTGGGCCCAGGACGCCGATCCACGCACGACGCCGATCGGTGCCTTCCTGCGACGGACGCACCTGGACGAGCTCCCCCAGCTCTTCAACGTGCTCCGCGGCGAGATGTCGGTCGTCGGCCCCCGCCCCGAGCGCCCCGAGCTGATCGCCATGCTCGAGGAGAGCATTCCGTTCTGGAGCCGGCGGCTGCTGATCAAGCCCGGGATGACCGGATGGGCACAGGTGCACTGCGGCTACACGGCGGATTGCGCAGGCGCCAACGAGAAGCTCGCCTACGACTTCTGGTACCTGCGCCATCGCAGCCTGGCCGTCGACCTCGCCATCTGCGTGCGGACGCTGCGCCTGCTCGTCGACATCCTCGAACCAGGGCTGGTGGCACTTCGTCGCCTTCGCGCCGCTCGACATCATCCCGCGCCGTGAGGGCGGGTCTGGCGTGCGGCGCCGTCGCCGCGTGCGGGCTCCTCGTGCTGCTCGGAGGGAGCGGCGAGCGCATGGAGTCCCCAGCCGCGCCGCACGCCGTTCCCGCCGTCCGGCCGGCGCCGCCGAGCGGCTACCGCATCCCGCGCGGCGCGATCCGGGTCTCCACCGCGCACGAGCTGCACGCCGCGCTCGCCCTCAGGCAGCGGAGGGCGATCGTGCTCGCTCCCGGCACGTACGAGAGCCGCCGGCCGTTCCTCAATCCCCATGGCCATCACGTCTACGCCGGGCGGCGCGGTCGCGCTGTGATGCGGGCGGGCCTCAGCCTCGGCGGCAACAGCGGCCGCCCCGGCGGGCGGGTGCGTGGCCTGGTCTTCGACATCGAGGATCCGCGCAGGACGGTCGATGGCGCGGCGATCGCCGTCTGGGGGACCGGGCGTGACGTGCGCATCGTGGACGCGACGATGCGCGGCAACGGCGTCATCCGCGCCGGCATCGCGGCTCAGCAGCCCGAAGGTCTCGTGATCCGGAGGGTCAGGATCCGGCGCTTCACCGACTTCGGCATCTTCGTGGATGCCAACCAGCTTGGCCGTGGCCCGCTCGAGGCGCCGTTCCGGATCGTGGACGCCGACGTGGCGCACGTCGGCCGGCCCGTCCCGGGCTCATCCGAGGGCCGCGCCGAGGCGTGCGTCTGGATCGGCAACACCGGGACCGTGCGCCGGGTGCATGCCCGCTCGTGCGCGTGGACCGGGCTGTGGACCGGGACGGCGACACAGGGAGCGATCGTCGACCGGCTCGACGTCGACCGCACGCCCACCGGCGTCTACGTGGAGCACTTCACGCACGACAGCACGTTCCGGCGCCTGCGGATCGGTCGCGGCGTCCGGGTCGGCCTCAACGCCGAGTGGGCCGACCCCGCCTGGGACCGCAGGCCTGCGAGCGTCGGCAACCTGATCGAGCTCAGCCGGTTCGAGAGCCGGCTCGTCGGCGTTTACCTCGACGAGGGAACCACCCGGACGAGCGTGCGCCGATCCACGTTCGCGAACCAGAGCTGGGCGGCGATCGGCGACTACCGCGGCGACGGCAACGCGTTCGCGGCGAACGACTACAGCGGGGTCGATCCGGGCGCCGCGACAGTCCGGCGCGACCACCTGAGCACGGCGAGGGACCCGTGACCGCGTACGACCGGGTCACCACGCTCGGCGACTTCGAGGCGCTGGCGCCCGAGTGGGACGACCTCGTGCGCGCGATGCCGCGCCCAAGCCCGTTCCTCCTGCACGGCTGGCTGACCGAATGGTGGCGGTGCTACGGGGACGGGGCCGAGCTGGCCGTGCACATCGCTCGCCGCGGCGGCCGGCTCGGCGCCGCGCTGCCGCTCCTCGTGCGCCGCCGCGGGGGACTGCGCGTGGCGAGCTTCGTGGGCGACCGCCACGGGGTCCTCGGCGACCTGCTCGTGGCGCCGGACGCGGGCAACGGCGTGGGAGAGCAGCTCGCGCGCCGGGTGGCGGAGGACCGCTGCGACGTCGTCGATCTCCACGGGCTGCCGGCGAACAGCCGGATCGCCGCCGCGCTGGGCTCGCACCTCGACGTGATCCAGCGGGTCGAGGCCCCGGTGCTCGACCTCGCGGACGGCTGGGACGCCGTCTACCGGGCGAAGACGTCGTCGAAGAAGCGCAGCCTGCACCGGCGGCGGCGCCGGCAGCTCGCCGAGCTCGGGCGGCTCGAGGTGTCGGTGGCGCGTCGGCTCGAGGAGCTGGGCCCAGCGCTGGAGGAGGCGTTCGCGCTGCACGAGCTGCGGTGGGAGGGCCGACCCGACGGCTCCGGGTTCGCGAGCGCCACGGGCAAGCGCTTCCAGCGCGCGATCCTGCCCGGTCTGGCGGCGGGCGACGTTGCGCGGATCGTGACGCTGCGCCTGGACGGGCGGGCGATCGCGTTCCACTACTACTTCGCGCTCGCGGGCCGGATGTACGTGCACCGCCTCGCCTTCGACCCCGCGCTGGCGCGCTACTCGCCGGGGATCGTGAACACGCTCGACACGATCGAGGCGGCCGCCGCCGAAGGGCTTCGCCGCGTCGAGTTCCTCGGCGGCGACGAGCGCTACAAGGTCGAGCTCGCCGACCGCTTCGAGCCGCTCTGTCACGGGTTCGGCGCGGCCTCGGGCGCCCGCGGCCGAGCGTACGCGGCGGCTCACGTCGGCAGCATCCGCCTCAGGATGCGCCTCAAGCGCTCGCCGCGACTGCGGCGGCTGTACTTCGACGGCCTCGGCCCCGTGCGCCGCCTGGGCAGCCGCTCCCGGAGCTAGTCGTCCAGCGCCTGCCGTGCCCGATGGGCCGTGAAGCGGCTGCCGGAGACGAACCGCGCGATCGGCCCGAAGCGCCGCTCGGCCGCGAAGCCGACGAAGAGGACGTCCGGATCGGTCGAGCGGAAGCACCGGTCGAGCACCGGCCAGCCGTCCTTGACCGCGATCGCCGCCTTGACGGTCGGAGACAGGAAGGTGAGGCGGTCGAGCGCGAACCGGAAGCCGGCCGACACGACCACGGCATCCGCACGACGCGAGGATCCGTCGCTGAGCTGGAGGTCGAGGCCGTCGGCGCCGCGGCGCACCCCGGTCACGGCGACGCCCTCCGTGACCGCGATCCTGCCCTCGACGACGCCGCGAACCCACGGCGAGCCTCCGGCGCGCAGGATCCGCGTCGCAACGCGGCGGCGCACCGGCGCGGGCAGCCCCGCGAAGGCGTCGGGATGCAGCGCGAGCCGGTTCAGGACCGGCGGCCCGTAGCCCACCACCGGGTACGCCAGCCGGTAGAGCCGCCGCCGCAACGGCCCGCGCGGGCGATAGGGCTCGCGGTCGGTGAACCAGCGCAGTCGCGAGCGCACGACGAGCTCGACCTCCGCGCCGGCGCGGAGCGCCAGTGCGGCGGACTCGAGGCCGCCCTGCCCGCCCCCGACGACGACGATGCGGCCACCGCTGTAGGCGCTGTAGTCCTGGCTCTCGATGGCGAACGTGACGCCGTCGCCCATGGCCGCCTCGAACGGCGGAGGAGCGTACGGAAAGGGCGTGACGCCGACGGCGAGCACGACGCGCCGAGCATCGACCTCGTCGCCGGCTGACGTCGTCACCCGGAGCACGCCGCCGCCGCGCTCGACATGCGTCACCTCGGCCGTATCGCCCTCGCGGACGAACGTCTCCCGGAACCAGTCGGCATAGCGCAGGAACGTCTGGAGCGGGATCGGCTCCTGCCGCGGCTCGCCCGTCGCGCGCGCCCACACGTCGATGGCGCCGCGGTCGGCGGGCGCCGAGAGCGACGTCTCCTCCCAGTCGGAGCGCAGGAGCATGTCGGGAGGCATGCGCGTGCGCCACGTCTGCATCGGCTCGCCGAAGACGCGCACCTTCCGCTCGGGCAGGTGTGCGGCGACGGAGAGCCCGAACGGCCCCGCGCCGACCACGGCGACGTCGAGCCGATCCGGCATGGCGACATGGTCTGCGAGAACTCCCACGCAGACAACCCCCCGCGCGGTCAGACGCTGTAGACCGCGCCCTCGCGGGCGACCTCGACCGGTCCCCCGTAGGCGCGCGCGGCCTCGTCGCGAGCCCAGTCGGCGTCGAGTTCGTCGGAGATGTGGGTGAGGACGAGCCGGCGGGCGCCGGCGCGGCGGCCGTGCTCGCCCGCCTCGGCGGGAGTGAGGTGGCCGCGCAGGCCCTCCCGCTCGGGTCGCGGGAGCGTCGCCTCGATCAGCAGCAGGTCGGTGTCGCGCGCGAAGTCGCACAGCTCGTCGCTGGGCGCCGAGTCGCCGCTGTACGTGATCCGGCGGCCGTCCTCGGCGACGTCGATCGCGTTGGTCGGCAGGAAGTGCGGCACCGCCCGAAAGCGCACCTCAAGGTCGCCGAGCGCGATCACGTCGTCGGCGGCGTACTCCTCGAGCGCGAAGCCGCTCTCGATGTGCTCGGCCCGCATGCCCGAGGCCGCGCACAGGCTGCGGAACGCGTCCCGCGCGCCGGGGGGTGCGATGAGCCGCGGGCGCGGGGGCTCCCCGGTTCCCGGCCAGCCATCCACGGGCACCGGCTGGTGCCGCGGCGCGTAGACCAGGCCCGACGCGAAGGGGACGAGGTCGAGGATGTGGTCGGCGTGCAGGTGGGAGACGACGACCGCGTCGACGTCGGCGTAGTCGACAACCTGGCGCAGCTTGCCGAACACGCCGCTGCCGCAGTCGAGCAGCACGTGCACGCCGCCGCCGCGCACGAGATAGCCGCTGCACGCCCCGCCCGCGTCCTGCCAGGCCGGCGACTTGCCGAGTACGGTCAGGTCCACGAAGGGATCGTATTTGGGTTTCGCCCGCCCCCGTCGCCCGTGGTCCACACACGGGGCGGGACCGGCCGAGGGCGACGGTGATCGTGCGACGTTACGTCACGCGTGCAGCGCCGCCTGCTCCTGCGCGGTCGGGAACTGCCAGGCCGCCTGGCGGCGCCGCTCCTGGCGGAACACGAAGCGCATCTGACTCGGCGGGCGCAGGCCGTCCGGGCTGTCGGGGCGGAACGTGGAGCACGGCTGGTCGAGCGCCAGCGCGCACAGCCCGTTGCGTCCGAAGAAGCAATCCTCGCACGTCACTTTTCGCCCCTTGGCGCTGCGTTCCATCCTCCGAGCCCCTTCGTTCACCGCTCCGTCACAAGCCGGGCGGGAGCAAAGCATCGGCAGCGGCGCCGAGCAAGCCCGAACAAGCTCCTTTCCCGCAAAACGCACACAGTTCCGCAGACGCCCGCAAATACCCTCTAAACACATGAAAACCGCCCTACCTGCGACGTGCCGACTTCGCTCCCTCGGGGTTTTTCACAACCGCGCGACGGGCAGCGGCTGAGGATGCGCGTGCTCGTCACCGGGATCTCCGGCTACGTCGGCGCGGCGCTCGTGCCGCGCCTGCACGAGGCCGGCCACGAGGTCCGCGGCTTCGCGCGCTCGGCCGAGCGGGTCGCGGCCGCCGGGGTCGCCCTCGACGACGTCGTGATCGGCGACGCCGTCAGCGGGGCCGGGCTCGGCCGGGCACTGGACGAGGTCGACGCCGCGTACTACCTGATCCATTCGATGGAAGGCCCGGTCGCCGGCTTCCCGGCCGCGGAGCGGCGCGCCGCCCGCCGCTTCGCCACCGCGGCGCGCGCCGCGGGCGTGCGGCGGATCGTGTACCTCGGCGGGCTGGTGCCCGAGGACGCGGCGTCGTCACGCCACCTCGCGTCGCGGCTGGCGGTCGAGGAGGCGCTGCTCGAGGCGGCCGACGAGCCGATCGCGCTGCGCGCCTCGATCGTGATCGGTGCCCGCTCGCGCTCCTTTCGCTTCCTCGTGCGGCTGATCGAGCGCCTGCCCGTACTCGCCCTCCCCGCCTGGCGGACGAACCGCACGCAGCCGATCGACGGTCGCGACGTGCTCGAGTTCCTCGTCCGCGCCGCCGACGCCCCCGCCGAGCTGGCCGGCCGCTCGTGGGACATCGCCGGGCCCGACGTCATGACCTACGAGCGGCTGATCGCCCGCATCGCCGACGCGATGCTCGTCTCCCGCCCCTCGATCCCGCTCGGCTTCAGCCTCACCCCCGTCGCCTCGGTGATCGCCGCCGCCGTCGCCGAGGAGGATCCGGGCTTCATCACGCCGCTGATGGAGTCGCTCGAGAGCGACCTCCTCCCGCGCACTCGCGACGCCGCGGAGGCGTTCGGCGTTAGGTTGCACTCGTTCGACGCAGCCGTCGAGCGCGCCCTGCGCGAGTGGGAGAGGACCGAGGAGGTGGCCGCCAAGTGACGCTGGTGACGGCGTCGATCGACATCGACGCGCCCCGGGAGCGGGTCTACGACCTCATGCTCGACCCCGCGCGGCTGGACGAGTGGGTGACGATCCACCGGCGGGTCAACCAGCACGACGAGGGCGCGCCGCGCGAGGGATACGGGATGGTGCAGACGCTGTGCCTGCGCGGCGCCAACTTCAAGGTGCGGTGGACGCTGACCGAGGCCGACCGCCCCGACCACGCCACCTGGGAGGGTCGCGGCCCCGCCCACTCGTACGCCCGCACGAGCTTCTCCCTCAGCGACACGAGCAACGGCGGCACGCGGTTCGACTACGAGAACGAGTTCAAGGCCCCCGGCGGCTTCCTCGGCGCCGCCGCCAGCCGCGTGCTGGTCGGCGGCGTGCCCAAGCGCGAGGCCCAGAGCTCGCTGCGGCGCCTCAAGGCGCTGCTCGAGAACAGCAAACGTCAGTGAGCATGGTGCTGGTGCACGACGGCGTGGCCCTTCCCGCGTGAGAGCAGCCACCGGTTGACCGGATAGGCGGCGGCACCGGCGATCACGAGAGCGGCGGCGAGGCTGCCCCAGAACCGGAAGTTGTCGAGACCCGCCTCCATGGCGCCCGGGATGACGAGCATGATCGCGTTGTCGACGATCTCCATGATCGTTATCGAGACGGTGTCCGAGGCGAGGGCGATCGGGATGACGGCGCCCAGCGCCATGCCCGAGCGCAGGAGCGGCAGGCTGGTGAGCGCGTAGCCGAAGAAGAACGCCAGCACGACCGCGAGAGCGATCGTCGCCAGGTCCGACCACCCGAGGGCGGTCCCGATGATCATGCCCAGCACCTCGCCGATCGCACAGCCGGTGAGGCAGTGGACGGTGGCGCTGAACGCGAGCCGGTTGAGCGATTGGGCAGGGGAGGCCATCCGGCCAGTATACCCCCTCCCGGTATTCTTGCACCCGTCCGCTCACAGGGGCGACCCGTTCACTGGTAGCGTTTCACCGTCACAGTGAGCGAAAGGGAGCCAGTGGCAGACTTTCTCGACGAGAAGCGCAAGGAGATCCAGACGCGGCTGAAGGAGCTGCGTCCGTTGGTGGATGAGTTTCACCGTTTGGAGGCCGCAGAGCGCGCGTTGTCGGGAGTGGAAGGTAGGCCGGCCGCTGCCACTCCCACCCGCCGTCGCCGTTCCCCGCGATCCTCGTCCAACGGCCGCCGCGGTCGCCCGCGCGGCTCCGGCACCCGCGCCACGCAGGCGCTCACGCTGGTCGGCGAGCGCCCCGGCATCACCATCCCGGAGCTGGCCGAGGCGATGGGCATCAAGCAGAACTACCTCTACCGCGTGATGCCCGGCCTCGCCGAGGAGGGAAAGGTCACCAAGTCAGGGCGCGGGTGGCACCTACGAGCGTAACGTCGCACAGCGACCGTCGGTCGCGGTCTAACCCGCCACGCGAGCGGCAGTGACGACCGACGGACGCTGGGCGAAACCTCAATCAACCAGCCCCAGATCCTTTACGGATTGCCGCTCGGCCAGAAGCTCCTCGACCGTGCGGTCGATGCGCTCGCGCGAGAAGTCCGGCACGTCGAGCCCCTCGACGATCTCCCACTCCCCGTTCGCGGTGCGGACGGGGAAGGAGGAGATGATCCCCTCCGGTACGCCGTAGGCGCCGGTCGAGGGGACGGCCATCGAGACCCAGTCGTCCTCGCGCGTCCCGTTCACCCAGTCGTGCACGTGGTCGACCGCCGCGCTGGCCGCCGAGGCGGCGGACGAGGCGCCGCGCGCCTCGATGATCTCCGCGCCGCGCTTGCCGACGCGCGGGATGTACTCGTCGGCCACCCACGCCTCGTCGTTCACGACGTCCCACGCGCGCTCGCCGCGCACCCGCGCGTTGAACAGGTCGGGGTACATGGTCGGCGAGTGGTTCCCCCACACCGCCATGTGGGAGATGTCCGACACGGCGGCGCCGGTGCGGTCCGCCAGCTGGGCGACCGCCCGGTTGTGGTCGAGGCGCGTCATCGCGGTGAAGCGCTCGGCCGGCACGCCGTCGGCGTTGCTCATGGCGATCAGCGCGTTCGTGTTGGCGGGGTTGCCGACCACGAGCACCTTCACGTCGCTCGCCGCGTTGGCCGCGATCGCCTCGCCCTGGGGCTTGAAGATCGCGCCGTTGGCCTCGAGCAGGTCGGCTCGCTCCATCCCCTTGGTGCGCGGCCGTGCGCCTACCAGCAGCGCGACGTTCGCGCCGTCGAAGGCCACCGCCGCGTCGTCGCTGACGTCGACCCCGGCGAGCAGCGGGAAGGCGCCGTCGAACAGCTCGAGCGCGGTGCCCTCCGCCGCCTTCACCGCGTCGGGGATCTCCAGCAGGCGCAGCCGCATCGGAACGTCGGGCCCCAGCAGCTGACCTGACGCGATGCGGAACAGCAGTGCATAGCCGATCTGGCCGGCCGCACCAGTCACAGTCACATTGACTGGTTGGGTCATGTCAGTCCATCTCCTCGATCACGGCGTCGGCGAACTGTGACGTTCCGACCGCGGTCGGATCGTCACGCGTCGGCTTGAGGTCATAGGTGACCTTCTCACCCCGCTCGATGACCGAGGCGATGGCCCCCTCGAGCCGGTCGGCCGCCTCCCGCTCGCCGAGGTGACGGAGCATCAGCATGCCGGAGAGCATCAGGGCGGTCGGGTTCACCCGGTTCTGGCCCTTGTACTTGGGCGCCGAGCCGTGGGTGGCCTCGAACATCGCCGCCTCGGTCCCGAG
This sequence comes from Solirubrobacteraceae bacterium, assembly GCA_035717845.1. Lineage (GTDB taxonomy): Bacteria > Actinomycetota > Thermoleophilia > Solirubrobacterales > Solirubrobacteraceae > DASSUW01. The sequence goes on from DASTIC010000194.1 coordinate 39,154, forward strand.
GTTGCCGCCGGGCGCCAGGCCGAGCCCGCCGATCATCCCCGCCCCGAGGTCGGACACGATGTCGCCGTAGAGGTTGGGGAGCACGATCACGTCGTACTCCTCCGGGCGCGAGACGAGCTGGTTGCAGAGGTTGTCGATGATCCGGTCCTCGAACTCGATGTCCGAGTAGTCCTCCGCCACCCTGCGGGCGACCTCCAGGTAGAGGCCGTCGGAGAACTTCATGATGTTCGCCTTGTGCGCGGCCGTGACCTTGCGGCGGCCGTTCTCACGCGCGTAGTCGAACGCCGCGCGCACGATCCGCTCCGACCCGAAGACCGAGATCGGCTTGACCGAGATGCCGGAGTGCTCGCGGATCTGGCTGCCGTCGAGGCCGGCGATGAACTCGCGCAGCTTCTCGGCCTCCTCCGTGTCCTTCTCGAACTCGATCCCCGCGTACAGGTCCTCGGTGTTCTCGCGCACGATCACGATGTCGGTCTCGGGGAAGCGCGTGCGCACGCCCTTGTAGGCCTTGCAGGGCCGGATGCAGGCGTAGAGGTCGAGCTCCTTGCGCAGGAGCACGTTGACCGAGCGGAAGCCCGAGCCGACCGGCGTCGTGGTGGGGCCCTTGATCCCGACCTTGGTGCGCCGGATCGACTCCAGCGTGCGGTCGGGGAACGGGGTCCCCTCGTCGTGGTACACGTCCTCGCCCGCCGGATGCTCGTCCCACCGGAACTCGACGCCGGTCGCCTCCAACACCCGGCGGGTCGCCTCCGCGAGCTCCGGCCCGGTCCCGTCACCGGGGATGAATGTCACGTCATGAGCCATGCCGGGAGGCTATGCCACCATTGACGTCCCTTGCTCGGAGGCAGCTCCCTCAGGCTGGCGACCCTCTTCGGCATTCGCGTGGGCGTGAATGCCTCGTGGTTCCTCGTCCTCTTCCTGTTCATCTTCTACCTGAACCGGGCCTTCGAGGAGGTGCTCGACGACCGCACGGCCGCGTTCGCGTGCTCGGTGGCCGCCGCCCTCGGTTTCTTCGGCTCGATCCTGCTGCACGAGCTCGGCCATGCCGTCGCGGCCCGCCGCGAGGGGATCACGGTCAGCGGCATCGACCTCTTCTTCTTCGGCGGCGTCATGAAGATGAGCAGCGACACGCGTTCGCCCGGCCAGGAGTTCCGGGTCGCCGTCGCGGGCCCACTCGTGACGCTGGCGATCGTGATCGTCACCGGCGGGCTCAGCGTCGCCGTGCTGGGCTGGGGCGCGTTCACGGACTCGGCGACGCTCGACAGCGGCGCGCCGGCGACGGCCGTGGAGCTGTGGCTGAGCTTCCTCGTCTCGATGAACGTGCTGCTGCTCGTCTTCAACCTGATCCCGGCGTTCCCGCTCGATGGCGGCCGGATCGCCCGCGCGGCGGCCTGGAAGGTCACCCGCGACCGCGGGAAGGCGACCCGCATCTCGGCCAACCTCGGGCAGGCGTTCGCCGCCGTGCTGATCGGCTACGGGCTCTGGCAGCTGTTCGGCCGCAGCGAGACGTTCAGCGGCCTGTGGGCGATCGTGCTCGGCTACCTGCTCGGCTCCTCGGCGCGGGCGGCGATCGCCCAGACCGAGTTCACCGATCGCCTCGAGGGCGTCACGGTGGCCGACATCATGGACTCGGAGCCCGTCACCATCCCGGCCGACCTGCCGGCCGCGCAGGCGTGGGAGGAGTACTTCCTGCGCTACCAGGGCTGGCCGTGGTTCGCGGTCGTGGAGCCCGACCGGCGCTACACGGGCCTCGCCCATCGCGCCGCGGTCGAGCACGCGGCGACCGTGGAGGGCGGCACGATGCCGGTCCGGGAGGTGGCGTCGGGCGCCGACGACCGCGTCCGCGAGGACGAGCCGCTCGAGGCGCTGCTCGGCTCCGAGCCGCTGCGCCGCCTCGGCGCGCTGATGGCGGTCGACGCCGACGGCCGCCTGCGCGGTGTCGTGACGGTCGAGCAGGTGACCCGCGCGCTGCGGACGCGTTTGACTCCGGCGTCGTCATAGACTCCGGCTTCATGCCCGCCCACGACGTCCTGATCATCGGCGCCGGCCTGGCCGGCCAGCGGGCCGCGCTGGCGGCGGCGCGCGAGGGCGCCACCGTGGCCATCATGTCGAAGGTCCACCCCGTCCGCTCGCACTCCAACGCCGCGGCGGGCGGCATCAACGCGGCGCTCAACCCGGACGACTCGTGGGAGTCGCACGCGTTCGACACGGTCAAGGGCTCGGACTACCTCGGCGACCAGGACGCGATCGAGATCATGTGCCGGGAGGCGCCCGACGAGGTCCTCTGGCTGGAGCACTCGGGCGTCACCTTCCACCGATCCGAGAGCGGGCACCTCGGCACCCGCGCCTTCGGCGGCGCCTCCGCGGCCCGGACCTACTACGTGGCCGACATCACCGGCCAGGCGCTGCTCCACGTGCTCTACGAGCAGCTGATGAAGCACCACGAGCAGATCGACCGCTACGAGGAGTGGTTCGTCACCGCGCTCGTGCAGGACGACGCCGGCGAGTGCTGCGGCGCCGTGGCCCGCAACATCCGCGACGGCTCGATGGAGCTGTTCGCCGCCAAGGCGGTCATCCAGGCCTCCGGCGGCGCCGGCCAGTGCTTCAAGCCGACCACCAACGCGCTCATCTGCACCGGCGACGGCATCGCCCAGAGCTTCCGCATCGGCGCCCCGCTGATGGACATGGAGATGATCCAGTACCACCCGACCACGCTGGCCGGGAACGGGATCCTCATCACCGAGGGCGCTCGCGGCGAGGGCGCCCACCTCTACAACGCCCAGGGCGAGCGCTTCATGGAGAAGTACGCGCCGAACAAGATGGAGCTCGCCTCGCGCGACGTCGTCTCCCGCTCCGAGCAGACCGAGATCAACGAGGGCCGCGGCTTCCCCGACGGCACGGTGGCGCTCGACATCACGAAGGTGCCGCGCAAGCGCACCCTCGAGGCGCTGCGCGAGATCGTCAACATCGGGCGCGACTTCGCGGGCGTGGACATCACGCGCGAGCCGATCCACATCCGCCCCGGCTGCCACTACATCATGGGCGGCGTGAAGACCGACGTGTGGGGCGCGACCGAGATCCCGGGCCTCTACGCGGCCGGTGAGGTCGCCTGCGTGTCGGTCCACGGCGGCAACCGCCTGGGCGCGAACTCGCTGCTCGACACGCTGATCTTCGGCCGCCGCTCCGGCGAGCACGCCGCCAAGCGCGCGCTGGCGATGCCGATGCCGTCGCCCGCGTTCAGCGCGCTGGCGGACGAGCAGCGGATGATCGACGCGATCATGCGCCGCAGTCCCGGCACCGGCCGCCGCATCTCCGAGATCAAGGACGAGCTCGGAGAGACCATGAACGAGAGGTGCGCGGTGTTCCGCGACGAGGCGGGCCTGACCGAGGCGCACCGGGTCATCCGACGCCTCAAGGAGGAGGCCACGACGGCGGCGATCGACGACCGCGGCACGATCTTCAACCAGGACGTGCTGGGGGCGATCGAGCTCGACTACATGCTCGACACCGCGGAGTGCATCGTGGTCGCCGCGCTCGAGCGCAAGGAGTCGCGCGGGGCGCAGTTCCGGCTCGACTACCCGAAGCGCAACGACGATGAGTGGCTCAAGCACATCACCCTGTCGCGCAACGGCGGTCCCGAGCCCGAGATCGCCTACGCGCCCGTGACGATCACCAAGTGGGAACCCCAGGAGCGGACCTACTGATGGCCGAGTACACGCTGCGCATCCGCCGCTACACGCCCGAGACCGGCGAGGCCGCCCACTGGGACGACTTCCAGGTCGATCTCGACGGCCACCGCTCGGTCCTCGACGGCATCCTTCAGGCGCGCGACCGCGAGGACGGCACGATCGGCATCCGCTGCTCGTGCCGGGCCGCGATCTGCGGCTCGTGCGGCGTGCGGATCAACGGCAAGCCGGCGCTCGCGTGCCACACGCACCTCGACAAGGCCGCCGAGACCGCGGCCGACGGGACGATCACGGTCGAGCCGATGGGCAACATGCCGGTGCTCAAGGACCTGATCGTCGACATGGACGCGGTGCACTGGAAGAAGATCCAGCGCGTCACGCCGTGGCTGCTGCCCGACGGGCCGCCGCCCGAGCGCGAGTACGTCGTCCCGCCCGAGTCGATGATCGACGTCACGCAGAGCATGGCCTGTATCCAGTGCGGCGCCTGCGTCTCGGACTGCCTGTCGATGGAGGTCGACCCGGGGTTCATCGGCCCGGCGGCGCTGGCCAAGGCCTACCGCTTCGTCGGCGACCCGCGCGACGGCCAGCAGTACGAGCGCCTGAAGGACCTGGCCGAGGACCCGCACGGCATCTACGACTGCACGCACTGCTTCAACTGCATCGAGGCGTGCCCCAAGGGCGTCGCGCCGATGAGCCAGATCATGCGGCTGCGCCGGGTCGCCGGCTCCGAGCACG
>DASTIC010000195.1:0-3893 GCA_035717845.1 Solirubrobacteraceae bacterium
AGCAGGTCGAGGATGTAGCTGCGGCTGACCAAGCTGGTGACGATCAGCAGCGGCTGGGCGTAGCGGACGGTGTCGCTGCGATAGCGCCAGAGCTGCGCTTTGTCGCGCCGCCAGACGACGTCCTTGGGCGTCGTGCCGAGCCTGGGTCGGTGGCTTCCGCGCACGTAGCGGAGCCCGTTGCGCGTTCGCAGGTAGGACCGCTCCACGTCCCGGTTCACGCGCGCGAGCAGGTCCGCCGGGCTCAGCTCCAGGGCCACGCTCAGACCCGATCCTTCTCGATCTGCTCGAGCTCCTTCGAGATCTCCAGCAGCCGGCGGTCCATGCGCGCGAGCTGCTCGCGCACGCGACGGATGTCGGTGCCCGCGGGGAGGTTCAGCAGATGCAGGCCGCGCTTGGACACGCCCTCGACCGCGTCCGTCAAGCGTCGAGTCCCACGCCTCAGCTCGGTCACCACGTCGAAGTAGGTGTCGCTGTGGACGGCCGTCTCGACAGGGCCGCCGACCGCCCGCTCCACACGGAGGACGAGTTTCAACCAGAGCGGCTGGGAGGCGGCCATGGCGCGAGCATAGCACATGAATTGAGCTGACTTCAGTTCATGTGATAGGGTGGACGCATGAAGGCGATTCGGCTCACAGACTGGGAGAGTCCCGCTCGAGTGGTCGACGTCCCAGTCCCTGAACCTGGTCCAGGTGAGGTCCTTGTCCGCGTCGCCGGGGCCGGCCTGTGCCACTCCGACCTGCACCTGATGCATTGGCCGGCCGGATCGCTGCCGTACGAGCTGCCGTTCACGCTCGGCCACGAGGTCTCCGGGTCCGTCGCCGCGCTGGGCCCCGGGGTCGACGGTCTCGAGCTCGGCGAATCGATCCTCGTCTACGGGCCGTGGGGGTGCGGCGGGTGCCGCGCCTGCAGCATCGGCGCCGAGCACCTCTGTGAACGGGCGCGGTCGGGGCGTGGGGCGGGGCTCGGCCGCGACGGCGGCCTCGCCGAGTACATGGTCGTACCGTCCCCGCGCCTCACCGTCCCGCTCAACGGCCTCGACCCGGTGGCGGCCGCGCCGCTGGCCGACGCCGGGCTCACGCCGTACCACGCCATCCGCCGGGCCCTCGAGCTGCTGGGACCCGGCACGAGCGCGATCGTGATCGGCGTTGGCGGACTCGGCCACGTCGCGGTCCAGCTCCTCAAGGCGCTCAGCCCGGCGCGCGTCGTCGCCGTCGATCGCCGCGACGAGGCGCTCGAGCTGGCCGCGCATGCCGGGGCGGACATGGTGCTGCCGGCCACGGGTCTGGAACCGCGCGCGCTGCGGCGCGCCGCCGGTGGTCGCGGCGCCGCGCTGGTAGTCGACTGCGTCGGCAGCGACGAGACGCTCGCGCTGGCCGCCGGGAGCGTGTCCGCGGGCGGCCACGTCTCGCTGCTCGGGCTGGCCGGCGGGACGGTCCCGATGCGCTTCGGCGACGTGCCGCTCGAGACCTCTGTGATCTTCTCCAACTGGGGCACGCGCGCCGAGCTCGCGGAGGTCGTCGCGCTCGCGCGCGACGGCGCCATCGGCATCGACGTCGAGCGCGTCCCGCTCGCCAGCGTCCCGGCTGCCTACGAGCGGCTGGCCGCCGGCGCGAGCCGGGGCCGGCTGGTGGCCGTTCCGTGACGGTCGCGGTCGTCACGGGCGGCGGATCGGGCATCGGCGAGGCGATCTGCCACCGGCTGGCCGCCGACGGCGCGCGCGTGGCCGCCCTCGATCTCCGGCTCGAGGCGGCCCAGCAGACGATCGATGCCATCGGCGACGGGCTCGCGGTGCACGCCGACGTCAGCGACAGCGCCGCCGTCGATGCCGCGCTCGAGCACGTCGAGCGCGAGCTCGGCCCGATCGACGTCCTCGTCAACAACGCCGGGGCGGTCGGCGCGGCCCATCTCGCGCGCGTGATGCCGCTGCTGGAGACGCAGCGCCGCGAGGCGCTCGACGGCGGCGTGCGGACGCCGCTCGACGCGCTCGTGCGCCTGAGCGACGACGAATGGCGCCGCCTGCTGGCCGTCCATCTCGACGGGACCTTCTTCTGCACGCGCGCGGCGGCGCGGCTGATGGCGCCGCGCGGCGCCGGCGCGATCGTGAACATGGCGTCGGTGTGCGGGCTCGAGGGCTGCACCGGCCATCCGCACTACTCGGCGGCCAAGGCGGGGATCCTCGGGTTCACCAAGGCGGTCGCCAAGGAGCTGATCGTCCAGGGGATCCGCGTAAACGCCGTCGCGCCCGGCCACGTCGACACGAGCACGCTCAAGGGCGAGCTCGACGAAAGCCGGCGCGTGATCGCCGCCCAGACGCCGGCGGGCCGGCTGGCGCGGCCGGAGGAGATCGCCGCGACCGTCGCCTTCCTGGCCTCGGACGACGCCGCCTACTACGTGGGCGCGACGCTCGGCCCCAACGGCGGGCTCGTCACAGCGGTCTGATCAGGCGCTCGGCGTGCTCCACTGAGCGCCGCCGTCGACTGTCAGGACCGAGCCGGTCGTGAAGCTCGAGGCGTCGGCGGCCAGGTACAGGGCCGCGCCGGCGATCTCGTCCGCCAGCCCGGCCCGCCGCAGCGGGAACGTGCGCGTCCGCACGGCCAGCGCGTCCTTGTCCCAGGCCTCGGAGATCGTGGTCAGGAACGGGCCCGGCATGATCGCGTTGACGCGCACCTTCGGGCCGAGCGCGTGGGCGAAGCCGACGGTCATGGCGTTGAGCCCGGCCTTGGCGGCGGCGTAGGGAACGATGTCGCCGGTCGGGCGGACCGCCCCCGTGCTCGAGATGTTGATGATCGAGCCGCCGTCCTCCGCGGCCATCCGCTCGCCCACGAGCGCGCAGAGGCGGAACGGGCCCTTGAGGTTGACGGCGATCACCTTGTCGAACAGCTCCTCGGTCACCTCGCCGAGCGCCCCGTACACGGGCGACACGCCGGCGTTGTTGACGAGCACGTCGATGCGGCCGAACTCGTCGTAGACCGCCTCCGCGAGCCGCTCCACCTCGCCCCAGCGGCCGACGTGGCAGGGACGACCGATCGCGCGCGCGCCAGAGGTTCGCAGCTCGGCCGCGACCTGCTCGCAGGCGTCGGCCTTGCGGCTGGCGACGACGATGTCGGCGCCGGCCGCCGCGTACGCGCGCGCGATCGCGAGGCCGAGGCCGCGGGTGCCGCCGGTGACGAGGGCCACGCGCCCGGACAGGTCGAACGACCCGCGCCCGTTGAGGTCCTGGTGGCGGCTCACCGGCGTCCCGCGCACTCCGGGACGGGGCGGCGCCGCGGCCGTCGCTGCACGGCGCCGGGGCGCCGGACGGCGTGACCGTCGGGCGTGACCTCGAACACCGAGCCGGCGTCGCCGGCGCGCTCGGCGACGGCGTGGGCATCCAGCAGCAGCTCCAGGTTGCCGACCACCTCCCAGACCACGAGCAGCGTCTGCTCGGTGACCGTCCGCTCGGGCCACAGGCGGCCGGCGATCGCGAACGCCGTGGCGGGGCCGTCGGCGAGGACCGCGAGGATGCGCTCGCAGCGCCGGCGATGGTCGCGCAGGCGCGCTCCGACCAGCCGGCCGTGCTCGGTGACCGGCGCGCCGTGGCCGGTCAGGAGGCGGCCGAGTGGCATCGCCCGCGTCTGCTCGAGCCCTTCGAGGTACCGCAGGCGCGAGCGGGCGCGGCCGTCGGCCGCACGGCCGGGCGGGCAGATCTCGGTGTTGGAGGAGATCGTCGTCAGCAGGTGATCGCCGGCGAACGCGATCGCGTCCCGGTCGTCCACGAACAGCGTGTCGGTGGTGCTGTGTCCCGGCCGTGCCACGACCCGCAGGCGGCGGCCGCCGGCCCGCACGACATCGCCGTCGGCGAGCCGGACGTCGGCGCCGAAGTCCTCGGTCGTGTCGCGGATGTACTGCCAGAA
>DASTIC010000196.1:0-10661 GCA_035717845.1 Solirubrobacteraceae bacterium
CCGGCGAGGATCGCGGTCTCGGTGTTGTCACTCATTGCTCGCACCTTGCTCCGAAGGTCTGTGTCAGTCGCGCCGGCCGCCGCCGAACAGGCTGAGCGCGAGTAGGAAGATGTTGAAGATGTCGAGGAAGATCGCGGCAGCGATTGGCACGGCGGCATCGGGGGTGCTGCGGCGCAGGCGGTTGAAGTCGAAGATCGTGAACGCGCCGAAGATCCCGAGTCCGGCGACGGCGTAGATGAGGTTGCTGTTGGGGATCGAGACGAAGATCGCGACGATGCCGAAGCCGATCAGTCCGAGCAAGGCCCAGAACAGGGTGCGCGCCCATGAGGAGAGATCTCTTCGCGTCGCGTAGCCGTAGGCGCCACAGCCCGCGACGAACGCTGCGGTGGCTCCCGAGGCCTGCCACAGAGCGGATGGGTCGGCGCTGGCGTAGTCGGCGACGACGGGTGCGACCGCCAGACCGAGCAACAGGCCCAGCCCGAACAGCAGTCCGATCGCGAGTTGCTCGCGGCCCTTGGCCGCGGCGATGTTGAGACCGAGGATGCACGCAAACGCTGCGATGAACAGCACCAGCCCGGTCGCCCCGCTGAGATCGCGGCCCAGGTAGGCGCCGAGCGCGGAGAATCCGACCGTGACGGCGACGAGGCCCATGACCTGGCCGAGCAGGGCCCGGGCCTGGTCGGGCGCGGTCGCTCGTCCCAGGAGCGCCGGCTGGGCGGCGGTGGTCTTGAGCGCGCTCATGTCACCACCACGGCCACGGAGAAAGCGCGAAGACGATCAGCAGGGGCCATCCCAACACCATCCACCACGTGGAGTTGAAGCCCCAGAGGTCGGCGGGGCGGCGGGGCGTGGGCCGGAGGTGGTACCAGCGCCGTCGCTGGCCCTCGGTGGGGTCGATCCCTTCTTCACCGTCCGGACCGGCCGGGTTGTGGGCCGCGATGATCGGAGCCTCCCCGGCTGGGGCGTCAGAGGGTCGCGTGGGAAACATGAGTGTTCTCCTGGTCGGGATTGGCATCGCGCTATCCGAACGTGAACGAGTGCGCGTTGGCGCCGGGCTGACGGAAGGTGATCTCCAGCGTTCGGTCGCGGACGACGTCGTGCTGGCGCACGAGCTGGTACATGCGGTCGTCTCGCAGGACGCCGTTGCCGTCCTCGTCGACGTCCACGCCAGCCGACGGGCCGGGAGCCTCCCCGTCGAGGGATACGCGAAACGGGATCGGCTCCGGTGCTCCTCGAGAGAGCACGAGGTGCGCGTCACGCGCGTGGAACCGGAAGGCGATGCTCCCACCGGCCTGGTCGAGGACGACGTACTCGGGCCTGATCGTCCACTCGCCGGCAAGGGCCCAATCGCCGAGGCGCAGGCCCTCCGGGTGCGTGTAGGCGCGACTGCGATCCAACACCGCGCGCGGCGGAGACCCCAATTGGCCGCTGCGCGAGGAGCCGAGATAGGTCTCGGGCGTGCCCAGGTGATCCCAGTCGGCCTCCGCCTCCACGCCGACGCCCTCGACGAAGACGGGCTCACGCTCGATCCCGAGCAGCTTCTGGATGACGCGCTCGAGCTTCTCGTACCGTCCTTCGCCGAAGTGGTGTTCGCGGATGATGCCGTCGCGGTCGGCGAAGTACAGCGCCGGCCAGTAGTGGTTGGCGAAGGCGCTCCAGACCGCGTAGTCGTTGTCGACGACGACCGGGTAGTCGATCGCCCGATCCTTCGTCGCGCGCCGCACGCCGTCGAGGTCGTGCTCGAAGTCGAACTCGGGCGTGTGGACTCCGATGACGATCAGCCCGTCGTCGCGGTAGGCCTGCGACCACGCGCGCACATAGGGCTCCTGGCGTAGCCAGTTGATGCACGTCCACGTCCAGAAGTTCACGAGGACGACGCGGTCTCGCAGCTCGGCGGGGCCGAGTGGCTCAGAGTTGAGCCACTCGGTCGCGCCGGCGAACGAGGGCAGATGCACACGTTCGAACAGGGCCATGATCAGCGGAGCGATCGAAGGCCCGTCCGGACCTCATCCACGAAGAGCTGCGGCTGCTCCCAGGCGGCGAAGTGCCCGCCCTTGTCGAGCTTGTTGTAATGGATCAGCTTGGGATAGGCCTCCTCTGCCCAACTCCGCGGCACCTGATAGAGCTCGTCGGGGAAGACGCTCACGGCTACCGGGATGTCCACGCCCTTCGGGTCGAAGAAGCCGTGCTTGTTTTCCCAGTAGAGACGTCCTGAGGAGATCCCCGTGTTCGTCAGCCAGTAGTGGGTGATGTTGTCGAGGACGTCGTCTCGGGTCAGGCCCTCCTGGGCTCCGTCGACAAAGACGCGAGAGATCAGGGCCAAGCTGGTCGAGTCGTGGTCGAGCATCCAGGCGGCCAGGCCGACGGGGGAATCCGCGATTCCGTACAGCGTCTGTGGGTGGGTCCCCAGCTCGAGTGCGTAGGCCACGTCTGTCGCAAAGAAGTCCCTCAGCTTCTCGTAGAGGCGTGTTCCGTCGTCATCGAGACCGGACGGCGCCGGGCCGCCGGACGTGACCGCCGCTGAGACGTCGGGTCGGACCGCACCAGGGAAGTTGGTGTGGAGGCCGATCAGCCCGGGAGGCGCCTGTGCACCCATCAGGTCGACGATTTGCCCGCCCCAATCGCCGCCGGAGGCGACGTAGCGGTCGTATCCCAGGCGCTTCATCAGCTCCGCCCAGGCACGCGCGATGTGCACCGGGCCCCAGCCGGTGGTGGCCGGCTTGCCTGAGAATCCGTAGCCCGGCATCGAGGGGATCACGAGATGGAACGCGTCCGCTGCGCTCGCGCCATGCGCCGTCGGATTGGTTAGCGGCTCGATGATCTTCAGCTGCTCGATGACCGAGCCGGGCCATCCGTGCGCGACGAGGAGCGGCAACGCATCCTCATTTTCCGAGCGAACGTGGACGAAGTGGATGTCCAGCCCGTCGATCTCGGTGATGAAGTGCGGTAGGGCCTTCAGTCTCGCCTCGCACTTGCGCCAGTCGTACTCGGTCGCCCAATAGCGCGCGAGCGCCTGCATCGTCGCCAGCTGCACGCCCTGCGACAGATCGTCAACCGGCTCCTTCTCCGGGAAGCGCGTGGCGGCGATGCGCGCACGCAGATCCTCGAGTTCCGCCTCGGGCGTCTCGATCGTGAACGGGCGGATCGTGGTGTCGTCCGCTGACCTCTCGGTCATGACTGCCATGTGGTCCTCCTCGTGGGGGACGGTGGTGTGGTGACGGGACGAGCCTGCCCTGTTCATCTCCTTGTCGCGCCCGTCGAGCCCCGGGGGTTTGCTACTGGGGTTTGGCCACGGGGTCGGGCCGGGCGTGCCACTACACGCGCGCAGCACCCGTCCACGAGGCCGAGATGAGAGCGACCGTCAAGCGTCAGGCGGAACGCCTCGGACAGCGGACATCGGTCGCGTGACCCGTCGGTGCAGACGCGCGAGCCGGTCGCGCGATCGATACGCGCCCCGAAATAGTGGCCCACGGGGCGGACCACTAGGTCAACCCCAGTGGGAGAACCAAGCGTTGACACGGGCGCGATCCCGGGCGAGGAAGCGCATGCTCGATGCCGTCAAGTCCGCTGCCCACCGCTCGTAGATGCGACAGCGGAGCCAGAAAGGAGCCAAGCATGTTTGTGGAGCTCGACACACGCCACGATGCTCGTTACACGGTCTCGCTCGAGTGGGACCGGAATACGGGCGAGACCCAGATCGTCATCGGCGACAGGGGGACCTCGAGCCTGCTCGTGTTCCCCGTCGTCGGCGAGAAGGCCGGCGACGCGTTCCGCCATCCCTTCAGGTACGCGCCGTGAGCACGAACGACGTTCACGCCCTGGCACTGGCGGACAGTCCTGCCGCGCGCCCGGGACATGCGGCCACGTTCGCCACCACCGAGCACTTCAACCTGCAGACCGCACGCGCGCTGACCGTGTCCGAAGCGAACGGGCGAGCCAGCATCTATCTCGCCGCTTTGGCGAGCAACCTGATAGCGCTGGCCTTCATCGGGCAGATGTCGTTGCTGGGCACGGCGTTCTACTCGTTCGCGCTGATCCTGCTGCCGGTGCTGGCGTTCGTGGGCACGGTGACGTTCCTGCGTCTGGTGCAGTCCTCGGTCGAGGACATCGCCTACGCGCACCGGATTGCGCTCGTGCGCAGCTTTTACCTGCGGGTCGCGCCGGAGCTCGAGCCGTACCTCGTCGTCCTCCGACGGCCAGCGTTCCAGGGAGCGCCGGGCGCCTGGCAGCTGACGCTGACGGCCGCCGGGATGGTCGCGGTGGTCAACAGCGTCGTGGTCGCGGCGTGCGCCGGCCTGGTGCTGGTCGCCGCGGGCGTGCACTCGCTCGGGATTCCGATCGTCGTCGGAGCGCTCGTCGGGGCCGGTGCCTTCTCGCTGCATGAACGCCACCACCGTCGCGCGCTCGATGCCTACAGCCCGGAGGCTGTCGATCGCGCCGCGATCCAAATTTCGCCTGCGCAACCGGCCCACGCGGCCTGAAGGACGAATCACCATGTCGCCGATCTCGCGTGGTTTCCGGGGCCGTCGCCCGCTAGTCGACAACGCGCGCGTCCCGCCGGGCCAGCACGTCGTCGAGGACTTCCCCGTCCTGTCGGCCGGATCGACGCCGCACAGACCACTCGACGAATGGACGTTCCAGCTCAGCGGCGCGATCGACGAACCGGTCTCGTGGACGTGGGATGAGCTGCTCGCGCTCCCCGCCGAGACGCCGACGGTCGACATCCACTGCGTGACCGCATGGTCGAAGCTCGAGACCAACTGGAAGGGCGTCTCGCTCGACACACTCCTGGCGGCCCTGGAGATCGAGGCCGAGTACGTCAGCGCGTGGTGCGACGACGGCTATCGGACCAACCTGCCACTCGAAGACGTGACCGGCGGGCGGGCGTGGATCGCCTACGAGTTCAGGGGCGAGCCGCTCGAGCCCGAGCACGGCGGCCCGGCACGACTGCTGGTTCCGCACTTGTACTTCTGGAAGAGCGCCAAGTGGGTGCGCGGACTGGAGCTCCTCGTCGAGGACCGCCCCGGATTCTGGGAGGCCGCCGGATACCACAACTACGGCGACCCGTGGAAGGAGCAGCGCTATGAGGGCGACTGAAACCTCCACGAGACGCCCGCGGGCCGAGGAGACACCATGACGCACGACCAGATCGTCGCCGCGCTCCGGCGCGGCTACCAGCTCGACGACGCGCGAGAATCACGGCGGGGCTGCTACCCGCTCCGCAAGCCCGCGCCGCGCACGGCGGTCAGGCGGATGCAGGATGACCCGCCGCCCTCCGGCATCTCCGACCCGACCGGGTTCGGCGAAGGCTGCGTGATCTGACGCGATGACGGTTCGAGGGCACACGCCGTGAGCGCCCAGGAGCTCCTGGGGCGACTGGTCGACGAACTGCCCGCGCCCGAGCGTGTCGAGCCGTTCGCGTTCCTCGAAGACGAGCGCCTGCCGCTGACGGTCACGCTCGTCGAGCCGGCTGCCTTCGTACTCGCGTGCGTCCAGGCCGCCTGGGGTCCCCACGGGCCTCGGAACTGATCGAGAGCGCCCGCATGCCGCCCGCAGTCGAGAACATCGAGCCCGGGCCGCTTCCGCTCGGCCTCGATAGCCGCAGCCTTCGCCGGCGTGCGCTGCAGATCGCGGCAGTGCTCGTCATCGTCGGCCTCGGCGCCGCTCTCGCGCCCGGACTCGGCGACCTACGGCAGCGGCTTCAAGGCGCACACCCGGGCTGGCTGGGCGTCGCGCTCGTCCTCGAGCTGCTCTCGTGCCTTTCCTATGTCCTCATGTTCCGGCCGATCTTCTGCGCGCGGATGTCGCTGCGCACGAGCTACCAACTGGCCATGTCCCAGTTGGCGGTCGGCTCGCTGGTGCCGGCGAGCGGTGCGGCTGGACTGGCCTTCGGTGCCTGGGCGCTGCGCAAGCGCGGCATGGCCGTGCACGAAATCGCTCGCCGCACGGTGGCGTTCTTCGCCCTGAAGAGCGCAGTGAACTTCGTCGCCGTATCGGTCATCGGGATCGCGATGTGGCTCGGAGTCGGGCCGCACGTCTCGCCGGCGCTCACGCTGCTCCCGGCCGTCCTTGCCGTGGCGGCGATCGCCGCCGTGTCGCTGATCCCATTCATCCACGCGCGCCGCGGCTGGACGAGTCGCACCGCCGTCGCCCTCGGGGAGGGGATCGGCGAGGCCGTGCGGCTTCTGGCTCGTCGCGACTGGCGCGTCATCGCCGGCTCGGCGGGCTACTGGGCCTTCGACTACGCCGTCCTGTGGGCATGCCTGCACGCGTTCGGCGAAACGCCTCCACTCACGCTCGTCCTCATGGGCTACCTGATCGGCCAGCTGGGCGGGCTGTTGCCGCTCCCGGGCGGCCTCGGCGGCATCGACGGTGGCCTGCTCGGGGCGCTCGTCGTATACGGCATCCCGGCGACGGCAGCGGCAGCCGCGATCGTCGCCTACCGCCTGATCCTTTTCTGGCTCCCGCTCGTCCTCGGTGGCGCAGCGTTCGCCTCGCTGCGCAAGGGCCTGCACTATGTGGAGCGACTCGACCTGTGCGAAGCCTCCCCGCACCCCCAGATCGCGTCTTGAGCGATGCCGTAACGAGATTCGGCGAACGTGGGGGTCCGAAGCGATTCTTCGTGCGGCGGTGTCTGCCCCTGGGCTCAGGCCGGGGCCAAGTGCGAGTCGGGGCTGGCCAGTGCGATCGCGAGTTCCCGGCGAGAACGGATATCGAGCTTGGCGAACACGTTGCGCAGGTGCCACTCCACGGTGCGCGGGCTGATGAACAGCTGGGCGCCGATCTCGGCGTTCGTCGGCCCGTCGCTCGCGAGCCGCGCGACCTGCGTCTCCTGAGCGGTGAGCTCGTCGCGCGTTTCGACGCTGCGCGTGCGCACCGTCTCGCCAGTGACCAGCAGCTCGCGCCGCGCGCGCTCGGCGAACGCCTCCGCTCCCATGGCGGCGAGCATCTCATGGGCGGTGCGCAGGTGCGCGCGGGCGTCGCGACGGCGGCGGGCGCGGCGCAGCCACTCGCCGTAGAGCAGGTGTGCACGCCCCAGCTCGAGGCGAACCCTGGTGCGGCTGAGCCGCTCGATCGCCTCGCGATAGAGACGCTCGGCGGCCTCCCCCTCGCTCAGCAGCGCCCGCGAGCGGGCCTCGACGCCGAGCGCCCAGTCAGTGCCGCTGGCGCTCGTCATCTTCGAGAGCCGGTCGATGGCATCGGCCGCGAGCTCGGTCCTGCCGCTTCGCGCGGCGGCCTCGATCAGCTCGGTCAAGCCCCAGTTCGCCACCGCCGGCTCCTGCGCGTACTCGCCGGCCTGCTGGGCTGCGACCAGCGCGTCGTGGAATCCCCCGAGGCCGTTGCAGAGCAACGCAGTCGCCCACTGCGTGACCGTCACCCCGATACCTTCACCGCGGGCCACGACCTCGCGCATGCTCGCCTCGATCGGCTCACCGGCCGCGCCGGTGCTGCCCTGCACGGCGGCGAGTCCCAGGGCACCAAAGGGGGCGAGGTTGCTGCCGGTCGCCTCCTTGACGGCTCTCGCGTACTCGACCAACGACGCGGCCGCCGGCAGCTCGCCGGCGAACAGATGCACGAAGATGCGTGAGGTGAGCGCGAGCGGAAGCTCGCTGAGCGCGCCGGCGTCGCGGGCCATCTCCACGTGGCGAGTGGACAGGACGTACCACGTCTCGTCGTCCCACAGATCCGCCGCGGTGATCGACGCGAGCCAGAGCCAGCGCAGTTCGTCCTCGACGGACGTGTCGTCCCGGCAGAACGCCCGCAACGCTCGCCTGCAGATCGGTGTCCCGGCCGCGTACCCGTCGGTGTGGAGCACGGCCAGGCCATCGAGCAGCATGTCGGCCTTGCGCGTAGGGAGCGACGGCGGTTGCGCGCGGCGAGCGGCCGCCGCGACCTCCGGCAGACCATGGCCACCGGCCAGGCGGCCGGCGAACATCGCCGCGGAGAACGCGTCCAGGTAGGTCTCACGAGCAAGCGCGGCGTCGAGCGGCTGGAGCCGGCGGGCGGCCGCGAGCAGCAACGGCGAAGCCTCGTCGACGCGGCTCGAGGCGAACGCGATCCGGGCACGGAGCATGTCGACTCGCGCGCGCCGTAGATCATCGAGCGGGCCTGCGTCGGCCATGGTCAACAGAACATGTGCCGCACCGAAGGCGCCGGCCTGGAGCTTGGCCTGGGCAGCGTCCAGTGCGCGCTGCGCGCGGCGGAGCGGACTGGGGGTCAGCCCGGCCGCCCTTTCGAGGAACGCGGCCGCCGCCGCGACGCCGCCGCGTGCCTGTGCCCGGCCAGCCGAGCGTTCCAGCTCCGCGGCGACGTCCTCGTCGAGCGCCGGCGCCGCCTGGGCACGGTGCCAGGCGCGCCGATCGGGATCGACCTCGGCATCGGTGGACTCGGCGAGGGCCCGATGCACGCTCTTCAGCTCGTCCGGCGACGCCGCTCGGTGAATCGCAGAGCGCACGAGCGGATGACGAAAGCGGACCTGCGAACCGAATTCGATCAGATCAACCGCGACCGCCGGCCGCCCCGCCTCCAGATCGATGCCGAGCTCGCCGGCCGCACGCCACACCAACAGCGGGTCGCCGGTCGGCTCCGCCGCCGCGACCAGCAGCAAGAGCCGCGTTTTCGGCGGCAGGGGCGTCAAGCGCCTCAGGAACGTCTCCTCGATCCGGCTCGAGAGCGCCACCGCATCAGGCAACCCGAACCCGCCCGCCAACTCCGCCGGCGTCAGCCCGCGCGGCAGCTCGAGCAACGCGAGCGGGTTGCCGCGCGTCTCCGCCACGATCCGATCGCGCACCCGTTCGTCGATCGGACCGGCGATCACCGACTCGAGCAGCGCGCGGGCGTCATCGGCGGCCAACCCGACGACGGCCAGGTCCGCCATGCCGGTCAGTTCGCCCTCGTCGGTGGCAGGCCGCGCAGCGAAGATCAGGGCGACGGACTCAGCGACGAGGCGGCGCCCCACGAAGGCAAGAACCTGTGACGAGGCCATGTCGAGCCACTGCGCATCGTCGACAACGCAGACCAAGGGTCTGTCCTCGGCCACGTCGGACAGCAGGCTCAGCACGGCGAGGCCGACGAGGAAGCGATCCGGAGCGTCCCCGGCCTGTAGGCCGAACGCCGTGCGCAGGGCTGCCTGCTGTGGCGCGGGAAGCCGTTCGAGCCGCTCGAGCAGCGGCGCGCAGAGCTGATGCAGCCCGGCGTACGCGAGCTCCATCTCGGACTCGACGCCCGCCGCGCGGGCGACGCGACAGCCTGAGGTGCGGTCGAGCAGGTATTCCAGCAGCGCGGTCTTCCCGACGCCGGCCTCGCCGCGCAGGACCAGCACCGAGCTCTTGCCCGCGCGCAACTCGTCGAGCAGTCGATCCAGCAGCCCGCACTCGGTGCGCCGACCCCACAGCCGTGGCCGTGGGCTGCGAATCCTCGAGGTGGCAGACGTGCGACCGCCTTCGCGCCCAACGGCGTACCTGACGGTGCCGTTACGGTGGGACTGCCGCGTGGTGCTTGACGGGATCACACCCGCACCGTATGGCGGTCCGCCTACCGCGTCTGTAGGGCAACCGAGGGATATTGGTGCCCCCTCGGGGGGATCTGGGGCGCGTCAGTTCTGGCTGAGCGACTGCAGGCGCAGGTAGCACGACACCGCTTGTGTGCGGTTGGCGGCGCGCGTCTTGCGCAGGATGTGCTTGACGTGCGACTTGACCGTACCTTCCGAGATGACCAGCTCATTGGCGATGTCGCCGTTGCTTGCGCCCCGCGCCATCAGGTCGATCACCTCGATCTCGCGCCGCGTGAGCAGACCCATCATCCGGTAGGCGTTATCGAACGGCATCACCGGGCCGCGCCCCACGATGTCGATGTCGCCGGTGACCTCGTCGTGCCGCATCGACATGCCTGCGTCGAACATCTCGTCGAGCGTCGTGTCCGCCTCGGCCATCACCTCTCGGATCTTGCCGATCTGGTGGCGCATCCGGCCCAGCAGCAGCGTGCGCTCGAGTGCGTAGCTGAGGCCCTCGGCGAAGACGCCGACCACGTCGCGCGCGACCGTGTCGACCGTCTCGGCGGTAAAGGTCCGGTCGGCGAACAAGGTGCCGATCACGCTCCCGTGCACCATCACCGGCGCGCCCACGTAGCCGGTCGACTGTGCGGCGCGGCTGATGTCGCCTACGCCCCGTGACGTCGCGTTATTGCTGACGAGGATCGGGCCGTGGCGGCGAAGCAGCTCGATCTCCGGATCCCGCGGGTCGATCTTGGGTGGATGGGCGAGGGCGTAGCCGGTCCACTTCTCCTGCCCGTCGGGGTCCTGTCCGAAGTGGACGCTCTCGGCGATCAGGCGTCCCTCTTTCATGCTCATCAGCACGCAGCGGTCGACGCCGCAGCTGCGGCAGATCTCGACCGCGGCGCGGTCGATGATCTGCGGCATGGTCTCGGCGCCGCGCAGGCGGTGCAGCGCCTCGCGCACTCCACCCATCATCCTCATCTGCTGCGCGAGTAGGTCCTGCTGGATCTCGTGCCAGTGCGAGTGCAGCTCGACCAGCAGCTGCTGGGCACTCAACACGCGGACGGTACGGCTCGGACCCGCGGCGAGCGACGAAACGGCGGCGACAGTTGTCTGCTCGACCTGCCGCAGCGCCATGTGCCGGTCACCGTCGCGGATGCGCCGCAGA
>DASTIC010000197.1:0-28368 GCA_035717845.1 Solirubrobacteraceae bacterium
CGTAGGCGTCCCAAGCCCGGCGCAGCAGTTCGATGTCGCCGGCGGTCACGCTCGGATTGTCCCACCGCCGCGCCACGTGGTTGTCCGAGCGGAGCGCCGCGGCGATACTGGCGGAATGGTGTTGTGGGTGGCCGTTGCTGCCTGCGTTTCGACTGCTGTCCTGGCCGCCACGGGCGGACTGAGCGTGCGGCGTTACTCCGGGGCGCATGTTGTGGCGCACCTCGCGGTCGCCGGTCGCGGGCTGTACTTCAGCCGCACGCCGGACGGCATCTGGTGGCGCTTGCGGCTGCGGCCGTGTCGACGCCAAACCGACGACCGTTTCAGCTGCGACGACCCGCCGCCGGACGTCGCGGTGCGTGAGCCGCGCCGGCCGCTCGGGCCATGACCGTTGGCCGGTGCGGTCGAGGTCGAGCTGCCGCCGGGGGACGACGCGTAGCCGCAGGGCCGGTGCGTGTCGCGCTGCCGGCGACGGGCGCGCCGATGAGGGCCGGTCCAGCGACGGGAGGTCTGGGTCGCCATCAGGCGGGCGCGTGGTCGGCAGTGAACGCGTCGACGAGCTCGGCGAGCACGAGCTCGGCGTCCTCGGGCGCGTCGATGGTCAGCACGACCGCGTCGGGCTCGTCCGTGACCCGCATCGTCAAGAAGGCGCAGCAGCTCGACTCGGCGGCGACGATGGCGTCGACGCGCTCCCGGGTCCCGGCGCCGGCGGCGAAGCGCAGCCGCGCGCGGCTACCGTCGAGGTCGCTGCCGAGTACCGACTGCGCGTGCACGAGCCTCGATGTGTGCGCCTTGTTCGCCACCGAGGCGCCGGCGTTGCGAGCGACGAGTTCAGCTACGCGACCCTGGGTTGGGCCCGGTCACGGCTTGCAGCAGTCGTCGGCGCAGTCATCGTCGGCGAAGCCGCCGGCACCGAGTGGACTGCTCACGCAGCAGCCCTCGCCGCGCCAGGCCTCGATGCCCTCGCGGACGGCGACGCCGGCGATGAGCAGACCAACGATGGGGTCAAGCCACCAGGCGCCGAACGCGGCGTTGCCGAGCAGCCCGAGGAGCAAAGCGCCGGCGAGGTAGGCGCAGAGCAGGTTCTGTCGGCCTTCGCCCTTGGTGGCGGCCGACCCAATCTGGTCGGCGATGCGCTGCTTGGCGATGCCGAGGTAGGGCATGACGACCATGCTCGACGCTGACAGCGCAATGCCCAGCCAGGAGACGTCGGGGTGCGCGCCGTCGATGAGCGCCCGCACGGACTCGTAGCCGACGTACGGGGCGAGGATGAAGAACTGCAGGGCGACGAGCCTTTGCGCGCGATGCTCGGCGGTCTCGGAGAACATGCGCGAGCCGGCGAACCGCCACACGATGATGGCGCTGGCGAACCCCTCGATGGCCGAGTCGAGGCCGAACCCGATGAGCGCAACCGACCCCGCGAGGACGCCGGCCAGGATGGCGATGCCGCCCTCCAGCGTCATGTAGCCCAAGCTCGCCCAGGACAGCAGTCGCGCCCGCTTGGCCAGGCGCCGATAGGTCTCGCGGTCGATGCGGGGCGCCGCCGGAGCGGCGACGCGAGACTGCACGATGGGTAGCGCGGGCGTGCTCACCGCACCCCCTCCGTGTCGGCGAGTACCGCGGCCAGGAGGACCAGCGGAGGGGGTGGGATTCGAACCCACGGTACCGGGGTTACCGGTACAACGGTTTTCGAGACCGCCCGATTCAACCACTCTCGCACCCCTCCGGGGAAGCGACTGTGGAGGGTAGCGATCAGCTACCGGCGGGACCTGAAGAACGTGCGGAGCAGCTCGGCCGCGTCGTCCGCCAGCACGCCGCCGACGACCGCCGGGCGGTGGTTGAGGCGTGGCTCGGCGAGGATGTCGAGGACGGAGCCGGCGGCTCCCGCCTTGGGGTCGTCGGCGCCGTAGACGACCCGCGGGATCCGCCCCAGGACGATCGCCCCCGCGCACATGGCGCACGGCTCGAGCGTCACGTACAGCGTCGTCCCGAGCAGCCGCCAGGAGCCGATCGCGCGTGCCGCCTCGCGGATCGCGAGCATCTCCGCGTGGGCGGTCGGGTCCTGGACGAGCTCGCGCTCGTTGTGGCCGACGCCGACCACCTCGCCCTCGAACACCACGACCGCACCGACCGGCACGTCGTCGTGGTCGAGCGCGCGCTCGGCCTCGCGCAACGCGAGGCGCATGAAGTACTCGTCGGGGCGCTCGGTCAGGGAAGGCACGTCGGCAGGGGTTGTGGCGTAACTTCGGGCGGCCGACAATGTTCCTACGAGGGCGCGGCTCACGCGGCGCCTTCGCTTCATGCACCCGCTGTCCCGCCTCCTCCCCGCCCTCGCCGCCGCCGCGCTGCTGCTCGCGGCGCCCGCCGTCGCGCGCGCGGCCGACTACGTCCCCGGGGAGGTCGTGGTCCGCCTCCATGCCTCCGCCGATCAGGGGGACCTGAAGGCGGTCAAGCGCAGCACCGGCGTCGGCCGCGCCCGCACGTTCGCCCCCGATACCCGCGTGCTGAAGATCCGCGACGGGGAGAGCGTGGCCGACACGGTGCGGGAGCTGCGCGCGCGGCCCGAGGTGGCGACCGCCGCGCCCAACCAGATCGCCCACCTCGCCAAGTTCATCCCCGTCGACCGCGGCAACTCGGGCACCGCGCAGGGCTGGCAGGCGCTCCAGTGGAACTTCCTCGAGGGCGCCGGCGTCAACGCGCCAGACGCCTGGCAGCACCTGCTCGACGTCGGCCGCCCCGGTGGGCGGGGCGCGGTCGTGGCAGTGCTCGACACCGGCGTCGCGTACGCCAACCGCGGGCGCCGCTTCCGCCGCTCGCCCGACTTCTGGTACGGCGACTTCGTGCGCGGCTATGACTTCGTCGACCGCGACCGCGACCCCAGCGACCAGAACGGCCACGGGACCCACGTCGCGAGCACGATCGGCGAGCGGACCAACAACCTGCTCGGCGTGACCGGCCTCGCCTACGGTGCCCGCATCATGCCGGTCCGCGTGCTCGACGAGGACGGCGCCGGCGACAGCGTCGACATCACCGCCGGCATCCGCTTCGCGGTCGACCGCGGGGCCGACGTCATCAACCTCTCGTTCGAGTTCGACGACGGGCTGCGCCAGGTCCGCTCCTCCGAGATCCCCGACGTCCTCGCAGCGCTGCGCTACGCGTACCGCAAGCGCGTCCTCGTCGTGGCCGCGGCCGGCAACCAGGCGCGCAGGGCGATCGCCTACCCGGCCCGCAGCCCGTACACGATGGCGGTCGGCGCCACGACCGAGCACGCCTGCCTGGCCGACTACTCGAACATCGGCTACGGCCTCGACATCGTCGCCCCCGGCGGCGGCTCGGACGACACCAACGACCCCGCCTGCCCGCCGGGCGCGCCGGACGGGCGCGACATCTTCCAGATGACCTACCCGTGGGCGTCCGGCTACGAGTCCACGCGGGCCCGCTCGAGCTACCGACGCTTCGGGCTGCCGTCGGGCTTCGTCGGCACCTCGATGGCCTCGCCGCACGTGGCGGCCACCGCCGCGCTCGTCGTCGCCTCGCGGGTGATCGGCGCCAACCCGTCGCCGAAGCGGATCATGCAACGCCTCCAGGCGACGGCGATCGACGCCGGCGTGGCCGGCCATGACCGGCGCTACGGGGCCGGCCGCCTCAACGCGGCGGCGGCCACCGACCCTACGTTGTCCGGATGATCAGCACCGAGCAGGGCGCGTGGTGCGAGACCTTGTTGGGCACCGAGCCGAGCAGGAAGCGCTTGGCGCCCGTCATGCCCTTGTTGCCGACCACGATCAGGTCCGAGCCCTGCTCCTCGGCCACGTCGAGGATCGCGTCCGCCGGGTCACCCTCGCGGGCGTAGGTGGTGACGCTCACGCCGGCGTCGTCGACCCGCTCGGCGGCCTCACGTAGCGTCGCCTCCACGTCCTCGCGCGGGTTGACCATCCACTGGAGGTCCTCGGGCGCCTGGCGCGCCTCCTCCCGCAGGCGCTGGCCCGACACGGGCTCGTACGCGGACACAAGGTCGATCTTCGCCCCGAGCGTCTTGGCCAGCTCGATCGCCTCGCGCACCGCCTCCCCGGCCGTCTGCGACCCGTCGGTGCCCACCACGATCGACTGGAACATGCCATCTCCTTGCTCGAAGAGGGCGCGATCATAAACCGGGTGATCGACCTCCATACCCACATCCTCCCCGGGCTCGACGACGGCCCGGCCACGGAGGAGGGGGCGGTGGCGATCGCGCGCGCGGCGGTCGCGGCGGGCACGCGGGCGATGGCCACCACGTCGCACATCAACCGCGGGTTCGGCCTCGCCCCGGCCCAGCTGGCCGGCGCCCGGGCGGCGCTGCGCGAGCGCCTGGAGCGCGACGGCGTCGAGCTCGAGCTGCTCCAGGGGGGCGAGATCGCCCCCGACCGGCTGCCGGAGCTGAGCGAGGACGACCTCGGAGCCCTGACGCTGGGGCGCGGCCGGTACGTGCTGCTCGAATGCCCGTTCTCGCCCGCCACCGGGCTGGACCTGATGGTGGGCGACCTCCAGCGCCGCGGCTACGACGTGCTGCTCGCCCACCCGGAGCGCTCGCCGAGCTTCCTGCACACCCCTGCCCTGCTCGCGAAGCTCGTGGAGCGCGGCGCGCTGGCCCAGCTGACCGCGGGATCGCTGACCGGGGCGTTCGGCGAGACGGTCCGCCGTGCGGCGCAGACCATGCTCGAGGGCGGCCTCGTCCACGTCCTCGCCTCTGACGCCCACGACGAGCGCCACCGCCCGCCGGGCCTGAGCGGGGTCCTCGACGGCCCGCAGGCCGAGTGGATGACGGAGGCGGCGCCGGCCGCCATCGTCGAAGGCCGGCCGCTTCCCGAGCGCCCGCCGCTCCCGCGGCCGGGCGGCCTCCGCGCGCGGCTCAGAGCTTGGTCACCGCGATGATCATGCCCGCGAGCACGAACACCACGATCGCCGCCTGCGTGATGAGCCAGAAGCGCGTCATTCGCGCCCCAGGCTAGCCGCTCGCCGGGATCTCCTCGCGCGATGCGGCGGTGACGGTCGTGACCGGCAGGCCGAGTCCGGCGACCTTGTGCGGCAGATCCAGCCGCAGCCACTTCGAGACCCGCGTCGGCAGCGTGGAGATGATCACCTCGTCGAACCCGTGGAGGTTGACCGCGTCCTGGATCGCGGCCAGCGGCTCGGGCACGCCGACCATCGCGTCGACCGGCCGGCCACACGCCTCCTCGAGCAGCGGCAGCGCCAGCTCGATCGTCGTCTCCGCCTCGGTCTGCTCCTGGTCCTCCGGGTCGACCAGCTTGTGCAGCCCGTGCGTGGCGTTGGGAACGAGCAGCGTGAACTCGCATTCGCCCCGCGCCGCGCGCTCGCGCACGGCTTCGATCAGGCCTGGCGTGGCGGCCGTCTTGTTGGCGACCACGAGGACCCGGGCTGCGGCGGACTCCATGGAGAACTCCCTTCGCTGTGGTGCGCCGATTGTGTCAGGAGCCGGGCCGCGGGTCGAGCGTGTCGAACGCCCGCACGACCTCCGGGTCGAACTGCGTGCCCGCGCCCTGACGGATCTCGTCGGCCGCCGCCTCCACGGTCCAGGACTCCTTGTACGGCCGCTCGTGCACGAGCACGTCGAACACGTCGGCGACGTGCACGAGCCGGCCCTCGAGCGGGATCTCCTCCCCTGCCAGGCCGTCGGGATACCCGGTGCCGTCCCACCGCTCGTGGTGCGAGCGGGCCACGAGCTCGGCGCACACGAGCAGGTCCGAGTGGCCGCCCGCGAGCACGCGGGCGCCGAGCACGGCGTGGGTCTTGACGACCTCGAACTCCTCCCCGGTGAGCTTGCCGGGCTTGAGCAGCACGCTGTCGGGGACCGCGATCTTGCCGAGGTCGTGGAGCGGGGCCGCCTGGCGCAGGAGCCAGACCGTGCGGTCGTCACGGCCCACGGCGCGGGCGAGCCGGGCCGCGAGGTCGCCCACGCGCTGGGTGTGCTCGGGCGTGTTGTCGTCGCGGTACTCGGCCGCCTTGGCCAGCCGGCGCAGCGTGTCGAGCCCTGCCGCCTCGAGCTCGCGGCGCCGGCCGAGCGCCTGGTCGGCCAGCGCGGACTCGAGCTCGCCCCGGAGAGCGCGCAGCCGGCGGCGATCGATGAGGACGCCGAGCCGGCGGCCGGCCGCGGCATCCCACCCGGCGTCCGTGAGCTCCTCGATCGCGATGACCTCCGGGCCGGCGCCGAGCGCCAGCGGGTCGAGCCGGGCGCGCAGCGCGTCCGCGTCGGCGGCCACGGCCACGACGGCGGCGGGCGGGTCACCGGCGACGGCGGCCGCGACCTCAGCGGGATCGCCCGAGCAGGCCACCGGAAGCGCCCCGGCAAGGGCCAGCGCACCGCGCAGGACGTTGACCCGCTCGGTGTCGTCCCCGGCCAGCAGGAGCCTCATACCTGCGATGGCGTCCATAATCGGGAGCATGATGGCGGAAGGCACCGATGACCCGCGCCTGGGGACCGTGATCGCGGGGTACCGGATCGAGGAGCGGATCGGGCGCGGAGGGATGGGCGTGGTGTACCGCGCCGAGCACCTGAACCTGCGCCGCCGCGCCGCCGTCAAGATCATCGCGCCCGACCTCGCCGAGTCCGAGGGCTTCCGCGAGCGCTTCACCCGCGAGGCGCGCGTCGCCGCCGCGCTCCAGCACCCGAACATCGTCACCGTCTACGACGCGGGCGAGGTCGACGGGCTCCTCTACCTCGCCATGCAGTACATCGAGGGCGAGGATCTCGCGGGCGTGCTGCGACGGGAGCGGCGCCTGCGGCCGTACCGGGCGATCGACGTATGCCGCCAGGTCGCCTCCGCGCTCGACGCGGCCCACGCGATGGGGCTCATCCATCGCGACGTGAAGCCCGCCAACGTGCTGATCGAGGGGCGGACCGCGTTCCTGACCGACTTCGGACTCACCAAGCGGCTCGAGGGCACCCACGCGCAGCTGACCCGGGCGGGCGACGTCGTGGGCACGATCCACTACGTCGCCCCGGAGCAGATCGAGGGCCGCCGCGTCAGCGCCCGCTCGGACGTCTACTCGCTCGGCTGTCTCTTCTACCACTGCCTCGCCGGCCAGGTGCCGTTCGCGATGGAGACCGACGTGGCGGTGATCTACGCCCACCTCTCGGAGGAGCCGCCGCGGCTCTCCTCGCTGCGGCCGGAGCTTCCCGACGGGCTCGACGCGGTGATGGCGAAGGCGCTCGACAAGTCGCCCGACCGGCGCTTCCCGAGCTGCGGCGACATGATCTCGGCCGCCCGCGCGGTGATCGATGCGGCCGGCCCGCTGAGCGAGACGATCCCGCCGCGCCAGAGCACCCCGTTCGTGGCTCCGACCTCGGCCGAGATCCGCGACGCGGCGGAGGCGGCGCGGCGCCCCCGCGTGCTGCTCGGCGGGCTCGACGACCACACGCGCGCGGTGGCGCGGGTCGCGCTCGGCGGCCACGTCGACGTCCTCGAGGCCGACGCCGGCGCCACCGCCGACCGCGCCCGCGAGCAGCGGCCCGACCTCGTGATCCTCGACTGGGCGGGCTCGGGCGCCGCCGGCATCGCCGAGCTCCGAGGGGACGCGCTGACGCGCGACGCGAAGGTGCTCCTGCTGGTCGACTACGGGCAGGGCGCGAGCCGCGAGGTCGCGTCCGCGGGCGCCGACGAGCGCCTCGCCGCGCCGTTCTCGCCGCTCCAGCTCCAGGTCAAGCTCCGGCGCCTCCTCGGCGCCGAGGTCATCGGCGGGTGAGCGCGCTCGTCGCCGTGCTCGCCGGCGGGCGAGGGCGGCGCCTGGGCGGCGCCAAGCCGCTCGCCGAGCTGGCCGGCGCGCCGCTGATCGCGCGGCCGCTGGCGGCGGAGCGGGCGTGACCCACGACGTGGTGGTCATCGGCGGCGGCATCGCCGGCTGCGCGGCGGCGGCCTTCCTGGCCGAGGGCGGGGCGCGGGTGCGGCTCTACGAGCGCGAGGCGATCGGCGCGGGCGCGTCCGGCCGCAACTCCGGGATCCTCCAGCACCCGATGGACCCCGTGCTCGAGCCGCTCTACGAGGCGTCGCTGCGCGAGTACGAGCAGCTCGGGCACGGCTTCGCGTTCCCGCCCGAGCCGGCGGGTACGATGGTGGTCTCGCGCGATCCCGCCGCGCTGGCCGCCGACTACGAGGCCGCCGCCGCGCGCTTCCCCGGCCTCGGCGCCGAGTGGCTGGAGGGAGCGGCGCTCCTGGCCGCGGAGCCGGCGCTCGCCCCGGGGCTGTGCGCCTACCGCCTGGCCACCGGCCGCCCGGTGCCGCCGGCCGCCGCGACGAGCGCGTGGGCCGAGCGGGCCCGCGCCGCCGGCGCGGAGCTCGTGATCGGCGAGGAGGCGGTCGTGGGCGACGGCGACCGTCCCGTCGTGGTCGCGGCCGGCCCGTGGTCGGCCGCCGCGCTCGGCGTCCCGCTGCCCGTGCGGGCGGTCTGGGGCGTGGTGGCGCAGGTCCGGCTCGCCGAGCCGCCGCGCCATCCGCTCGAGGAGGCGGGCGTCGAGGCGCTGACCGCGCCCGGCGGCGCGCCGGCCGAGCTGTTCTCGATCGTCACCGCCGGCGGCGTGTCGGCCGTCGGCTCGACGTTCACGCCGGAGCGGCCGGACGCGGCGGCCGTCGCTCCAGGGCTGGTGGCGCGCGGCGCCCGCTACGTGCCCGCCCTCGAGCGCGCCCGCATCGAGCAGGTGCGGGCCTGCGCGCGGCCGCTGGCGGCCGACGGCCGGCCGCTGCTCGGCCCCGTCCCGGGCCGCGAGCGCGTGCACCTGCTGACCGGCCACGGCGCGTGGGGCATCTCGCTCGGGCCCGCATCGGCGCGGCTGGTCGCCGACGCGCTGCTCGGCCGCGGCGACGGCATCGCCCCCGAGCTGGCGGCCGCGCGCTACTTGCCGTTGGAGACGACGACGCGGTCGTCGCCGCTGCCGTAGATGTGCTGCTCGACGCCGTCCTTGACCGAGCGCACGAACGCCTGGCCATGGCGGGCGTTGCCGCTCGTGTTGATGAACATCCCCTCGCGGGCGCCCGACACGATCTCCACGTAGTTCTCGCGGCCCTCCACGCGCTTGATGCGCTCGCCCTTGCGCAGCTGGAGGCCCGAGTGCTCGTCGCGGAGGTCGTTGGCGATGGTGACGCGGCCCTTGCCCCCGCCGTAGATGTGGTACTCGACGCCGTCGTCGATCACGCGCACGAACGCCTTGCCGTCCCGTGCGTTGCCGCTCGTGTTGATGTACATCCCGTCGCGCTCGCCCGAGACGATCTCCTGATAGCGCTTGCGGCCCTCGACGGGCTGCGTGCGCTCGCCCGTGCGCTTCGACGCCTCGTTCGACACGACGACGCGGTCGTCGCCGGCGCCGTAGATGTGCTGCTCGACGCCGTCCTTGACCGAGAGCACGAACGCGTGCCCGTGGCGGGCGTTGCCGCTCGTGTTGATGTACATCCCCTCGCGCGCGCCGGACACGATCTCCACGTACCGGGAGCGGCCCTCGACGGGCGCGGTCTTCTCGCCCTTCCGCAGCTTGAGGTCCGCCTTCTCGAGCGCGGCCTTGAACGCGGTGCCGTCCGCGGCCTGCTTGTCCTGGACGGTGTTGACGGCGCCCGTGGCGATGTCGGTGGCGGTGACCTTCATGCGGCCAGCACCACCCGAGCCGTGGCGTGGT
This sequence comes from Solirubrobacteraceae bacterium, assembly GCA_035717845.1. Taxonomy (GTDB): domain Bacteria; phylum Actinomycetota; class Thermoleophilia; order Solirubrobacterales; family Solirubrobacteraceae; genus DASSUW01. Next base: position 9,653 of record DASTIC010000197.1, read on the forward strand.
CGCGCCAGCGGCGGCCCACGCGGCGCTTGACGGTGAGCGTCACGGTCGAGCGGGCGCTCGCGCCCGTCAGCTTCGCCCCGATGCGCGGGAGCGTGCCGAGGCGCCCGACGCGGTAGCTGCGGGCGACGCGGCGGCTGCGGCTGCCGGCCTTCACGCGCAGGTCCACACGGAAGCGCCCGCGGCCGACGGCGAGCGGCCGCAGGTCGACGGAGACCGTCCCGTCCTGCGCCCGCGCGGCGCGCAGGGCGCCGACGAGGCTGGCGACGTCGGAGTGCCCGGCGAGGTGCACCGGGACCGTCTTCGTGCGGGCGGTGGCGGTGTGCGGCGCCGGGGTGTCCGGGCCGGGGGCGGGGCGCGGAGCGAGGGCGACGGGGGCCGTGACGGTCTCGAGGGCGGCCGTGTCGACGGCGCGCAGGCGCACGCTGCCCTGGGCGACCGCGAACGAGCCGCCGGCCGCGACGCCGGTCCACGCGCCGCCGTCGACGCTGTAGGCCAGGGCCGCCAGGCCCGACGTCACGTCGGAGGCGTCGGCACGGCACGTGTACTCCTGGCCGGCCGGCGTGCAGCCCAGCGACGCGGTCGGGGCCGCGGAGTCGATGCGGATCGTGTCGGTGCGCCAGCCGGAGGCGTGACCGACCAGGTCGACGACCCGGCTGGCGAGCGTGTGCACGCCGTCGCCGGCGACCTCGACGCTCTCCTCGGTCGACGGCGCCCCGCCGTCGATCGTGTGCTCGATACGGTCGACGCCGGAGCCGGCGCCGTCCGAGCCCGCCAGCTCGACGGCGTACGGCCCCGTGAGCCAGCCCGAGGGGGCCGCCGGCGTGTCGTTGAGCGGCGCGGTGGTGTCGACGCGCACGGTCGTGCCCTGCCACGCGCTGGCGTTGCCTGCCCCGTCGACCGCGCGCACCTCGAGCAGCTGCTCGCCGTCGGTGTCGACGAGTGCGGTGTCGCCCTGCTCGGCGTCCCCGCCGTCGATCCGCCACTCCATCGTCACGCCGCTGGCGTCGTCGCTGCCCGTGAGGATCACCTCGAGCGGCGCGGGGCTCCAGGCCGAGCCGGGGAGCGTGGTGGCGTCGATCGGCTGGACGGTGTCCACCCGCAGCGTGTCGGTCTTGTACGTCGAGGCCTGGCCGGCGACGTCGAGCACGCGGCGCCGGATCACGAACGTGCCGTCGGCGCCCACGTCGACGAGGTCGTCCGGCTGGCCGTGCTGCACGGGTCCGCCGTTGATCGTGTACTCGATGTCGGCGACGCCCGAGTGGGCGTCGGTGGCCTCGAGCCGGAAAGTGCGGGAGCCGTGCCAGCCCGCCGGGATGGTGGTCGTGTCGGTCGGCACGGTGCGGTCGACGCGGATCGTCTGGAGCCGCCATGCCGAGCTGTTGCCGGCGACGTCGACGGCGCGCGTCTCGAGCTCGTGGACGCCGTCGGCGGAGACGGTCAGGTTGCCGCTGGGGCCGGTCTGCACGGGCTCGCCGTCGATCCGCCACTCCACGTGGTCGACGCCCGAGCCGGAGTCGGTCGCCGACACCGTGATGGCGACGGGAGCCACGCGCCAGGCGCTCGAGACGGTGGTCGTGGTGTCGACCGGCGGGGTGGCGTCGCCCGTCACCGCGTCGATCGTGAAGCTGTCGGTGCGCCAGCCGGAGCTGTTGCCGGCGGCGTCGAGCACGCGGGTGGCGAGCGTGTGCGCGCCGTTGCCGGTGACCGTCACGCTCGTGCCGGCGGCCCCCGACTGCACCGGGCCGCCATCGACCCGCCACTCCACGGCGGCGATCGAGGAGTGCGCGTCGGTGCCGGTGATCGCGACCGTGTACGGGTTGTCCTCCGGCGAGGTGGGGGTCGGCGTGGTGTTCGCGGGCGGCAGCGTGTCGATCCGGACCTGCTCGGCGCGCCAGCCGGAGTTGTTCCCGGCCATGTCGACGACCCGCGTCTCGAACAGGTGGTCGCCGGAGCCGGTGACCGTGGCCTGGCGGCCGGAGGCGCCGCTCGTGACCGCGCCGCCGTCGACCCGCCACTGCACCTCGCGGACGCCGGAGACGCTGTCGGCGCCGCTGAGCACGACGGCGTAGCCCGCCGCCTGCCAGCTCGCCGGCGCGAGCGGCGTCTGGTTGTCGGGGGCGGACTTGTCGATCCGGATCGTGTGGCTCTTCCAGCCGCTCGTGCGCCCGGCGACGTCGCTCACGGTCGTCTCCAGCACGTGCACGCCGTCGGCCGAGACGTTGACGGTGGCCGGCGCGGGACCGGTGGTGCTCGCGCCGCCCTGGTAGCGCCACGTGACATCGCGGATGCCCGAGTGCGCGTCGGCGCCGTTGACGGTCACGGCGAGCGGGGCGGTCTGCCAGCCGGAGGGCGCGGCGGTCACGTCGGTCGGGTCGACGGTGTCGACGCGGATCGTGTGCGTGCGCCAGAGCGAGGTGTTGCCGGCGACGTCGACCGCCCGCGTCCGCAGCGTGTGGACGCCGTCGCCGTTGATGCCGACGACGGTGCCCGCGGGGTCGCTCTGGGTCGGCCCGCCGTCGAGCTCCCACTCGATGTGGTCGATGCCCGAGGTCGCGTCGAAGCCGGCCAGCGTGACGCTCGTGACCGAGCTGTACCACGCCGTGGGACCCGGGTCGGTGGTGTCGGCCGGCACGCCCGTATCAACCCGCACGGTCTCGATCCGCCAGCCCGAGTCGTTGCCGTCCTGGTCGACGATCCTGGTCTCGAAGCTGTTGGTGCCCTCGTCGGAGACCGTCACCGTGACGGGGGCTGTGGCCGAGGCCGACGTGCTGTTGATGAGCCACTCGGCGGTCAGCGGGCCGCCGTCGGCGTCGGTGCCGGAGACCTCGACCTCGTACGGCGCCGTCTGCCAGCCCGCCGGAGCGGCCGGGGTGGTGTTCACCGGCGCCGCGGCGTGGGCGGCCGCGGGCAGGCCGAGCAGCGCGGCGAGCGCGGTGAGCAGCACGACGGACGACCGGACGCGGTCCATGGTGCCCGTGTAGTCGGCGGCACCCCGGCGCATCTGTAGCGTGCCCGCTCCATGCCCTCCGTCCCGGTGACGACGTGGTACCTCGAGATGACCGCGCCGGAGCAGCAGGCGCCGCCTCCGCCGGACGACCCGGAGCTGGAGGTACGGCAGGCCGAGCTGCCGTCCCCCGAGCTCTCACGTGCGCTCTACGCGGGCGTCGGGAGTCGCTGGATGTGGACCGACCGCGACGGGTGGAGCTGGGCGCGATGGCACGACCACCTCGCGCGCGAGGAGGTCGAGACCTGGGTCGCGTGGGTGCGGGGCACGCCGGCGGGCTACGCCGAGCTCGAGCGCCGGGACGATGCCGTCGAGCTCGTCTCCTTCGGCCTGCTCCCGGCGTTCATCGGGCGCGGCTACGGCCCGCGGCTGCTCGACGCCGCCGTCCGGCGCGCGTGGGCGCTCGGGCCGCGGCGCGTGTGGCTGCACACGTGCTCGCTCGACGGCCCCGCGGCGCTGCGCACCTACCGCGCCCGCGGCTTCGAGCTCTACGACGAGCGCACCGGCACGCGCGAGGTGCCGGACGGCGAGCCCGAGCCCTGGCCGGGCGCTGGTCCCCAGGGCTAGTGCTGGCCCCGGCGAACGTCAACTGCGCTGGGCAGGGAGGTGAGGGAGCGACCGTTGCGGTGTACACAAAGGGGACAATCTCGACGGCCGAACGCGAGCGTGTCCCTTTTGTGGATGCGGGCGGTGTACAACGCGCCAACCGCTCGTCCGGCAGTCGCGATTGTCCCTTTTCTGCACACCCCGTGCTCCCCCTCAATGCGCCGTTGACGTCCCCCGGGGCCGCACCACGGTCGACAGGAACATCTCCGGAGTGGACCGCAGGACGCCGAGCCGCGGATCGGGCACGTCGAGCACCCGGTCGGCGGCGAGCGCGGCGAGCCAGCGCAGACGCGGGTCCTCGAGCACGGTCGCCAGCGCGCGGCGGTCGCCGCCGAGCACGATCGCCTCGATGTCGCGGCGGTGCCGGTTGAGCACTCCGGCGGCGGTCTCGGCCGCCGCCTCCAGCGCCACGCGCGCCTGCCCCTCGCGGCGACGCTCGAAGCGCCGCTGGCTCGAGCCCCCCTTGCGATGACGGCCGTGGACGTTGCGGCTGCCGACCTTGGAGTCGACGAGCCGCCGGCCCGCGAACACGCCGGCCGCGTGCCCGCCGAGCCGCACGAGCAGCACGCCCACGACCCGCTCGCGCGCGACGTGCTCGAGCAGCGGCTCGGGCGCGAAGCCCTCGTGGACGCCGGCGGCGAGCCCCGGGAACGGCGGGTCGCAGTCGACGGCCGCACCGTCCGCAGCGGTGAACGTGACGCGGCCGCGGCGTATCTCGGTGCGGTCCACGGGCCCGTTCTCGGCGGCCCAGCGCTCGAGCCAGCGCCCCAGCCGCTCGGGCGGAATCTCGTAGCGCTCCACGCGGCTAGGCTACGGCGCCCGATGCCCTACCTCGCCGCCGACGATCGCTACGACTCGATGCCCTACCGCCGCTGCGGGCGCAGCGGGCTGCACCTGCCCGCCGTCTCGCTCGGGCTGTGGAACAACTTCGGCGACGACGCCCCGCTCGACACCCAGCGCGCGATCCTGCGCCGGGCCTTCGACCTCGGCGTCACCCACTTCGACCTCGCGAACAACTACGGCCCGCCGCCCGGGGCGGCGGAGACCAACTTCGGGCGCATCCTGCGCGAGGACCTCGCGCCCTACCGCGACGAGCTGGTCATCTCGACGAAGGCCGGCTACGACATGTGGCCCGGCCCGTACGGTGAGTGGGGCTCGCGCAAGTACCTGCTCTCGAGCCTCGACCAGAGCCTCCAGCGGATGGGGCTCGACTACGTCGACATCTTCTACTCGCACCGGTTCGATCCCGACACGCCGCTCGAGGAGACGCTCGGAGCGGTCGACACCGCCGTGCGCCAGGGCAAGGCGCTGTACGCGGGCATCTCGTCCTACTCGGGCGCGCGCACCACGGAGGCGGTGCAGATCCTGCGCGCCATGGGCACGCCGACACTCATCCACCAGCCGTCCTACTCGCTGCTCAACCGCTGGATCGAGGAGGACCTGCTCGACGTGCTGGGCGACGAGGGTGTGGGCTGCATCGTGTTCTCGCCGCTCGCCCAGGGGATGCTGACCGACAAGTACCTCGACGGGGTGCCCGAGGGCTCGCGCGCCGCCGAGGGCCGCTTCCTGACCTCCGACATGCTCGACGAGGGCACGCTCGGGCACGTGCGGGCGCTCAACGCGATCGCGTCACGGCGGGGCCAGTCGCTCGCCCAGATGGCCATCGCCTGGACGCTGCGCGACCCGCGCGTGACCTCCGCGCTGATCGGCGCGCGCACGGTGAAGCAGCTCGAGGACAGCCTCGGCGCACTGAGGGCGCTCGGCTTCTCGGACGACGAGCTGGCCGAGATCGACCAGCACGCGGTCGACGCCGGGATCAACATCTGGCAGGAGTCCAGCGATGCCTAAACGATCTGGGGCCCCGCCCAACGGGCCATTCCGTGTGGAGCGATGTCCCGTTGGGCACCCCTAAGGCGGCCACGGGAACCGCACGTCCGTGTGCGGCGGATCGCCGGCGTATGCCTGGCGCGACGTGGTCGTCGGCGCCTGCACCGACGCGCCGTAGCGGGCCGCGACCTCGCTGACCGGGTACAGGAGCCCCGGGCGCCGGGTACCGACCATGAGGATCGCGCACGGCCCGTCGCCGGCGCCCACGAAGATGTGCCGGGTGCCGCGCGGGCAGTGCACGAAGTCCCACGCCTTCAGGCGGCGCTCCTGCTCCTCGACGATCGCGATGCACTCGCCGGCGAGCACGAGGAAGTCCTCCTGGTTGTCCTCCTCGTGGTAGCGGCCGTTGGCCTGGCCGGGCTGGAGGACGTGCACGCCGATGCCGTAGTCCTCGAACGCCTCGGGCGGCTCGAGGTCGGTCCAGGTGCCGACCTTCTCGCTGCCGCGCCCCCGTGCCTCGGCCAGGTTGACCACGAACCAGCCGCGGGCGGCGGGCGCGAGGCCGTGGCCGTCGTCCTCGAGGCGTGCCTCCGGAGCCGTCACCCGGGCGAGCCTACCGGCCGCGATCCTGGACCGGCGGGCCATGGCGCTCGGGCCGCCCGGGCGGTTGGATCGCCGGTCATGGAGAAGCGCCCGACCACCAAGCCGCCCGAGCACCGCACCTACCCGCGCGGGGCGCCGGCGCCGCCGCGACCACCGACCACGTCACACGGCTCCCGCTGGCAGCGCGCGGTGCCGCCGGACCGCTCCTTCCCCCGCGCGCCGGCCCGTCAGACGTAGGGTCCGAGCAGCGCTCGGTCGGCCGGGCCGAGGCGATCGGCGGCCGTCTTCGCCTGGTGCCAGTGCGGGTAGATGAGCGGCGGGCGGCTCAGCTCCTCGAGCCGCTCGAACTCGGCGTCGGAGAGCTCGAGCTCGGCCGCCGCGAGGTTGTCCGCGAGCTGCTCGTCGGTGCGCGCCCCGACGATCAGCGACACGACACCCGGCCGGCGCAGCAGCCACGCCAGCGCCACCTGCGCGGCCGACCCGCCGTGCCCCTCGCCGATCTCCACCAGGGCGTCGACGATGTCGTAGAGCTGCTCGCGGTCGCGCACCGGCGGCTCGTTCCAGTCGGTCAGCTGGCGCGAGCCCTCCGGCCCCTCCTGGTCGCGCCGGTACTTGCCGGACAGCAGGCCGCCCGCCAGCGGGCTCCAGACGAGGATGCCGACGCCCTGGTCGACGGCGATCGGGACGAGCTCGTACTCGGCGTCGCGGGCCTGGAGCGAGTAGTAGATCTGCTGGGTGACGAAACGCTGGTAGCCGTGACGGTCGGCGACGCCGAGCGCCTTCATCAGCTGCCAGCCGGAGTAGTTGGACGCCCCGACGTAGCGCACCTTGCCGCTCCGGACGAGCGCGTCGAGCGCCTCCATCGTCTCCTCGAGCGGCGTCTGCCCGTCCCACTCGTGCACCTGGTAGAGGTCGATGTGGTCGGTCCCGAGACGGCGCAGGCTCGCCTCGCACTCGGCGATCAGGTGGTGGCGGGAGAGGCCCGCGTCGTTGGCCCCGTCGCCCATCGGCATGCGCGCCTTGGTGGCGAGCAGGAGCCGGTCGCGGCGACCCTCGATCGCCTGGCCGAGGATCTCCTCGGACAGCCCGCCGGAGTAGACGTTGGCGGTGTCGATGAAGTTCACGCCGTGGTCGAGACACAGGTCGATCTGGCGACGCGCGCCGTCGACGTCCGTCGAGCCCACGTTCGCGAAGTTGTCACGGCCGCCGAAGGTCATCGTGCCGAGCGTGAGCGCGGAGACGCGCAGGCCGGAGGCGCCGAGCTGTCGGTAGTCCATCGCGCGAGGTTACCCTCCGGGTCGATGCCCCAGCCCAGTCGTCTTCCGAGCGCCCGCGAAATCCCGTGGGCGGAGCTGCGCCGCCGCGCGTCCGTCGTCTACCAGTGGCTCCAGGCCGGCTGGGACGAGCTGTCCGCGGAGGAGCGCCGAGAGGTATCCAAGCTCCTGCGCAAGTCCCGCGGGCGCCCGCGGAACCTCACGCGCGAAGAGGCGCAGCGGCTCGGCGGGCTCGCGGGCCGGGCGGCGAGCGCGGGCGCTCGCCGCCGCCGATAGCGGGGAGTACCCCACCCGCCGGGGTGCGGCCTCCCCACCCCCCAGAGTGGTGCTGCTCGCGGACGATTCGCCGGGTCGCCCCATCGTTGCGAGGGCGCGGAAAACCGAGACTGTGTCCATGCTCCTTCCCGCCAACACCTCTCAGCGTGATCTGGTCCGCCTCGCAGTGCTCCTGTGCGGGGAGCGGCCCAGCGCGAAGCACCGCCCGGCCAGCAAGGGCCTCTAGCCGTTTCGATGTCCGCCTGGGCGGAGCTCGAGGCCGATCGCGCTTTCGCGGCCGCCGCGCGGGCTCGCCGGCGCGCCCTTGTCGTGGCGCGTCTGCGGCGCCAGTGCCGCGCTCTCCTCGCCGTCTACGACCAGCCGCTGCGACGGCGGTCGGGCGCAAGCGCGAGCCGCGGTGTGCAGGACATCCCGGTCGAGGCGATCCGCGCCACGACGGAGCCGAACCGCGCTTCCCAGTTCGACGCCAGCTTCCGTCCGGCCCCCGTTACCCGTTGCCGCTGGCTGCGCGTCTTCGAGGCCGAGCTGCGCGGTACCCCGCTGCCCCCCGTCTCGGTCGTGCGGGTCGGCGACGGCTACGCGCTCCGCGACGGCCATCACCGCGTCTCCGTCGCCCGCGCACGCGGCGCGACGATGATCCGGGCGCTCGTCGAGGCCGCGTAGCCTCGGCGCGTGCTCTTCGACGCGCATCTGCACATCGTCGATCCGCGCTTCCCGCTCGTCGAGAGCGACGGGTACGTGCCCGAGCCGTTCACGGTCGACGACTACCGGGAGCGCACCGCCGGCCTCGACGTCCGCGGCGGCGCGGTGGTCTCCGGGTCGTTCCAGGGCTTCGACCAGGCCTACCTGATCGACGCGCTTGAACGACTGGGACCGGGCTTCGTGGGGGTGACCCAGCTCCCCGCCTCGGCCGGCGACGACGAGATCCTGGCGCTCGACCGCGCCGGCGTACGGGCGGTGCGCTTCAACCTCGTCCGCGGCGGCAGCGCGCCGCTCGAGGACCTCGAGGCGCTCGCCGGGCGAGCGTTCGCGCTCGCCGGCTGGCACGCCGAGGTCTACGTCGACGGGCGCGAGCTGGCGGCGCACGAGGCGCGGCTGGCGGCGCTCCCGCGGGCCAGCATCGACCACCTGGGCCTCCACGAGGAGGGCCTGCCGGCGCTGCTGCGCCTCGTGGAGCGCGGCGTGAAGGTCAAGGCGACGGGGTTCGGCCGCGCGTCGCTCGACGTCGCGGAGGCGCTGCGCGCGATCGCGGCGGTCCACCCGGGGGCGCTCCTGTTCGGAACCGACCTGACCCGCGCGCGGCGGCCGTTCGCCGACGCCGACGTGGAGCTCGTGCGCTCCGCGCTGGGGCCGGCGCTCGCCCGGCGCGCGCTGCACGACAACGCGGCCGCCTGGTACGGCGTCAGCCGCTGAGCAGCCGCCGCGCGACGCCCTCGACCGTCGCTACGGCGTAATCGAACGACGGGCTGCCGCGGGTGAGGACGGCGATCGCCTCGCGGCGCCCGCGGCCTTCGACGAGCGCGGCCTGGTGCACGACGTCGGTGCGCCAGCCGCCCTTGAACCACACCCGCAGGCCCGCGCGCCGGGCGACCGACGCGGCCCCCCAACTCTGCCACCGGACGACCGAGGACAGCAGCTTGCGCGCCAGCGCACGGTTCCGGCGCGGGACCACGCGGTCGAGGCGGAAGAAGAGCCGTGCCTGGTCGGCGGCGGTGACCCGGGCATGCGCCCAGTAGCCGGGGACGAAGCGCGTCATGCGCGCCGCCCGCGCCACGTCGAGCAGGCCGGCACTGCCGACGCGGGCGTAGACGACGTCCGCCGCGTCGTTGTCCGAGGCGGTGACCATCGCCCGCAGCGTCCGTTCGGTCGCGGCGTCGAGCGCGTCCTCGGCGCGCAGCACGGCGATCATCAGCATCGCCTTCGAGAGGCTGGCCGAGGGCATCTGCACGTCCTGCCCCGCTCCGCGCAGCCGCCGCCGGTCGTCGAGCACCGCGAAGGCCACCTCCCCGCGCCGCCGGGCGGCCCACCGGCGAGCGCGGCGCAGCTGCGCGCGGGTGGTGAGCGGCGGGGCGGCCGCCGTCCCCATGTCGGCCACCGGCTCCGGCAGCTTCGCCGCCTCGGCGTCCCGCACCGGCTCCGAGCTCCCGCGCAGCAGGTCGGGCGCCGCGACGGCCAGCAGCACTCCGGCGAACAGGGCGAGGCGACGCATCCGGCGCAGCCTACGCGCGCAGGCGGCCTATGTCTGCTCGACAGGCGCTCCCGTGGGCGCGGCCGGCGGTCGCAGCCGCAGCGCCCGGCGCACGCGCTCAGGCAGGTACCAGTTCCACTGTCCGAGCAGCTTCATCGTCGCGGGCACGAGGATCGCGCGCACGATCGTGGCGTCGAGCAGGATCGCCGCCGCCAGCCCGAGCCCGAACTCCTGGAGGCCGACGAAGCTGCCGGCGAGGAAGCCCGAGAACGCCGCGATCATGATCACCGCGGCGGCCGTGATGATGCGGCCGGTGTGCTCCAACCCGTACGCGATGGCGTGCTCGTTGTCGTGGCGGCGCTCCCACTCCTCCCGGATGCGCGAGAGCAGGAAGACCTCGTAGTCCATCGAGAGCCCGAACAGCATCGCGAACAGGAAGATGGGGATCCAGCCTTCGATCTGCGGCGACTGCTGCAACCCGAGCGGCTCACCCCAGCCGTGCTGGAAGGCGAGGACGAGCACGCCATACGTCGCGCTGACGGAGAGCAGGTTCATGACCACCGCCTTGGCCGGCAGTACGACGGAACGGAACGCGCGGAGCAGCAGCAGGTAGGAGACCACGAGCACCGCCAGCACGAGCCACGGGAACGCGCCGTAGGCGCGGTCCAGGAAGTCGACGCCGAAGGCGGGAGCGCCGCTCAGCAGCACCTCCGCGCTGCGCGGGAAGTGGGCAGCCGGGATGTAGCGATCGCGGATCCGCTCGACGAGGTCGATCGACGACGGCTCCCCGGAGTCCTCGCGGCCGGCGGCGCGGATCTGGATCACGCGACCGTCAACATCGACCAGGTTCGCCTGCCGCGCCTGCGCGGGCGGGACATCCGCGGGGGCGAGGATGGTCTCGGGGATGATCTCGGGGTCGCGCCGGAGCTCGGCGACGAAGCGCTGTTCCGCGGCGACGATCGCCGGATCGCTCGCGCCCCCGGCCCGGTGCGTGTCGACGACCAGCTGATGCGGGGCGAGCGCGCCCGGGCCGAGCGTCGTCTGGAGCACGTGCAGGCCGCGTGTCGACTCGGTCGTGAGCGGGACCCCGCGGTTGTCGCCGCCGGTGAGCGAGAGGCCGAGGGCCGGGAGCGCGAGCGCGATCATCAGCCCGCCCGCGGCGACGAACCACAGCACCGGGCGGCGCATGATCGAGGTCGCCAGCCGGTGCCACGGCCCGGTCACGTCCTTGGCCGCGCGGCGCTCGAGCACGCGCCGCGGGATGATCCGCCAGCGGTTGACCCCGTGGCCCATGACGGCCAGCAGCGCGGGAAGCAGCGTCGCCGAGGCGGCGATCGACACGAGCGGCACCAGCAGGCCGCCGACACCCATCGAGCGCATGAACGGCAGCGGCATGAAGACGAGCAGCGCGAGGCCGATCGCGACCACGCCGCCCGAGAACAGCGTCGCCCGGCCGGCGGTCGCCATCGTGGTCCGCAGCGCCTCACGCGGGTCCTCGGTATGGGCAAGCTCCTCACGGAAGCGGAACACGACGAGCATCGAGTAGTCGACCGCGATCGCCAGGCCGATGAGGGCCACGATGTTGGTGACGTAGATCGCCATCTCCATCACGTGGGCGAAGACCCACACGAACCCGAGCGTCACCGGGATGGTCATCGCCGCGAACGCCACCGGAACGGCGATGCCGCCGAGCGTGCCGAACATGAAGGCCATCACGAGCAGCGCGATCGGCACCGCGATCGACTCGCCGCGCGCGAGGTCCTCGTTGAAGATGTCCTCGGTGTCGTGGCCGATCGCGGGATAGCCGGTCAGGTACGTCGTCGCCCCCTCGACGTTCCCGATCGCACGTCGCAGGTCGGGCGTGCGCTTCGCCGCGTCCTGGTTCTCCAGCGGCGTGAAGACCTGGACGTACACGACGCCGGGGCCGGCGTCGAGCAGCGTCCCCGCCTTGCCGCCGGCAACCGCGCGGGCGGCGCGCGCGGCGGCGGCCTCGACCGCCCTGCGGTCGGCCGCGCCGTCGACGTCCGTGGCGACGAGCGTGAACGCGCCGTCCGAGCGATCGCCCATGCGGTCCTTGACCAGCTCGAGGCCGCGCTCGGACTCGGCACCGGGCACGCTGAAGCGGTTCGAGAGCAGTCCGCCGAGGTTGGCTGCGGCGAAGCCGCCCAGGGCGAACAGCGCGATCCAGACGGCGAGGATGCGCCCACGATGGGCGATGACGAAATCGGTCCAGCGGGCCATGGGAGAGCGACCCTTTCGTCGACGTGGGGAGGCGTCGCCGCGAGCGTAGTCGATCCTCGCCGACGTGTCGACGTCCCGCGACGGCTCGTCAGCGGGTGGCCGCGAGCGCCGCGATCGTGCGCATGTCGTCGTCGCTCAACGGGCCGGCCGCCTCGGCGGCGACGCACTCGTCGAGCTCCACGCGGTTCTTGACGCCGAGCACGACCGTGGCGATGCCGGGCTCGGTGAGCGCCCAGCGGTGCGCGAGCACGGCGGCGGGCTCTCCGCGCTCGGCCGCCAGCCGGCGGAACGGCGCGGCGGCCTCGAAGTCGCGCGCCGCCGGGTGGTCGGGCTCGAGCGGCCGGTCGAGCGCGTCGGCGAGCGAGCCCGCGGCCACGACCCGGATGGCCATGACCGGAACACCGGCGGTCGTCGCCGCTTCACGGATGCGGCGGTTGTCGGGCTTGTCGTCCGCGCCCCAGAGCCACATGTCGCCGCTCAGGTCGAGCGCGTTGGCGACGCACTGGATCCCATCCGGGCGCTCGTCGTCCCCGAGCAGCTCGGCGAGCGTGTCGAGCGGGCCGACCCCTGTCAGGCCCCAGCCGCCGATCAGCCCCTCGTCCCGCAGGCGCAGGAACTCGGGACGGATCACGTCGCGCACCTGGTCGAGCGTGACCGTGCCGGGGTGCCGGCGGTCGTCGGGACGGACCTGGGAGTGGAGGATGAAGAGGTCGACGCGCTCCAGCCGCAGCCGCTCCAGGCTTTCGCGCAGGCTCGCCCGCATGCGCCCCGGGGCGTCGCCGTCACCCGGGTGGACCTTGGTGGTCACGAGCACGCCGTCGGGCTTCTCCCCACCGAGCGCTTCGCCGACGACCAGCTCGGCCTCGCCCGGGCCGTAGGTGGGCGCGAGGTCGAGCATCGTGACGCCGCTCTCGAGCGCGGCCCGCACCGTCGCCACCGCCTCGGCCCGGTCCACCTCCCCCCACACGTTCCCGATCCCGCCACCACCGAGCGTCAACGCGCTCGCCTCGCCCAGCCGTCCGAACGCTCGCATCTCCACCGCAACGCTCTTTCAGTCGTCGAGGGAGACCTTGATGCGGGTGCGGTCGGGGTCGGTGTAGTCGAACGTGGCGTCGCCGCCGGCGCCGGCGTGGTTTCCGCCTCCGCCGACGACGCTGAAGATGACGTCGTCGGCCTCGACGCGGCCGACCGACGCGAGCTGGAGCTCGGACTCGCCGTCGCCGAGGGTGAGCGTGACCTCGCAGCGCTGGCGCAGCTCGGCGTCGTCGCCGGGGGCGCTGGTGATCGTGCAGACCCCGTCGATCCTGCCGGCGCGGTCGCCGTCGTCCTCGAGCGGCCCGCTGAAGATCGTCATGTCGCCGAGCGAGGCGCCGTCGTCGCCGGTATCGACGACGCTGCGCTCACCCGTGGGCGCGACGAGGTCGAGGTCCTTCCCGTCCCCGCCGAGCGAGGAGAGGATCACGAGCCCGCCGAGAGCGAGCGCGGCCACCACCAGGACCGAGCGCATCGACACACGCCCACCCTAACCCGTGCGCGGCGTGATGTCGACGGCGCGGCCGTCGCCGAGCTCGTAGCGGAGCTCCGCGCCGTCGTCTCCGCGCACGCTGACGCGGAGGCCCGGCACCGTCACCTCGTCGAGTGGGACGGCGGTGATCGCCTCCGTGATCGGGCGTCCGCCGTCCGGCGGCGGCTCGGCGTCGTCGAAGCCGCTGACGCCGCGGAGATACTCGGCGAACCCCGCATCCGGTGCGTGGAAGTTGAGCCACGACACGTCGGCGTCGCTCTCGTTGCGGAATGCGTGGATGACGTACGGGGGAACCGCGACGAAGCTTCCCGCGCCGAGTGTCAGCGGGTCGCCGGCCGGGCCGAGCCGCAGCGTCAGCTCGCCGTCGAGCACGAGGAACGCGTCGACGTGCTCGTGGTGGATGTGCAGCTGTGTCCCCGCCTCGCCCCGCGCATGGTGGGTCCACGTGACGGTCAGCTCGGGCCGCGCGGAGAGGATCACGAGCCGGCGCCCCTCCCGGTCGGTGATCGTCTCGCCATCGTCGACGCGCAGGGTCACCGGTGTCACGTGCGGGATTATCCCCGCCCCGTGTTCCTGCCGCTCCCACCCGACCGCCGCGCGTCCCGCGGCGCGCTGCTCATGGGCGGCCTGGTCCTCTTCGGGGTGACGATCGCGATGATGGTGCTCGGCGGCCTCGGGCTCGCGCCCTGGGACGTGCTCCACCAGGGCCTGTCGCGAACGTTCGGCCTCGGAATCGGCGCCTGGTCGGTGCTGATCAGCTTCGTCGTGCTGCTCGGCTGGTGGCCGCTCCGCCAGCGCCTGGGGATCGGCACGCTGGCCAACGCGATCGTCGTCGGCGTCGTGATCGACCTGGTCCTCTGGCTCGTCGACCCGCCGTCCGCCCTCTGGGCCCGAGCCGCGCTCCTCGTCGGCGGCGTGGTCGGCAACGGGATCGCGACAGGGCTCTACATCGGCGCCGGCCTCGGCGCCGGCGCGCGCGACGGACTGAGCACCGGCATCGCCGCCCGCGGCTACTCGATGCGCGTCGTGCGCACCGGCGTCGAGGCGGCGGTGCTGATCGGCGGCTTCCTGCTCGGCGGGACGGTCGGCGTGGGGACCGTGCTCTACGCCGTCGCGATCGGGCCGATCACGCATCGCACGATCCCCGGCCTCGCACTCCGGTACGTCAGCCCGCGGTGACGCCGTCGGGTACCTGCAACTCAAGACCGGCGGCCGGCCGGGAACTCATCGCTGAGCCCCACCTGCGACGCCGCGAGGTCCCACAGGCGGCGCCGCGCGCCGGCGTCCTCCACCTGCGGGTTCGGCGTGTCGGGCCGGCGGCGCCAGAAGAAGCCGCCGGTGGTGCCCTCGAGCGCCGGGTCGGTGAGGAGCCACAGCGGCGTGTCGGCGCCGTCGGCGAGCGGACCGCCGCCGGAGCCGCCCATCTTCGTGGCGATCCAGCCGGGATCGCACGCGTTGACGTCCACCCCGCGGTCGCGCCAGCGGTCGCCCAGCTCGCGCGCGTGCATGACCATCGCGATCTTCGACTGCGTGTACGGGGTCGCGGTGCGCGGGTCGTCGGGCCGCTCGAGGTCGACGGCGCCGCTCGCCTGCACGCCGGAGCTCACGTGCACCACGCGCCCACCGCCGTCGGCCAGCGCGTCGCCCAGCAGGCTCGTGAGCAGGAACGGCGCGAGGAAGTTGACCTGCCACGTGACCTCGCGCCCGTCCTCGGTGCGCGCCCCGCGCGGCGGCGCCGTGAGGTAGCCGACGCCGGCGACGTTGGCCAGCCCGTCGAGCCGCGGATGCCGCCGCGAGACGTCCTCGGCCAGCGCCCGCACCTGGGCGAACGACTCGAGGTCGGCCACGGCCGGCTCCCACCGGCCGCCGATCCGCCGCCCGGCGGCCTCGACCGACTCGCGGCTGCGGCCGTGGACGAGCACGAGCGCTCCCTGCGCCGCGAGCCCCCGCGCCAGCTCCTCGCCGATCCCGTCGGTCGCACCCGTCACCAGCACCGCCTGGTGGCTCATCGCACGGTCACGACGGCAGGAAGACCGCCTCCGGGAGGAGGGCGCTGACCACGTACTGGCCGGCGTCCACGACCTCGGAGATCTTCAGGTCGACGCACAGGGAGGCGAGCAGGTACGCGTCCTCCGGGCTCAGGCCCGAGGTCCGGACCACATGGTCCACCATCGCCCGGATCGCCTCCTGGGCCGCGACGTACAGATCGCCGCCGATGCCGGTCGTCGCGTAGAACGGCGCGACGTCGACGAGCGGGGTGAGCGGCGCCGGCGTGCGGTACTGCGGCGACGGGATCGACCGGCCCTTCTCCAGCGTGAACCGCAGGGCCGCGTACATCGGCGCCTCGAGGCCGGTCACGCAGACCTCGCCGTCGCCCTGGCAGCCGTGGGCGTCGCCGCAGGAGAACAGCGCGCCCTCCACCTGCACCGGCAGGTACAGCGTCGCGCCGCGGACGAGCTGACGGGTGTCGAGGTTGCCGCCGAAGGGGCCCGGCGGCATCACCGGCTGCGCGCTCGCGCCGGCCGGGCAGACGCCCATCGTGCCGAAGAACGGCGCGAGCGGGATGGCCACATCCTCGCGCAGGAACGCGAAGTCGCCGTTCGAGATGTCGAAGACGCGCAGGTAGGCGTCCGGGAAGTCGTCGGTCAGGAGGCCGAGGCCCGGCAGGATCGCGGTCCAGCCCCAGCCCTGTGTCCGGATGTCGAGGATCTCGACGGCCAGCGTGTCACCCGGCTCCGCGCCGGCGACCGTGATCGGGCCGGCGAGCGGGTAGACGCGGTCCCAGTTCAGGTCGGCGATCACGCTCGCGTCCGAGTCCCGCCCGATCTGGTTGTCGCTCACGTCCCGCGTCCACACCACGACCGTGTCGCCCGAGTCGATCCCCAGGACCGGCGCGTGGCCGGTGTCCCACGTGTAATGGACACGTTCGTCGTCGCGCAGGTAATGGGTCTGAGGCATCTCCTTCTCCTTGTGTCAGCTCCCGGGCGGGGTGAACTGGCTGATCGTGAGCTCGGCGCCCTGGGGGTCGCGGATCAGCGCGTGCTTCGTCCAATCGGTGTCCTCGGCGCTGACCACGGTCGCGCCGAGCCGTACGGCGAGCGCGACCGACGCGTCGCGGTCCGCGACCGTGAACGTGACATGCCAGTGGTCCGCCTCCCCGGGGCCTGCCTGCGCGAGCCAGCCGATCGCGTCCTCGAAGCCCGGCGGGACGTTGTGCGCGCCCTGGCGCGAGCGGATGTCCGGGTCGACGGTGGCCTCGAGGTGGTCGCCGTACCCGGGGCGGCGGATCATCGCCGCGAACCCGAGGTCGGCGACCTCCCAGCCGAATAGCGGCTCGTAGAACTGTCGCGCGGAGGGCGGATCCGCGGTCCGCAGGTCGCTGAAGTTCCAGGCGCCCGGCGCGTTGACGACCTGCGCGCCCGGACGGGCGAGTGCCTGCCAGAGCCGGAAGCGCGCGCCGCCCGGGTCGCTGCACACCGCCATGCGGCCGCCCGGCCCGGCGTCCACGGGGTCCTCCCGGACGCTGCCGCCGGCGCCGGCCACCGCGGCCGCCGTCGTGTCGGCGTCGTCGACGGCGATGTACGTGTTCCAGGCGACCGTCGCGCCGTCGCCGCCCGGCGCGATCGCCGCCACCTCCTGGCTGTCGAGCGACGCGATCAGGTACGAGCCGCGCCCCGCGTCCTCGAACGTCCAGCCGAACAGCTCGCCGTAGAACCGCGCCGCGTCGTCCGGCGCGGTCTGCTCGGTGTCGATCCAGCACGGCACCCCGTGGGGATAGGTCCGCATCGCTCCTCCTCACCCCTTCGGGGGCAGCGAGCGCGCGTAGGCGACGCCGCGACGCACCCATGGCTCGAGCTCGCGCGTCGTGCGCACCCCCTCGGCGTCGACGCGCAGCCAGCCCTGCATCGCGCGGCCGCGCATCTCGAACGGGCGCGCGTGGGGCTTCTCCACCAGCCCGTCGGTCTCGGCCGGGTCGACGCGGACCATCAGCCCGCCCTGCCCGCTGACCCCGACCGACATGTTGCCGCCGATCAGGAACGCGAGGCCGCCGAACATCTTCTTCTCCGTGAGCCCCGCCTCCATGGCGATCAGCTCGCGGATGCGGTTGGCCAGATCCTCGTCATATGCCATGGGGAACGTCTAGAGCATTTCAGCGATCCGCGCCGCGGCGCGGGCCGCGCCGTCGGTCTCCACCGGGCGGTAGTCGACCTCGCGGCCGATCTCGGCGGCGATCGCCTCGGCGATCACCTCCGGCGTGGACTCGTCGAAGTCCATGCAGCGGCCCGCGCCGTAGCGCTCCAGCCGGTGGCGGACGTGGAAGTTCTGCTCGAAGTGGTGGCGAAGCGGGAAGTAGAGGAACGGCCGGCGGGCGGCGGTCAGCTCCATCGACGTCGTGAGCCCGCCCTGCACGACGGCGAGGTCGCACGCGGCCAGGTGGCGGTAGAGGTTGTGGACGTAGGTCACCACCTCGAGGCCGGGTGCCGCCGGCAGCGACCGCGGGTCGATGCGCGGGCCGCAGACGACGATCATCCGGAGGTCCGGCACCCGCTGCTTGGCCTCGGGGAAGGCGGCGATCACCCGTCGCAGCAGGTGGCCGCCGACGCCTGAGCCGCCAACGGTGACGACGCACACGCGCTCGTCGTCGCCGTAGCCGAGCTCGGCCCGCAGGCGGGTGCGGTCGGCGAACTGGGCCGGGTCGAAGCCCGTGATGTAGCCGGTGAACTCGAAGTGCTCCTCCGTCCATTCGCCGATCATCGGCAGGTCGGCGCCGAACGACTCGTGCACCACGTCGTCCCGGTTCCCCACGAACAGCGCCCGGTCGCGCAGCCGCGGGTAGCGCGCGATGTGCTCGATCATCTCGGCGTTGTAGTCCGCGGTCAGGTAGCCCTCGTGACCGTCGCCGTCCTCCATCGGCAGCCAGCCGACGAAGTCGGTACGCCAGACGTAGGCGGCGCGCTTCTCCTCGGGGTTCTCGTGCAGGTAGTAGTCGAGCTCCCACGCCTCGTCCCCGATCCAGAGGTCGTAGTGCTCCTCGCGCGCGACGTCGTCGCCCCGGCCCCGCCGCCGGCTCGGTGGGTGCGCGGGCGGGGCCGCCGCAAGCGGGCGCTCTACATCTCCTCCCCGATCGGGCTCGGCCACGCCCAGCGCGACGCCGCGATCGCCGACGAGCTG
>DASTIC010000198.1:0-10604 GCA_035717845.1 Solirubrobacteraceae bacterium
GCTCGACCGGCACCTGGAAGGCCGCCGAGCTGCCCGGACCGCGAGGCGACGCCTACGGCGCCGGCGACTCGTTCGCGGCCGCGTTCACGTTCGGGCTCGCCGCCGAGCTGCCGCTCGACGAGGCGCTTCAGCTCGCCGCCCGCGCCGGCGCACACAAGCTCGCGGGCCGGGCGGCGTACGACGGCCAGCTCACCGCCGCCGACCTGTCCTGAATGCTCATCTCGATCTCGCTGCCCGAGGGGCGCTGGACTTCTGAGCGCCCGCGTCAGCTCGAGGATCAGCGGTCGTCGTCGGCGATCACGAACGTGCGCTGCTCGACGCGAGCCGCAGCTCGCGCAGCCGCGGCCCCTCGTCCGCGCGGGCGGCTCTCACCCTCACCGGAGCTCCAGCACCGCGGCGCCCTCGATCCGGCCGTCGCGGAGCCGGGTCAGCGCCTCCTCGGCCTGCTCGAGCGGGAAGGTCTGGACGGTCGTGCGGATCGGGACGCGCGGCGCGAGCGCGAGGAACTCCGCCGCGTCCGCGCGCGTGAGGTTGGCGACCGAGCGCAGGACCCGCTCCTCCCACAGCAGCCGGTAGGGGAGTGAGGGGATGTCGGACATGTGGATGCCGGCGCAGACGACAGTGGCGCCGGGGGCGCTGGCGCGCAGGGCCGCGGGGACGAGCGCGCCGGCGGGAGCGAAGATGATCGCCGCGTCGAGCGGCTCGGGGCCGGGCGCCGTCGCGTCGCCCGCCCACTCGGCGCCCAGCGAGCGGGCGAGGGACCGGGCCGCCTCGTCTTCCGCGCGCGTGAACGCGAACACGCGGCGACCCTCGTGCACCGCGACCTGGCAGACGATGTGGGCGGACGCGCCGAAGCCGTAGAGGCCGAGGCGCTCGCCGTCGCCCGCCAGCCGCAGCGCCCGGTGGCCGATCAGCCCGCCGCACAGCAGCGGCGCCACCTCGAGGTCGGTCATCCCGTCCGGGAGCGGGAAGCAGTAGCGCTCGTCGGCGACGGCATATTCCGCGTAGCCGCCGTCGACGTCGCGCCCCGTGAAGCGCGCGCGCCGGCACAGGTTCTCGCGGCTCGAGCGGCAGTACTCGCACTCCCCGCACGTCCACGCCAGCCACGGGACGCCGAGCCGCCGCCCGTCCTCCGTCGTGGCGACGATCTGGTGGCCGAGCACGAGCGGGAGATGGCCGGGCTCGAGCTCGCCGTCGCGCAGATGGAGGTCCGTCCGGCACACCCCGCAGGCGTGCACGCGCAGCAGGAGCCTGCCGGGGCCCGGCTCCGGGTCCGGCACGTCGGCGATCCGCAGCGGGCGGCCGGGCGCGTCGAGCAGCGCGGCGCGCATCAGGCCGCGCGGTCGGCGGCCACGAGGTCGGTGAGCGCGACGACCGCGACGGTCTCCGGCTCGTCGCCGCACGAGAGCGGGCGGGGGCGGTCGTCGAGCCGCCGGGTGACCGTCGCGTGCAGCAGCGCCCCGTCGCGGGTGCGCAGCGTGACGACGGCGCGATCGTCGGCCGCGTCCACGGCCTCGACGGCCACGTCGTCGAGGCGGCGGAGGCCGAGGCGGCGGCGGACGAGCACGTCGGCCGCCTGCACGGCCCACGCGTCGCCGGCGCGGCCGCGGAGGTGCTCGAGCGCGATCGCTCCCGCCTCGTAGGCGGCCACGATCTCGGGCCCGGCGGCCGCGGGCACGCGGCCGAACGTGAGCCCGTGCGGGAAGGCCATGAAGGTCGCCGCGAAGCGGTGCCCGCCGATGTGCCCGATCTCCCACGTCTGCTCGGGCCGCGCGGCCCGCAGGGCTCGGGCCAGCGGCCGTCCGCGGCGGGCGCAGCACGGGTCGCGCTTCCCGTGCGTGCAGACGGTGTAGACCGGCTCGTGCCACCGCTCGCCGCCGTCGAGGTCGAGCTCGAGGACCTCGGAAGGGTCGCGGATCTGGTGACGCGCGAGGCGCGGGCCGTCGCGGACCGTGTCGGCGACGAACACGGTCCGCCGCGCGAGCGCCGCGCGCCGCGAGCTGCGCCGGATGAGGTGCACCTTGACGCCCGCCTCGTCGGCGCGGGCGAGCAGCGCCCGCGCGATCCCCTCGTCGAGGTCGCTGTTGGTGACCGCGTTGCGGCCGGTCCACGGCCCCGGCTGCTCGAGCAGCAGGAAGCGGCGGGCCGCGGGGGCGGTGGCGGCGAGGTCCTCGCCGAGCCGCTCGCCGAGGACGGAGCAGGCGACGGCCGTCAACGCCGCTTGATCGGCGCGCGCGCCGGCACCGGCTCCGGCACGCCGCGGCGAGAGTGGGCGGGCGCGGGGCGCAGGTCGCCGCCGTGATCGCGGCGCCGCCGCGGCCAGGGATCAGAGTCGGCGAGCGGGAGGTCGAGGCCGCCCGAGGGTCCCGACGGGCGCTCCGGCTCGGGCGTGTTCCCGCCGCCGCCACGGCCGTCGTCCGAGTCGTCGTCGTCCTCCCGCAACCGGAAGAACCAGACCAGCCAGACGATCAGGGCGCCGATGTCGAAGACGCGAAGCCCGACCATGAAGATCCACCCCTCAAGCGTCACTTCACTGCGCAGGCTAGCCACTTCTGCGAGCGGGAGCGAGTCCTTTTTAGGTCTCGAGCCAGTGCTCGAGCAGCCGGCGCGCGATGGCGAACCGGGGCGGGAGGCCGTACGGCCCGTCCTCGCGGCCGGCGGCCACGATCTCGTCGGCCGTGAACCAGCGAAGGTCCTCGAGCTCGCGGTCGATCCGGCGCGGTTCCCCGGCGCGCCAGGGCGCGATGAAGCCGATCATCAGCGAGGTCGGGAACGGCCACGGCTGGGATGCGATGTAGGCGGGCGGGCCGACCTCGACGCCGGCCTCTTCCTTGATCTCCCGTGCCACCGCCTCCTCGAGGCTCTCGCCCGGCTCCACGAAGCCGGCCAGCGCCGAGTAGCGGCCCGGCGGCCAGCTCGGCTGGCGCCCGAGCAGCACTCGGTCACCGTCGGTGACGAGCATGATCACCACCGGGTCGGTGCGCGGGTGATGCTCGCTGCCGCAGCGCTCGCAGCGCCGCATGATCCCGCCCGCGACGACCGCGGTGCGAGCCCCGCACACCGAGCAGTGCGGGTGCCGGCGGTGCCAGTTGACGAGCGCCGCGGCGTGGGCGGCGAGCCCGGCGTCGCCCTCCGGGAGGAACGCCGCCGCCTCCCGAAGCCCGACCGCCTCCGCGCGCGGGCCGTCGGCGCCGACGGCGAAGACCGGTCCGTCGCCGTCGAGCCCCAGGAGCAGCGGCTCACCTGGCGCGTCGAGCTCGGCCAGCGGCACGAGCGCGAGCCGCCCGTCGGTGACCCGGATCCCGGCGTCGCCGGCCACAACCGCCCGCGCACGCGGATCGCCGCGCTGGGCGGCGAGCCAGTCCTCGTCGGTGCGATGCTCGGCCGCCCGGTCGAGAAGCTCGCCCGTGAACGTGATCGGGTCTGGCACCGGGGGGACAGTAGTCCCGGCGCACGTCAACGGCGGCTGGGTGGGGAGGCTTGGGAGCGAGTCGCTGCGCGAACTATCGCGGTTTACCGTCGGAAACCGACGGTGATTCGGGATAGCTCGCGAACTATCTCGCCGGCCACGCCGGCCTCTCCGCCTCCCGACCCAGCCGCAGTTGACGTTCGCCGGCGCTACCGCGACGTCAACGCGAGCCGCGCCCCCAGCGCCACGAACGAGCCGGCGAAGACGCGGCGCATCCATGTCATCACCCCGGGCCGCGAGATCACGTGCCGGCGGACCGCCGCCGCGAACAGCCCGTAGATCGCGAACACGACGAACGTGACGAGCATGAAGACGGCGCTCAGCTGCACCATCCGCAGCAGCGTGCTGCCCGCGTCCGCGTCCACGAACTGCGGCAGGAACGCGAAGAAGAAGATCGTGAGCTTCGGGTTGAGGATGTTGATCAGCACGCCGGAGACGATCACCTTGCGCGCCGACCGCGGCGCGCCGGCCTCCTCGACGGTCAGGGCGCCGCGCTCGCGCAGCGTGCTCCACGCCATGTAGAGCAGGTACGCGACGCCGAGGTACTTGAGCGTCTGGAAGGCGACCGCGCTCGTGTGCAGGAGCGCCGCCAGGCCGGTGATCGCGGCGAGCATGTGCGGCACGATCCCGAGCGTGCAGCCGAACGCGGCGACCACGCTCGCCCGGCAGCCGCGCGCCAGGCCGGCGGCCAGCGTGTAGAGGACGCCGGTCCCCGGCGTCGCCACCACGATCAGCGTCGTCACCAGGAACTCCGCGCTCACGCCACCGTCACCGCCACCCGCTGGACGGCGTTGTTGGCGTAGCCGCCGACGTTCCACGGCGCGTCGACCGGCTGGGAGCGCCCCGTCTCGTCGTGCGCGCGAACGCACAGCTCGTGCTCGCCCGGCCGCGCGTCCCAGACATACGACCACGGTGCCCAAGCGGCGGGCCCGGGCGCCGAGCCGAGCGACGCCTCGCCCCACGACGCGCCGCCGTCGGTGCTCACCTCGACGCGCGAGATCGCGCCCCAGCCCGACCAGGCGCGGCCCTCGAGCTCCACCGGGCCCGGATCCACGAAGCGGCGCCGGGTGAGGAAGTCGGGGATCCCGGGCGGGACCATCAGCGAGCGCGGCTCGATCCGCGTCACCGGCGTCCCCGGATCGTCCTCGCTCGTCCGCAGCCGGTAGCCGTGGGTCATCTGGTAGCCGGCGAACGGCTCGTCGACCACGGCGATCCGCGTGAGCCACTTGACGCTCGTCATCCCGTACCAGCCGGGCACCAGCAGCCGCAGCGGAAAGCCGTGCTGGGGGAGCAGCGGCTCGCCGCCCATCGCGTACGCCAGCAGCACGTCGTCGCGCAGCGCGTCGGCCATCGAGAGGCTGCGCTCGTAGTCCTGCACCACGCCGCCCTCGACGCCGCGATCGAGGCCGGTGAACACGACCTCGACCGCGTCCGGGCCGACCCCGGCCTCGGCGAGCAGCGGTGCCAGCAGCACGCCCGTCCACTCCGCCGTGCCGACCGCCTCCGAGAGCCATGGCTGGCTGATCGGCCGCGGCTCCAGCCGCGCCCGGCCGTTGCCGGCGCACTCCATCGTCACCGGCATCGTGACCGGCTCGCGGGCGAGGAGGTCGTCGAGCGAGAGGTCCAGCTCCCGCTCGCCCCGCACGGTCAAGCGCCAGCTCGCCGGATCGACGACCGGGATGTCGTAGTGGACGAGCAGGTAGTGCAGGCCGGGCGGCGTCAGCTCGTGGCGAAGGCTCTCGAGCGGCAAGCCGTGGTTGCGGGCGGCGAGCTGGAGCTCCTCGAGCGAGATCACGGGGTCGAGTACTCCCAGTCGGCCGCCTGCTCGATCACGCCCAGCAGCTCGCCGACCCGGCAGACGAGCAGGCGCTCCTCGTCGACCTCGATCCACACGCCCGCCGCTGCCGGGAACACCACGTGGTCGCCCACCTTGACCGGCATCGACACGCCGGCCGACTCCCACCAGTCCACGCCCGGGCCGACCGCCAGCACGATGCCGTGCTGGGGCGGTGGCTCGTGGTCACCGGGCGGGACGAGCAATCCCGACCGGCGCACCCGGTCGGGGTCGAGCTCCTTGATCACCACGCGGTCGAACAGGGGCCTGAGCTGACGCTGCATCCCTACGCACGATACGTCAGCCGCCCGTCACGTCGCGTCGCAGGAACGCCGTCAGGGCCCAGCCCAGCGAGGGCAGCGCGTACAACCCGCAGACCCACGCCGAGCGCAGGATCGGGTCCCAGTCGATCGGCTCGCGCAGGATCCCCTGCCAGGCGTTGAACTGGGTCGAGAGCAGGTAGGGGTCGAGCGCGTCGAGCGCCGAGATGGCGGCGATGATCTGCATGAAGATCGAGACCATCAGCGTGCCGACGACGGCCGCCGCCGAGTTGCGCGTGACCGTGGAGAGGAGCAGCCCGATCGCCGCGATCGTCGCCAGCGGCAGCAGGTACGCGAGCGTGCCGGCCGCGGTCAGCACGAGCGCCCGGCCGGCGTCGATGCGCGTGCCCGAGAGCGTCGTCAGCGGATCGAAGCCCCAGACCAGCCCGCCGACCACGAGGCCGACGCTGACGTAGATGGTCAGCAGCGCAACCGTGTAGGTCAGCGCGGCCAGGACCTTGCCGGCGAACACGTGCCAGCGCTCGACCGAGCGTGTGAGGATCGTCTTCAGCGTGCCGTTCTGGTCCTCGTTGGCGACGATGTCGCCCGCCACCAGCGCGGTCAGCAGCGGCAGCAGCCAGAACGCGCCGAAGGCGAGGCAGACGAGCGGGATCGCGAACCCGGTCTCGCGAACGAAAGCGGAGAACGGCAGCTCCTCCGGCCCGCCGCCGGAGTTGTCGACGGCCAGCGCGAAGATGAAGATGAGCGGGATCGCGACCGCCGCCGCAAGCCCGATGTACGTCCGCTTCTGCGCGCGCAGCTTGCGCAGCTCCCAGCGGTAGACGGCGCCCACGCCGGGCCGGCGGGCGGAGCGGGGGAGGGGGAGGGTGGCGGCGCTCACCGGACCGCCTCCTCGAGTCGCGGCCGGCCGTTGGACGGCTCGGTCATGCGGAAGAAGAGCTCCTCGAGCGTCGCCGTGCGCGGCACCAGCGCGGTGATGCCGATCCCGGCGGCGCCCAGCGCGACCGTGATCTCGGCAGCGGTCGCCTCGTCGGCGCTGAACGCCAGGCCGTCCGAGGTCTGGTCGACGTCGCCGACCACGCGGGCGGCGATCTCGGCCGCCTCCGCGTCGTCGGTGGTGCGCAGCTCGTAGCGGCCGGCCGTGCCGGCGATCAGCTCGCCGAGCGCGCCCTCGTAGAGCACGCGGCCGACGCCGACGATCGCGACGCGATCGCACAGCTCCTCGACCTCGGCCATCAGGTGCGAGGAGAGCAGCACGGTCATGCCCTGGTCAGCCAGGCGGCGGATCAGCAGCCGCATGTCGCGCATCCCGGCCGGGTCGAGCCCGGTGGTCGGCTCGTCGAGCAGCAGCAGCCGCGGCGCGCGCAGCAGCGCCCCGGCGATGCCGAGGCGCTGGCGCATGCCGTGCGAGTACCCGCCGACCTTGTCCTTCGCCCGGTCGGCGAGGTCGACCGTGTCGAGCGCCTCGTCGATCCGCCCGCGGGCGCCGTCGCCGTCGAGGTCCGCGACCAGCTCGAGGTTGCTGCGACCGCTCAGGTACGGGTAGAAGCGCGGTGCCTCGACGAAGCCGGCCACGCCGTCGAGGGCGCGGGCGCCGTGCAGCAGCGGGTCGCGGCCGAACAGCCGCGCGCTGCCCTCGTCGGGCCGGATCAGCCCGAGCAGCATCCGCAGCGACGTCGTCTTCCCGGCGCCGTTCGGCCCGAGGTAGCCGTACACGTCGCCCGCCTGCACGGTGAGGTCGACGTGGTCGACGGCCGTGATCTCGCCGTAGCGCTTGACCAGGCCGCGGGCTTCGATCGGGGCGCCCATCACAACCCCCGGGCGGCGTTCTCGGCGGCCACCGGCGGCACGGAGCCGACCACCGTGTAGCTCACGCCGCCGCGCTCGAACGTCACGAGCGTGCCGAGCGGCGTCGCGAGCTCGGTCCCGGTCGCGCCGTCGATGTTGACCCGCGGCAGCCCCTCAGGGACCTCGCGCTGCTCACCGGCCTCGCGCTGGAGCACGAGGATCGCGCCCATGCCCTCGCCGTAGACGCTGAGGGCGGCGGGGGAGCCGTTGGCGTTCACGAGCCGGACGTCGGTGCGGGGAAGGCCGGCGAGCTCGGCGGGCGCGCTGAGCTGGAAGCCGAGCCGCTCCTGGACGGCGTCCACGCCGCGGACGCGGCTCGGCTCGGCGCCGTCGTGCGCGGGCGGGTCGATCTCGACGATCTCCGAGCCGGCCGGCGGCTTCGTGTCGAACACCCCGGCGTCGATCGCGCCGTACGAGACGTCGGTGGCCTCCAGCTCGAGCACGGGCTCGTCCTGGCCCTGGGCGAAGACGGCCGCGCGCAGCGGCACGCCGCGGGCCGCGTCCCAGGCCAGCTCGGCGGCGCCGAGCAGCCCGCCGTCGTCCTTGGGCGCGATCCGCACCGTGTAGGTCGGGCGGCCGGCGGTCGACGTCGGCTGCGCGCCGGAGAGCGTCCAGGCCTCGGCGAGGCGGTCGAGGCCGCGCCGCACGTCTGCCAGCGTGGCGTCGCCTTCGTGCTCGGCCTTGGCCCGGTCACGCGGCGCGGGCAGCGTGTAGGCGGTCTCCGACGCGCTGTCGTAGACCGTGACGCGCTCGCCGTCGGCGACGATCTGGGCGTCGCCGGCCTCCGACTGGAGCTCGAGGCGCGCACCCTGCGGTGAGACCCACAGGCGGCCCTCGGCGCCCGCGGCGAGCGGGGACGCCGAGCCGTTGGGGAGCGAGCCGGCCGGCAGCAGGCCGTTGGTGAACGTCACGCGGGCGCTGACGCCCTCGACCTCGGGCGCGTTCAGGGCGTCGAGCACGGCGCGGTCGAGCGGCTTGGGGTCGGGCGTCGGACCGGAGCCGCTGAGCGCGGCCTGGGCGATGCCGCCGCCGGCGGCGAGGAGGAGCACGGCGGCCACGACGGTGGCGAGGCGGCGGCGGGAGGCGGTTCGGAGTCGTCTCATGGGGAGGAAGTCCTTCGTCTAATGGTGACGAGAGGGGTTCTAGGGGCGGTCTTTGAGAGATCCGTGAGAGGCGGGGAGCGAGATCGTGAAGCGCGAGCCGTCGACGCTCACCCCGCCACCGTGGCGCTCCGCGATCGCGCGCACGATGGCGAGGCCGAGGCCCGAGCCGGGTCCCTGGACACCCGGTCCGCGCCAGAAACGCTCGAACGCGTGCTCGGCCTCGCCGGGGGTCAGCCCGGGGCCCTCGTCCTCGACGCTGAGGCGCACGACGTCCCCGTCGCGCTCCACGGCGATGGCGATCCGCCCGCCGGGCGGGCCGTGGCGGCGGGCGTTGCGTACGAGGTTGCCGATCGCGCGCTCGAGCGCCGGTCGTTCACCGCGCACCAGCACAGCCTCCCGCACCGTCACGTCCGTGCCCTCGTCCGCCGCCTCGCGAGCCAGGGCGCCGAGGTCGACCTCCTCGCCCCGTGCCGGCGCGGCCGCGTCCTCGCGCGCCAGCGCCAGCAGGTCGTCGAGCAGCGCGCTCAGCCGCGCCGCGTCGGCCTCGATCTCGCGCAGCACCTCGGGATCGGCGCCGTGCCGCGTGGCGTACGCGAGGTTGCCGCGCAGCGCGGTGAGCGGCGTTCGCAGCTCGTGGGAGGCGTCGCCGACGAAGCGATGCTCCGCCTCCCGCGCGCGCTCGAGCGAGCCGAGCATCGCGTTCAGCGTGGCGCCGAGGGTGCCGACCTCATCGCTGGTGGCCGGGACGGGCAGCCGGCGGGAGGCGTCGCCCGTCCGCTCGATGTCGCGCGCGCCCGAGGAGAGGCGGCGAAGCGGGCGCAGCGCGCGGCCGGCGAGCCCGGTCGCGAGCGCGGCCGCCAGCAGGGCGGCGGCGATCGCGGCGAGGACGACGAAGCGCCGCGTGTCGTCCACCGTGTCCTCGATCTCGGCCGTCGTGCCGGCCACGATGACGGCGCCGCCCGCCGCCGGGCCGCGCCCGAGCTCGCCGAGCGGCGCCGCGTAGATGCGCAGCGGGTCGGTGCCGAGCAGCGCGTCACCGTAGCCGGCGCGCCGGTCATCGAGCGCGGCGCGGACCACCGGCGCGTCGGGCAGCACGCGGCTCCCGAGGCCGCTGTTGCGCGCCACGATCCGCCCGCGCCGGTCGAGCACCTCGACCAGCAGCGCGCTGCCGCCGAGGCGGCCCTCGAGCGTCCCCGGCTCGAGCAGCAGGTCGGGGGTGGAGGCGGCGAGCCGCGCGACCTCGGTCGCCCGCGCCCGCAGCGCCCGGTCCAGCCCGTCGTCGAGCTGGTCGTCGAGCCGCGCCAGCACGGCCACGCCGAGCGCCGCCACGGCGAGCACGATGGCGGCGGCGGCAGCGACCGCGACACGGGTCTGGAGCCTCACTGGAGGCGGAAGCCGACGCCGCGCACGGTGTGGATCAGCGGCGGCTCGCCGAGCTTGCGACGCAGGTAGGCGACGTAGCGGTCGACGACGTTCGCGCTCGCCTCCGCCTCGCCGCCCCAGACCCGCTCCAGCGCCAGCTCGCGGGTCACCACCGCACGGGCGTTGCGCAGCAGCAGCTCGAGCAGCTCCGCTTCGCGGCGCGTGAGCTCCACCTCCCGGCCGCCGCGCCGCGCGGCGCCCGTCGCCGGTTCGAGCGCGAGGTCGGCGTAGGCGAGCTGCTCGCCCGGCGGATGGTTGCGCCGCAGCAGCGCGCGCACGCGCGCGTTCAGCTCCTCGACCTCGAACGGCTTCACGAGATAGTCGTCCGCGCCCGCGTCCAGCCCGGCCACCCGCTCGCTCAGCGCGTCGCGCGCGGTGAGCAGGAGGATCGGCACTCCCAGTCCCTTGTCCCGCAGCCGGCGCGTCACCGCGAGGCCGTCCAGCCCCGGCATCGCCACGTCCAGCACGATCGCATCCGGCACCGACCGCTCGACCTGCGCCAGCGCCGCGCCGCCGTCGGGCACCGCCACGACCGCATAGCCCTCGGCGACCAGCGTCCGCTCGAGCATCCGCAGGATCGGCGCGTCGTCGTCCACGAGCAGCACGACCTCCGGCATCACAGCGAGTCTAGGTGCGTGGCGGTCACC
>DASTIC010000199.1:0-20042 GCA_035717845.1 Solirubrobacteraceae bacterium
GCCCGCCTCGGCCACCGCGGCGGCCAGCGCCGGCGTCGACGGGCCGCCGCCCATCGGGGCCTGGACGATCGGGTGCTCGAGCGCGTCGAGCGAGAAGCGCGTGCGCGACACTGTCGGACAGGATGCCTGACCCGGCGCGCCTGATCGGCATCAACCACATCGCCCTCGAGGTCGGCGACGTCGACGCCGCGCTCGACCTCTACGGCCGCCTGTTCACGTTCTCGCTGCGCGGCCGCGCCGGGCGGATGGCGTTCATCGACATGGGCGACCAGTTCCTCGCAGTCGCCGAGGGCCGGCGGCAGGGGCCCGACGAGGGGCGGCACTTCGGGCTCGTGGTCGACGACAAGGAGGCCGTGCGGGCGGCCGTGGAGCGCGAGGGCCTCGAGGTCGTCCCCGGCCGCGGCCTCGACTTCCTCGACCCCTGGGGCAACCGGTTCGAGGTCGTCGACTACCGCGACATCCAGTTCTCGCGGACGCCCGGGGTCATGCGAAAGCTGGGCGTCGAGGGGTTGGAGAAGCGCGAGAGCGCGCTCGACGAGATCCGCTCGCGTGGGCTCGGATGAACGTCAACGCCGGCTGGGGAGGGAGGCGGAGGGGCCGGCGTGGGCGGTGATGGCCCGAACCCTGTCGGATTAGGCCCGGATTCCGGGGCTAACTCGACAAGGTTCGCCGAACTATCCCCGATTAGCCGCGGAAACCGCGGCTAACTCGGGATAGTTCGCGCAGCGGCTGGCTCCCCCAGCCTCCCTACCCGGCCGCCTTTGACGTTCGGCCATCCAGCACCGGCCGCCCGCTCTTCGCGTCCCACACGTAGAACTCGTCGCCGCGCGTGCCGAAGGCCGCCTTCCCCGGGAGCGGCAGCGGGGTCTTGAATCGCACCTCCACGGCGAACGCGGACGGCAGCGAGGCCTCGAGGGCTGCGAGGCAGCGCGCCTTGGTCCACATCCCGTGCGCGATCGTGCCCTTCTGCCCGAACGCGCGCGCGGCGAGCGGGTGCATGTGGATCGGGTTGCGGTCGCCGGAGACGGCCGCGTAGCGGCGGCCGACGTCGCCCGGCACCCGCCAGAGCGCGCGCAGCGGCGGCGGCTCGAAGTCGTTCCGTCCGCCGCCGCCCCCGCTCCCCTCGCGGTGCAGGTACGTGCTGCGCCCGCGCCACACTGTCGCGCCGCCGACGGCGGCCTCGGCCACCACCTCGAACTGGCGCCCGCGGGGATGCGGCGCGAGGTTCTCGGCGCGCACGCGCAGATCGAGCGGCGCGTCGGCGCGCAGCGGCCGGTCCTGCTCGATCCGATTTCCGATGTGCACGACGCCGAGCGGCGAGAACGGGAACGGGCCGGCCATGAGCTCGAGCGCGAGCGGGAACGCCAGCACGTGCGGGTACGTCGGCGGGAGCTCGTCCCGCAGCCGGAACCCGCACACGCGGTCGTAGGCGGCCAGGTGCGCGCGATCCACCGCCACCGCCTCCCGCAACAGCACCCGGTCCGGCAGCTCGTCGGGACGCCGCCGCCGCAGCGGCCCGAGCATCACCCGCGCGTACGTCCGCTTCATGCGCCGATCAGGCTCTGGCCGCAGACGCGCACGACCGTCCCGTTGATGCCGCCCGAGCCCGGCGAGGCGAGCCACGCCACGGTCTCGGCGACGTCGACCGGCAGGCCGCCCTGGGCGAGCGAGTTGAGGCGGCGGCCGGCCTCGCGCGTGCCGAGCGGCATGGCGGCCGTCATGCCGGTCTCGATGAACCCCGGCGCCACCGCGTTGATCGTCATGCGCCGGGCCGCGAGCTCGGGCGCCAGCGCCTCGACGACGCCGATCACCCCGGCCTTACTCGTCGCGTAGTTCGCCTGCCCGCGGTTGCCGGCGATCCCGCTGACCGAGGACACGCAGACGATCCGGCGCACGTCGCCGGCCTCGAGCAGCGCCTCGTTGATCCGCTCGATGCTCTCGAGGTTCACGGCCAGCACCGCGTCCCACTCGTCGTCGCTCATGCGGGCCAGCGTCCGGTCGCGCGTGATGCCGGCGTTGTGGACGACGATGTCGGCGCCGCGCCCGGCCAGCGTCGCGGGCGCCCGGTCGGTCGTGACGTCCACCTGGAGCGCCGCGCCGCCGACCGCGTTGGCGACGGCGGCGAGGGCCTCGCCCTGGGCCGGCACGTCGGCGCAGATCACGTGGGCGCCGTCGCGCGCGAGCACCTCCGCCATCGCGGCGCCGATCCCGCGCGAGGCGCCGGTGACGATCGCGGTCCTGCCGGCCAGCGGGCGGTCCCAGTCGTCCGGCCGTTCCGGCACCGGGCCGACGCGGATCACCTGCCCGGAAACGTACGCCGAGCGGCCGGAGAGCAGGAAGCGCAGCGTCGACTCGAGGTCGGCCTCCGGGTCCGCGTACACGAGCTGGGCGGTCGCCCCGTTGCGCACCTCCTTGCCGGCCGAGCGCACGAAACCCTCAAGCGCACGTTGCGGGACGCCCTCGCCCGAGCCGATGACGATCAGGCGGCCGCTCGGGGCGAGCCGGCGCATCACGGGCTGGAAGAACTCGTAGAGCTCGCGCAGCCCGGCGGTCCGCGTGATGTGCGAGCCGTCGAAGATCAGCGCCGCATAGCGCTCGGCGTCGGGCCGGATCTCGAATCCGAGGCGCTCGATGAGCTCGCGTCGACCGAGGCCGCCGCCGAGCAGCGCCGGTCCGTCGATCAGCCCGGGTCCGCGGTGCAGCCGGGCCGGCTGCGGCAGCCCGAGCCTGCGCGTGGCGATCCGCCCGGGACGCGAGCGGGCGAAACGGTGGTATCGATCGGCCATGCGTGACGCATTACCCGATTAGAAGCTCAGATGAACGGGAACGTTCGAACCCACGATGACCCAACCGATCGCCATCCTCGGCGGCAACCGCATCCCCTTCGCCCGCTCCAACGGGCCGTACGCCGAGGCCTCGAACCAGGATATGCTGACCGCCGCGCTCGACGGCCTCGTCGCCCGCTTCTCGCTCCAGGGCGAGCGCGCCGGGGAAGTGGTCGCCGGCGCCGTCCTCAAGCACCCGCGCGACTTCAACCTCACGCGCGAGGCGGTGCTGGGCAGCGCGCTCGACAAGCGCACGCCGGCCTACGACGTCCAGCAGGCCTGTGACACCGGCCTCCAGGCGGCGCTCGCCGTGGCCGGCAAGATCGCGCTCGGCACGATCGAGTGGGGCATCGCGGGCGGCGTCGACACCACCAGCGACGCGCCGATCGGCGTCAACGAGGACCTGCGCCGCGTGCTGCTGGAGGCCAACCGCCGGAAGGGCATAGCCCGCGTCAGGCTCCTCGGCCACCTGCGGCCCGGCCACATCGTGCCCAGCATCCCCCGCAACGCCGAGCCGCGCACCGGGCTCTCGATGGGCGAGCACCAGGCGATCACGACCGACCGTTTCAGCATCACCCGCGAGGCGCAGGACGAGCTCGCCGTGGCCAGCCACCAGGCGCTCGCGGCCGCGTACGAGCGGGGCTTCCTCGACGACCTCGTCACCCCCTACCTCGGACTCGAGCGCGACCAGAACCTGCGGCCGGACACCAGCACCGACAAGCTCGCGAAGCTCAAACCGGTCTTCGGCGACACGATGACCGCCGGCAACTCGACCCCGCTGTCCGACGGCGCCGCGCTCGTGCTGCTCGCGAACGAAACGTGGGCGGACGAGCGAAAGCTCCCCGTGCTCGCCCACCTGACCCACGCCGAGACCGCGGCGGTCGACTACGTCAACGGCGCTAGCGACAGCGGCGGCGAGCGCGAAGCGCGAGACAGCGGGCTGCTCATGGCGCCCGTCGACGCGGCCCCGCGGCTGCTCGAGCGTGCCGGGTTGAGCCTCCAGGACTTCGACTTCTACGAGATCCACGAGGCGTTCGCCGCCCAGGTGCTGTGCACCCTCAAGGCCTGGGAGGAGAACGGCCTGGGGGCGATCGACCGCGCCAAGCTCAACGTCGCGGGCGGCTCGCTGGCCGCCGGCCACCCCTTCGCCGCCACCGGCGGGCGCATCCTGGCGAGCACCGCCAAGCTGCTCGCCGAGCGCGGCAGCGGCCGCGCGCTGATCTCGATCTGCGCGGCCGGCGGCCAGGGCGTCGTCGCGATCGTGGAGCGGCCGGCGTGAGCTACGGCTTCTCCCTCACCCCCGCCCACCTGGACCTCGTTGAGCGCACGCATGCCTTCGCGCGCGACGTCATCCGCCCCGTCGCGGAGCATCACGACCGCGAGGAGGAGTTCCCGTGGGCCGTGCTCGAGCAGGCCGCCCAGGAGGGCTTCTACAACCCGCTCTTCTACCGCGACCTGATCGGCGACCCCACGGGCCTCTCGCTGCCGCTCTTCATGGAGGAGCTGTTCTGGGGCTGCGCGGGGATCGGGCTCAGCATCGTCATGCCCGCGCTCGCCCTGTCGGCGATGGCCCAGGCGGCGACGCCCGAGCAGCTGCTGCGCTGGGCGCCCGAGTGCTTCGGCGAGCCGGGCGACCTCAAGCTCGCCGCCCTCTGCGTCTCCGAGCCGGAGGGCGGCAGCGACGTGCGCAACCTGCGCACGCGCGCCCGCCGCGACGGCGACGAGTGGGTGCTCGAGGGCCACAAGATCTGGATCGGCAACGGCGGCATCGCGAGCGTGCACGTCGTCAACGCCACCGTCGACCCCGAGGCCGGCCACCGCGGCCAGGCGCTGTTCGTGGTCCCCGGCGGCACGCCGGGCCTGGAGCTCGTGCGCAAGCTCTCCAAGCTGGGCTGCCGCGCCTCGCACACGGCCGAGCTGCGCTTCGAGAACTGCCGGATCCCCGCCGACAACCTGCTCGGTGGGGACGCGCGGCTCGAGCGCCGGCTGGCCGAGGCCCACCGCGGCAACGGCCGGTCCTCCACGCTCGGCGCGTTCGAGCAGACCCGGCCGATGGTCGCGGCGCAGGCGCTCGGCATCGCCCGCGCCGCGCTCGAGTTCGCGGCCGACTACGCCTCCGAGCGGGAGGCCTTCGGCGGCCCGATCCTCGACAAGCAGGGGATCTCGTTCCCGCTCGCGGACCTGGCCACCGACCTCGACGCCGCCCGCCTGCTCACCTGGCGCGCCTCGTGGATGGCCGCCCAGCAGCAGGAGTACCACCACGCCGAGGGCTCGATGAGCAAGCTCAAGGCGTCCGAGACCGCCGTGCGCATCACCGAGCAGGCGATCCAGGTCTGCGGCGGCTACGGCTACGTGCGCGACCTGCCGGTGGAGAAGTGGTACCGCGACGCCAAGCTGTACACGATCTTCGAGGGCACGAGCGAGATCCAGCGCATGGTCATCGGCCGTACGCTCGAGGACGCGGCGCCGCCGCTCCACCACCGGCTGCCGACCGACGGGCCGCCGCTCAGCCGCCAGTTCGGGCGCGGGACCAAGCGCCGCTCGCTGGCGGCCGGCAAGGCGATGCGGATTGCGTCGAGGACGCCGCCGTCGCTGATGAAGCTGCCGATGAAGGTGCTCACGCCGCCGCAGAGGCCTGCGCCGCGCGGGACCGACCAGGACTCCGACACCGACTGACGGCGCCTACGATTCACCGCCCGATGCGCGTCCTGGCCCTCGCCGACAAGCGCCCGCTCGTCGACCCC
Source organism: Solirubrobacteraceae bacterium (assembly GCA_035717845.1). Classification (GTDB taxonomy): domain Bacteria; phylum Actinomycetota; class Thermoleophilia; order Solirubrobacterales; family Solirubrobacteraceae; genus DASSUW01. The sequence goes on from DASTIC010000199.1 coordinate 5,570, forward strand.
GCGACGCTGGCCCGGCAGCGGGGCGTCGACGCGGTGTTCTGCCTCGGCGACCTCGACCGGGCCTGGATCGAGTCGCTGATGTCGCTCGACGTCCCGCGCTTCGGCGTGCACGGCAACCACGACCCCGAGCATCTGCTGCGCGACCTCGAGGTCGAGGACCTGCACCTGCGCCGCACCCAGGTCTGCGGGGTCACCGTGAGCGGCTTCGAGGGGTGCGTGCGCTACGGGAAGAACACGCTGCACCAGTACACGCAGCGCGAGGCGAGCAAGCTCGCCCGCCGGCTACCCGCCGCCGACGTGCTCATCTGCCACTGCCCGCCGCTCGGCATCAACGACGACCCGGAGGACCCGTCGCACATCGGCTTCGCCGGGCTGCGGGACTGGGTCGACGAGCACCGGCCGCGCCACATCCTGCACGGGCACGTGCATCCGCTCCACGGGCAGGTCATGACCCGCCTCGGCGACAGCCGCGTGCACTGGGTCTCAGGCTCGCGCGTGCTCGACCTGCGCTAGCCGGCGCGTCACAGCGCCGACCTGACCTCCCACAGCTCCGGGTAGAAGCGCTTGTCCTGCGTGCCGCGCAGGTACTCGACGCCGCGCGAGCCGCCCGTCCCGTGGCGGCTGCCGATCTCGCGGGCGGCCATCAGCGTGTGGTGATGGCGCCACAGCGCGATCAGCTCGTCATGGTCGACCAGCAGCTCGGCCACCTGGTAGAGCAGCGCCCGCCGCGGGTCGTCGAGGTGGTCGCGGTAGAGCTCGGCGAGGGCCGTGAGGCGCTCGCGCGGGTCGTCGGGCAGGCCGGCGCAGGCGGTGAACGCGTCGTACAGCGGCGGGCTCTCGCGCTCGATGGCGCGGAACTGGGTCGACTGGAAGCCGGAGGCGGGCGCGAGCGGGTCGCGGAACTCGAGGAAGCCGTCGGGTCCCATCGTCTCGAGCACGTCGAGGTGGACGAGCAGGAGCCGGTCGATCGCCGCCGTCCGCTGGAGCGGGCGGATCGCGGCCTGCGGGCGCCCGCGCTCGAGCTCCTCGCGCGCCGCGGCCAGCTCGTGGAGGATGAGCTTGAACCACAGCTCGTAGGACTGGTGGACGACGATGAACAGCAGCTCGTCGTGCGCCTCCGGGGTGAGCGGCTCCTGGAGTCGCAGCAGGTCGTCGATCCGCAGGTAGCCGGCGTACTCGGTCGGCTCGCCGTCGGTCGCGTCGCCGGCGGCGTCGAGCGCCTGGTTGACGAGCGCGTCGGCGGCCGCGTTCTCGGCGCGCGGGACGGGCCGCACCTCCCAGCGGTCGATGCCCTCCAGCGCGCGCATCACGTCGCCGTGCAGGGCGGCCAGCTCCGGGCTCTTGACCCGGTAGCGCCCGTTGACCTGGTTGGCGACCAGCTCGGAGTCGTTGACGACCTCGACCTCGGTGGCGCCGAGCGCCCGCGCGCGCTCGAGGCCGAGCAGCAGCGCCCGGTACTCGGCGACGTTGTTCGTGGCCCGGCCCAGCACGACCGCGGTCTCGTCCACGACCTCCCCGTCGGGCGTCGAGGTCACGGCGGCCGCGGCGGCCGGCCCGGGGTTGCCGCGCGAGCCGCCGTCCACGTGGACGACGAGACGCATCCCCCTATGCGGCGGAGAGCGGCGGCACGTCGCCGGTCACCCGGCGACGGCGGCGGTCGCGCACCTCGCGCTGCCCGCCGCCGGTGGAGGTGGTGTCGCGGCGCTCCTTCTTGCGCCGGTCGACGATGACCTCGACGTTCGGATCATCCTCGTAGTAGGCCGAGAGCTTGGGATACAGCTCGTCCGCGAGGGGCTCGGGCACGACGCAGTAGATCACGGGCACCAGGCTAACAACGGGAATCGAGGCGAGGAATCGACCATCCGTCGAATCGGTCAGGCGAGATGGAGGTTGCCGCGCTCGTCGGCCGCGGCGTTGACCTCCTGCTCCTCGTCGCCCAGGTCGGTCAGCTCGTCGCCCTGGGCGTCGCGGCGCACGCCGCCGGCCTCGTCGGAGAGGTCGATCTCGAAGCGGTACCAGCTCAGCTCCCACATGACGGTGATGGCCACGACGCTCGGCCGGTCGGTGCGCGGCCGGACCGAGACGGCGGGGGCGCCGAGCGAGCGCGCCACGCCGCCGACCGTGCGCGTGTGGTCGGAGGTGTTGAAGACCTCGAGCGCCCGCTGCATCTTGAGCTCGGCGTTGGTGGGCACTGCGCGCACGTGACGGGGGCGCCGCGGCGGCTCCGGGACCCGCCGCGCCGGCGCGTCGGGCTCGTCGGGCAGCGGCTCCTCGACCACCGGCTCCTCCTGCACCTCCCGCGCGCGCTCGCGGCGGGCGCGGAAGCGCTCGAGGAAGCCGGAGCGCCCGTCGTGGCGCGTGTGGCGGAGCGCCAGCTCGTCGCCGCCCGATTCGCGGATCCAGCCCTCGTGCTGGGCGCGCGCCGTGCACAGGTCGCAGACCTCGCGGCGCGACCCGCCGGCCAGGAACGTCTCCGCGTGCTCGCCGCGCAGCAGCGTGCGCCCGCAGATGTCGCAGGACGTGTCGTTCAGGTTCGGGCGGATGTCCCTGGTCCGGGCCATGAGCGCTGAAAGGGTAGCTCCCTAGGCGCGCACCTCCTCTTCCTCGCGCGCCTTCTCGACCACCTTCTGCGCGAGGTGCGACGGCACCTCCTCATAGCGCAGGAACTCCATCGTGTACTCGCCCTGGCCGCCGGTGATCGATCGCAGGTCGGGCGCGTAGGAGAGGATCTCGGCCATCGGCACCTCGGCCTGGACCTCGGTCATGCCACCGACCGCCTCCGTGCCGAGCGGCCGCCCGCGGCGGGACGACAGGTCGCCCATGACGTCGCCCACCGACTCGTCGGGCACCGACGCGGTGAGCAGCATGATCGGCTCCAGCAGCACCGAGCCGGCCTGCTCGAGCGCCTGCTTCATGGCCAGCGAGCCGGCCAGCTTGAAGGCCATCTCCGACGAGTCGACCGAGTGGTACGAGCCGTCGAACACCCTCACACGCACGCCCTTGACCGGGTAGCCGGCCACGGCGCCGTGCTGCATGGCGTCGAGCACGCCCTTCTCGACGGCGGGGATGAACCCGGTGGGGATCACGCCGCCCTTGATCGCGTTGACGAACTCGAACGCGTCCTCGCTGTCCATTTCGAGCGGCTCGATCTCGATGTGGCAGTCCCCGAACTGCCCGCGGCCGCCGGTCTGCTTCTTGTGCCGGCCGTGCGCCTTGGCGCTCCTGCGGATCGTCTCCTGGTACGGGACGCGCGGCGGCTTGAGGATGACCTCGGCCCCGAACCGCGCCCGCATGCGCTCGACCACGACCTCGACGTGGATCTGCGACAGGCCGGCGACGATCTGCTCGCCGGTCTGGGCGTCACGGTGCAGGTCGATCGTCGGGTCCTCCTCCTGGAGCCGCCGCAGGGCGGTGAAGACCTTGTCCTCGTCGCCCTTGGAGGCCGGCTCCATCGAGAAGGCCATGACCGGGGCGGGGAGCTTGACCGACGGCATCTGCACCGGCTCGTCGCGAGCCGCGAGCCAGTCGCCGGCGCGGGTCTCCTTGAGCTTGGCCACCGCGCCGATGTCGCCCGGGCCGAACGCGTCGGTCTGCTTGACCTCCTTGCCCTGGGGCACGAGCAGCTGGCCGATCCGCTCCTTGTGGTGGGTGCGGGTGTTCATGACCTGCGTGTCGTGCGTGACCGTGCCCTGGTAGACGCGGAAGAGGTTGATGCGGCCCGCGTAGGGGTCGGCCCGGGTCTTGAAGACGTAGGCGAACATCTCGCCGTCGGGGTCGGGCTCGAGCGTCATGCCCTCGAGCTCGAGGCCGCCGTGCTGGACGGGCGAGGGCAGGTCGTCGACGATCGCGTCGAGCAGCCGGTTGGAGGCCAGGCGGCTCGTGGCCACGCCGCAGGTGACCGGGAAGATGTGCCCGTGGTCGGTGCCGTCCTCGAGCGCGGTGACGATCTCGTCGTGGGAGATCTCCTCGCCCTCGAGATAGCGCTCCATCAGCGCCTCGGAGTTCTCGGCCACCTCGTCCATGAGCTTCTCGCGGTACTCCTGCGCGATGTCGGCGAGGTCGTCGGGAATCGGGATCTCTGAGCAGCTGCCGTCCGAGTACTCGTACGCCTTCATGTCCACGAGGTCGATCACGCCGCGGGTCTCGTGCTCCGCGCCGATCGGGATCTCGGTCGCCACGACGTGCGGGCCGAAGGCGGCCTTGAGGCTGTCGAGGACGCGGAAGAAGTCCGCCCGCTCGCGGTCGAGCATGTTCACGTAGACGAGCCGGGCGACGCCGAGCTCGCGGGCGCGGTCCCACAGCCGCTGGGTGCCGACCTCGACGCCAAGGACGCCGTTGACCACGAACACGGCGGACTCGCACACGCGCAGGGCGCCGAGCGCGTCGGCGATGAACGAGGGCTCGCCGGGGGTGTCGATGAGGTTGACCTTCACGTCCCGCCACTCGAACGAGGCGAGCGACGCGGAGATCGACATCCCGCGCGCCTTCTCGTCGTCGTCGGAATCCGAGACCGTCGTGCCGTCGGCCACCGAGCCGAGCCGGGTCGTCGCGCCGGCCTCGTGCAAGAGGGCCTCGTGCAGCGACGTCTTCCCGCTCCCCCGGTGGCCGACTAGCGCCACGTTGCGAATCCTGTCTGCGGCCTGCATATGCCAACTCCTCCCTCTCGCGCGGAACGCGGGAGGCTATCGGAGCGCGTCGCCTTGGAGGCGCGACTTGAGGCGCAGGACGGCCTTCGTGTGGAGCTGGGAGATGCGCGACTCCGTGACGCCGAGGACCTCGCCGATCTCCCGCAGCGTCAGGTTCTCGTAGTAGTAGAGCGCGATCACGAGCTTCTCGCGCTCCGGGAGGGCGGAGATCGCGTCGGCCAGGCGGTCCTTGAGCTCGGAGGCGTCGAGCAGCTGCTGGGGGTCGGGAGCGTCCGGATCCTGCAGCGTGTCGAGCAGGGAGACCTGGTCACCCGAGGCGTCGGACACCGCCCACAGCTCGTCGAGGGCGACGACCGTGGAGTTCGAGATCTTGACCAGCGCCTCCTGGAACTCCTCCACCGCCATGTTGAGCTCGCGCGCCATCTCCTCGTCGGTCGGCGTGCGGTGCAGCCGGTGCTCGAGCTTGGCGTGGACCCTCTCGATCTCGCGGGCCCGGGCCCGGACCGAGCGCGGCACCCAGTCGAGCGCTCGCAGCTCGTCGATGATCGCGCCCTTGATGCGCGTGATCGCGTAGGTCTCGAACTTGATCTCGCGCTCGACGTCGAAGCGCTCGATCGCGTTGATGAGCCCGATCAGCCCGTACGAGATGAGATCGGCCTCCTCGACATGCGCAGGTAGGCCGGAGGACATCCGGCCGGCGACGTACTTGACAAGGGGCGAGTACGCCACGACGAGCTTCTCGCGGGCGGGCTCGGACCCGTCGACCTTGTACCTGCGCCAGAGTTCTTTGAGCTCGAGTGCTTTGACGTTGGTGTCCAGAGCCTGCTCCCGTTAGGCCCGCGGATGGCTGCGTAGGTACGCGGCGCGGAGGCGAGCCGACTCTACCCGAGTGTAGACCTGCGTCGTCGAGATCGAGGAGTGCCCGAGCAGCTCCTGGATCGCGCGCAGGTCCGCGCCGCCTTCGAGCAGGTGCGTGGCGAACGAGTGTCTGAGGGCGTGCGGGTGGACCTTGCCCTGGGCCGCAGCGTGGCGCGCCCAGACTCGCAGACGGCGCCGGACGTCGGAGGTCGAGAGCCGGCGGCCGGACTTGGAGATGAAGAGCGCGGGGTCGCCGTCGGCGCGCGCGAGGGCGGGCCGGCCGCGCTCGAGGTAGTCGGCGACGGCCATCAGAGCGACCTCCCCGGCGGGCACGAAGCGCGTCTTGGCGCCCTTGCCCTCGACCCGCACCTGCTCGCCGTCGAGGTCGAGCGAGCCGACGTCGAGGTTGACGAGCTCCTCGGCCCGCAGCCCGCACGCGTAGGCGAGCTCGAACAGGCCGCGGTCGCGCAGCTCGAGCGGCGTGCCGGCCGGGATGCGGTCGAGCAGGGCGGCGACGTCGGCCGGCTTGATCGGGCGCGGGAGCGTGTGCGGGAGCCGCGGCGCGGGCAGCAGGTCGGCCGGGTTGGCGCTCATGTCGCCGTGCTCCACCATCGAGCGGAAGAACGCGCGCGTGGCGGCGAGCTTGCGGGCCATCGTGCGGGGGGCGGCGCCCTTGTCGGACATGCGGGCGGCGTAGCCGCGCAGCAGCCGGTAGGAGAACGCGGCCGGCTCGAGCCCCTGGGCGGCGGCCCACGTGGCCAGCTCCCCCACGTCGGCGCCGTACGCGCGCCGGGTCCGCTCGGCCGCGCCGCGCCGCTGGAGGTCGCGGTCGAACCGCCGCAGGGCGTTGGACCACGCGTCGCTAGCCTGGCCAGGCGTGGCGGTCTTCTTCATCGACACCTCCACGGGTCAGGTGGCGACCCTGCGCCAGCTCGTGGAGGCCGGGATCACGCCGTCCGACGAGCCGCCGCCGCGTCCCTGGCATCCGATCCAGGGAACGCGCGACGCCACGACCATGTGGTACGCGGTCATGCGCAAGGAGGTGCGGCCAGGCGTGCACATCGGCGCCCTCTGTCTTCGCCACTCGGACCATCACGCCTCCCTGCTGCACGGCGGCTGGCACGAAGTGCCGGTCTCCGAGATCGGGGTGTAGGCGTCCGCCGGCGAACGTCAAAGTCGACTGCGGCTGGGTAGGGAGGCGTCGGAGCCGGCGTGGTCGGCGATGACGCGAACTGTGTCGAGTTAGGCCCGGAATCCGGGGCTAGCTCGACATGGTTGACGCCGCGGTTGGGTCCCCAGCCTCCCTACCCAGCCGCCGTTGACGTTCGCCCGAGGGGCGACTCAGGCGATGTAGATGGGAGCCCCGACCGGAACCTGGTCGTAGAGCTCGATGACCTCGGGGATCCGCATGCGGATGCACCCGTGCGAGGCGGCGGTGCCGATCGAGCCCGAGGCGTCGGTCCCGTGGATGCCGGCGCCGGCGTAGATGCCCATCCAGCGGGCCTTGAGCGGGTTCTGGGGGGTGCCGCCGGGCACGACGGTGCCCGCGAGGTCGCCGGCCCAGTCGGAGTTCGGGACGTGCCAGGCGGGGTTCACCGCCTTGTTCTGGATGTGGTAGAGGCCGGCGGGCGTCTCGAGGCCCACCTGGCCGACCGCGATGCCGTAGGTCTTGGCGAGCTTGAGGTTCTTGTAGAAGGAGAGCTGGAACGAGCCGCGGTGGACGACGATGACGGCCGGATACTTCGCGGCCAGCTCCTCCGTCGTCACCTTCGGCTCGACGACCTTGGTGCGCAGCCGCACGGTCCGGCGCGCGCCCATGTCGAGCAGCTCGCCCTCGATCTCCCGCCGCAGCCCGCGCTTGACGGCCAACCCGTCGCGCGAAGCCACCGGCTCGACCTGGCCGGACTCGAGGTCGAGCGACGCGTCGCGCGCCTCGATCGTGACCTTCTTCTTCACGCGCCGGATGAGGCGGTTGACCGCCGAGCGGTCCCAGACCACCTTCGCCTCGACGTCGGTGTCCAGCGCGTTGCCGCGGACCTCGCGCCAGGTGCGTGTGAAGACGTTGCCGTCGGTCGAGACGGCCATCGCGCGATCGACCGAGCCGTCGATATCGACGGCGATCGAGGCCTGCTCGGCCGTGAGCCGGAACCGGCGGCCCTTGTGGCGGACGGTGACCGGGCGCGTCAGCGGGTCGACGAGCGTGGCCTGGAGCTTGGCCCGCGCCGCCTCGGGCTTGAGGCCCCCGACATCGATGCCGTTCACGGTCACGCCGTCGGCTATGCGCGTCTTGACCGTGCGGTCGAACGCGTACAGGCTCCCGGCGCCCACGAGGAGGACGGTGACGGCGAGGACGACGACGGCGAGGAGGCGGCGAGGCACGGAAGACGAGAGGGTAGGAGAAGGGCCGGACACCGACTACCCCTGAAATTAAGCTGGCGTTACACCGTGCCCCGGCGCCGGACGTTCGGACTCCAGCGCAGGAACTCCTCCACCTCGCGCTCGTAGCGGTAGCCGCCGCCGTCGTCGAGCAGCGACCTTGCGCGCTGCGCCTCGGCGTGCCGGAGCACCGCCTCGCGGCTCGTGAAGGCGTATCCGTAGCCCGCGCCCTTGAGCGCGCGGTTGTCGAGCCCGCGCCCGTAGCGCAGCTGGCTGAGGACCTCCGCCGGCACGCGGACGCCCACGCGGCGCAGCGCCGCGCTCGCCAGCGAGGCGCCCCACGGCGGCAGGATCGGAGCCGGCGGCTTGCCCAGCAGGGAGCAGACCTCCGACAGCGCGAGCACGCCGTCGCCGGCCGCGTTGTAGACGCCCGGCAGGTCCTGCTCGACGGCGAACCGCAGGGCGCCGACGAGGTCGTCCTCGTGGATGAACTGGTAGCGCGGGTCGAAGCCGAGGATGCACGGCACGGCGGGAAGCGCGAACAGGCGCGTGTGGGTCGTGTCGAGGCCCGGGCCGAGCGCGTTCGCGAAGCGCAGGACGGTGACCGTGACGTCGGGGTTGCGCTTGGCGAACCCCTCGACCGCCTTCTCCGCCTCCACGATGTCGGCCTCCAGCCGCGTGGCGGGCGGGTGCGGGCGGCGCATGGACTCGGTGAAGAACGCCGGGTCGTCGCGCTCGCAGCCGTAGTAGTGGGCCGAGGACTTGAAGACGACCTTGCGCACGGGCGAGTCCGGCCCTCCGCAGGCGGCGAGGATGTTCATCGTGCCGATCACGTTCGCCTCGTGCGCGGCGCGCGGCGAGGCGTGCAGCGAGTCGACGACCAGCCGCGTGTCGATCACGGTGTCGATCTCGGCCGCCTGGACGATCCGCCGCAGCAGCGCGTGCTGGAGCCCGACGCGCACGAACTCCGTGCGCTCGAGCTCGCAGGTCGGGTCCTCGGAGCTGACGCCGATGATCGCCTCTACGTCGTCGCGCTCGATCGCCTGCGCCAGCCGGCCGCCCCAGAGGGTCGAGATGCCGGTGACGAGGATCCGGCGCGACCTCACCCCAGCCACACCGACCGCCGGTGGGACACGAGGTCGACGAGCTCCTCCTGGATCCGGGCGCGCACGTCCTCGGCGACCGTCTGCACGAGCCCCGTGTCGTCCCACGGCGCGTCGCCCCACTGGTCGGTCGGGATCGGCTCGAGGAAGCGGATGCGGAACTTGGCCGGCAGGTACGCGGTGCCGAGGAGGCCGAGGTGCGGGAACAGCGGGGTGACCGGGAAGTAGATCAGCTTGGTCAGCCGCTGGAGGAGGCCGATCTGGGCGAACGTCGGCATCGCCTCCTCGGCACCGAGCACGGCGATCGGGACGATCGGGGCTCGGGCGCGCATCGCCGCCTCCACGAACCCGCCGCGGCCGAAGCGCCGCAGCCGGTAGCGGTCCTTGTAGAGCTTCTCGGTCCCCTTCCGGCCCTCGGGGAACACCAGCACGAGCTGCTGCTCGTCGTCGAGCAGGCGGTGGACGTTGGCCGGGTGGGCGGGCACGCCGCCCAGCTTGTTCACGAGCATGGCGAGGCCCGGGTAGCCCTTGAAGAAGTGCTCCACCGTGAGATGGAGCGGGCGGGGCCGCGCGTGCTCCTCCTTGATCGCCTTCGCGATCATCGCCGCGTCGGGCGGCAGCGCGCCGGCGTGGTTGGAGACGAGGAGGGCGCCGCCGGTGGCCGGGACGTGCTCGATGCCCTCGACCTCGCAGCGGAACCAGTAGTGGTAGAGGAACTCGTACAGCGTCGCGTCGAGCAGCCCCTCGACGCGCTCGGAGCGGCCCCAGTCGGTGACCTGGCGGTCGGGCTCGATCGCCGGGAGCAGCGCCCGTGCGTCGTCCGTGGGCTGCGCGGCAGGCAGCGCCTGAAGCTCGCTCATGCCTTTAACCTAGAGCGCCGTGCCCAGCGTGTATCGGGATGCCTACAGCCGCGTCCGCAACGGCGTCCTGCGTCCCGGGCCGGACCCGACCTACGCCGACGGCGACGACCGGGAGTGGATGGACGTCGACTGGCCGGCCCTGACGCGCCGCGTGGAGGTCGACGGGCGCGGGGTCAACATCATCGACAGCGGGGATATGTCCCCGCCCGGCCCGCCGCTGCTGTTCCTGCACGGCCTCGGCGGGCTGTGGCAGAACTGGCTGTTGAACTTCCCGGTCTTCATGCGCACGCATCGCTGCGTCGCGATCGACCTCCCCGGCTTCGGCGGCTCGGACATGCCGGCCAGGGACATGTCGATCCCCGGCATGGCGCGCGCCGTCGACGCCGTGTGCCGGGAGATCGGCGTCGAGGAGCCGGTGGTGGTCGGCAACTCGATGGGCGGCTTCGTGGGCGCCGAGATGGCCGTCTCGTTCCCGACCCGGGTGGCGAAGCTCGTGCTGGTGGCGGCGGCGGGGCTCTCGACCGAGCACCTGGTGCGCGAGCCGCTGCTGGCCGGCGCGCGCGCGTGGGCGGTGCTGACGGCACGGACCGGCGTCCGCGCGGAGATCGCGGTCACCCGCCCGCGGTTGCGCCGGGCGGCGCTCCAGGTCGTCGTGCGCTATCCGGAGCGCCTGTCGGTCCCGCTGTCGATCGAGCTCGTCCGCGGCGCCAACGCGGCGGGCTTCATCCCCGCGTTCGACGCGCTCATGCGCCACTCGTTCCGGGACAACCTCGAGCGCATCGAGGTCCCGGTGCTGATCGTGTGGGGGCGCAACGACATCCTCGTCCCGGTCGAGGACGCCGAGATGTACGAGCATCTGATCGGCGAGAACGCGCGCAGCGTGATCTTCGACGACACCGGCCACCTGCCGATGCTCGAGCGCCCGGGCCGCTTCAACGAGCTCCTCGCCGGGTTCATCGCCGGCGAACGCGAGCCGGAGCGCGGCGTGGAGGGCGTCAGCGCGTGACGGCGCCCTCGGAGGCGCTCGAGACGAGCTTGGCGTACTTGGCCAGCACGCCGTCGGCGGCGGCCGGCGCGGGCGGCTCGTAGCTCTCGAGGCGGCGCGCGATCTCCTCGTCGGGGAGGTCGACGTCGATCCGCCGGTTCGTCACGTCGATCGTGATCGAGTCGCCGTCGCGCACGGCTGCGATCGGGCCGCCGTGCACGGCCTCGGGCGCGATGTGCCCGGCCATGAACCCGCGCGTGGCGCCCGAGAAGCGCCCGTCGGTGAGCAGCGCGACGTCGTTGCCCAGGCCCTCGCCGACGATCGCGGCGGTGACCGCCAGCATCTCGCGCATCCCAGGGCCGCCGGCCGGGCCCTCGTTGCGGATGACGACCACGTCGCCGGCCTCGATCTTGCGGTTCGTGACGGCGGCCATCGCGGCCTCCTCGCCGTCGAACACCCGCGCGGGGCCGCGGTGGTGGACGCGCTCGTGCCCCGACAGCTTGACCACCGAGCCTTCGGGGGCGAGGTTGCCGCGCAGGATCGCGATCCCGCCGGTGGGCTTGAGCGGGTCGGCGAGCGGGCGGACGACCTCCTGACCGGGCGCCTCGTCGGCGGCGCGGGCGTGCACCCCGATCGTCTTGCCGGTCACCGTCGGGGCGTCCTCGTGGAGCGTGCCGGCCTCGAGCAGGCGAGCGGCGACGACGGCGGTGCCGCCGGCGGCGTGCATGTCGGTGGCCACGAAGCGGCCGCCCGGCTTGAGGTCGCACAGGAGCGGCGTCTGCGAGGCGATGCGGTCGAAGTCGTCGATCGAGAGCGGCACGCCGGCCTCGCGGGCGACGGCCAGCAGGTGCAGGACGGCGTTGGTCGAGCCGCCGCTCATGGCGACCGCCGCGATGCTGTTCTCGAACGCCTCGCGGGTGAGGATGTCGCTCGGCCGCTGGCCGCGGGCGAGCACGTCCATGACCAGCACCCCTGAGTCGAACGCGGCCTGGGCCTTCGACTGGTCCTGGGCGGGGACGTCGCTCGGGCCCATCGGGGAGATGCCGAGCATCTGGAACGCCATCGCCATCGTGTTGGCCGTGAACTGGCCCCCGCAGGCGCCGGCGCCGGGGCTGGCGACGTCCTCGAGCGCGATCAGCTCCTCCTCGGTGATCTTCCCGGCCGCGTGCGCGCCGATCGCCTCGAAGACCTCCTGGATCGTCACGTCCTGGCCGTTGTAGTGGCCGGGCGGGATCGACCCGCTGTAGAGCATCAGGCCGGGGACGTCGAGCCGCGCGAGGGCCATGACCGTCCCGGGGATCGTCTTGTCGCAGCCGGAGAGCGCGACGACGGCGTCGAACAGGTGCCCGCGGGCGACGAGCTCGATCGAGTCGGCGATCACCTCGCGGCTGACGAGCGAGGTCTTCATCCCGCTCGTGCCCATCGTGATCCCGTCGGAGATCGCGATCGTGTTGAACTCCATCGGCGTCCCGCCGGCCGCCCGGATCCCCTCCTTGACCTTCGCCGCCAGCGCCCGGTGGTTGAAGTTGCACGGCATCGTCTCGGTCCACGTCGAGGCGACGCCGATGATCGGCTTGGCCAGCGCGTCGTCGTCGAAGCCGATGCCCTTGAGGTACGCGCGGGCGGCGGCCCGCGCCGGGCCCTCGGTGAGGGCGCGCGAGTTGTGCTTGGGATCCAGGCCCGAGCCGGAGCGCCCGTCGAGCGCGGTCACAGGCCGAGCGGGCCAGGGTTGTTCGGTCTGGCCGGGGGCGGCGAGGCGTCGCCCTCGGCGGTGCCGGCGCGGCGCTCGAGGCGCTCGCGCTCCCAGCGACCGAGCCGCCAGATGTCGCGCTGGACCTGCTTCGGGTCGACCTGGCGGCCCGGCAGGTGCAGGTTGGCCTCCGCGATCAGGCGCCGCTCGTCGCCCTTCAGGGCCATCCACTTGGCGAGCACGTCGTCGGAGTCGGGCAGCCGCGCGGAGCCGTACGGACGCGTCTCGTCGGGGAACTCGACGCAGTACTCGTTCAGCAGCTCGCCGGTCATCGGCAGGTAGGCCACGATCGGCTTGTGGGGGTAGATCAGGTAGGCGTACGGCACGCCGCGCAGGTCGCGGGCGCTGTCGGCCGGCAGCCCGGCCTGGCCGCCCCACACGCGGATCAGCCCGAGGTCGCGGTACATCGCCCACTCGTCCTCGTTCACGCACGACTTCAGCAGCTCGCGGGCGCGCTGCTCGGCCCGGCGCTCGCGGCCGGGGTCGTACGGCGCCGCGACGCCGCGCCGGCGCGCCTCGCGGCGCACGCGGCGTGCGTCGAGCCGGCGCTCGATGTACGGCCAGGCGATCTCGGACAGCAGCGCGATGATGACGATCGCGGTGGCGCAGAGCGCGAAGATCACGCGATCGCCTTCGCGCTCAAGCGGCGCCGCCCGCGGCGCGCGGGAAGAAGATGACGCGGTCGGTGGTGGCGGGGACCTGGTCGAACGAGGAGACCATCTCCGCCTCGCGCAGCCCGGTCGGGGAGGTCAGCGGGATCGCCGCCCACATCCCGAGGTCGAGCTGGCGCCGGAACTCCTCGACGAGCGCATCGTGCTCCTCGGCGACCTCAGGGTCGCCTTCGGCGATCAGCTGCTCGCCATGGCCCGGACGCATACGGAGGAACTTCATCCGGAGCCGATTATGGCAGAGGCCGTGCCGCCGTCCGGCGCCTCGCGGCGCCTCGTGGCGCCCGGGCGGTCAGGTCGAAGACGTCGACCGGCCCCGGCCCCTTCCCCAGCCCCCGGATCCCGGCGGCCACCGCCTCGCTCGCGATCTCCTTGGCCGCCCGGGCGGCCTCCAGCGGTGACAGGCCGAGCGCGAGATGAGCGGCGAGCGCCGACGAGTGCGTGCAGCCCGACCCGTGAGAGGCGCCGTCGGGATGCCGCTCGCCCGGGATGAGATGGAGCGCATCGCCGTCGAACAGCACGTCGGTCGCCTCGTCCCGGTGCCCGCCGGTCACGACGACGACGGACGGGCCGAGCCGGTGCAGCCGCCGCGCGAGGTCCTCGACCGACTCCTCGCTCCCGCCGGCGAGGACGCGCGCCTCCGGCACGTTGGGAGTGATGACCGTGACGCGCGGGAGGAGCTCGTCGACGATCGCCTCGCGGGCAGCCTCGTCGAGCAGCACCGCGCCGGACTCGGCGACCATCACCGGGTCGAGCACGATCGGGGTCGCCGGGTCGAGGAGATCGAGCGCCTCGCTCACCGCCCGGACGGTCTCGGCGGTCCCCAGCATCCCGATCTTCACGGCGTCGACCCCGATGTCCTCGGCCACCGCCCGGACCTGGGCCACGATGAACTCGCCCGGCACCGGATGGATGCCGGTCACGGCGACCGTGTTCTGCGCGGTCAGCGCCGTGATCGCCGTCATCCCGTGCACGCCCGAGCGGGCGAACGCCTTCAGGTCGGCCTGGACGCCGGCGCCGCCACCGGAGTCCGAGCCGGCGATCGAGAGCACTGCGGGGACCCGCACGACGACTCAGGGTAGACACCGTCACAGCGCCACCTGGTAGCGGCCGCCGAAGCCCCGGCGGACGAGGCCGAGGGCCTCGAGCTCGCCAAGGCCGGCGAGGACGGCTCGGGCCTCGAGGCCGGTCGCCGCCAGCATCGGGAGCGTGGAGTGGCCGGCGCCG
>DASTIC010000200.1:0-6120 GCA_035717845.1 Solirubrobacteraceae bacterium
CCGCCGCGCGCTCGTAGCGACCCGCGTGCCGCAGCGGCGGGCGGAGGACGGGTCGACGCTCTCGCCGCACTTCCGCATCCAGGAGTTCGCCTGCAAGGACGGGACGAAGGTGCCGCGGGCCTCCGTGCCGGCGCTGCAACGCCTCTGCACCGAGGTGCTGGAGCCGCTCCGCGAGCAGTTCGGCCCGTGCAACGTGATGAGCGGCTACCGCCACACCGCCTACAACTCGCGGATCGGCGGGGCCAAGTTCAGCCAGCACATCTACGACCTCCATCCCAACTCCGTCGCCGCAGACCTGACCTTCCGCCGCGGCCGGCCCGCCGACTGGGCCGAGGCGGCGGAGCCGCTGTGCCCCGCGGGCGGCCTCGGCCGGTACGCGGGCTTCGTCCACGTCGACAACCGGGCCGGCCGCGCCCGCTGGAGCGGCTGACACCCGGGACGCCCCGCCGAGCACGAGGAGCCGCCGCCGTGAACCTGACACAGTCGTTGCAGGGCGAGTACCTGCAGCTCTGGCAGACGTGCACGATTCGGCCGAAGCGCCTCGCGACCGTCGACGCGCTCGTCGACCGGCTCGTCGCCCACAAGCGCCGCTACACCGCCGCCGGCTCCCCGCACGGCGTCCCGTGGCACGTGGTCGGCCTGATTCACCTGCTCGAGGCGAGCGGCAGCTTCTCGACCCATCTGCACAACGGCGATCCGCTCACGCAGCGCACGGTGCACGTCCCCGCCGGCCGCCCACCCGGCGGAACGCCGCCGTTCACCTGGGAGGAGAGCGCGTCCGACGCCGTCAAGCTGAAGCTGCGAGGCTGGACCGACTGGTCGATCCCCGGGACGCTGTACCTGCTCGAGCGCTACAACGGCTTCGGCTACCGCTCGCGCGGCATCCACTCGCCCTACCTGTGGAGCTTCTCCGGCCACTACAGCAAGGGCAAGTACGTGCGGGACGGCCAGTACTCGCCGACCGCCGTCTCCGCGCAGTGCGGCGCCGCGGTGCTGCTGCGGCGCCTGGCCGAGCGCGGCATCGTCACGTTCACCGGGCGCACGCTCGCGACGACGACGGACCCGCCGCCCGCACGCCGCGGGCCGGTGCTCCGCTACGCGCCGCGGAAGGAGACGGCCGAGGGCCGGCGGCTGCAGGAGCTCCTGAACACCTTCCCCGGCATCGCCCTGCGCGTCGACGGCAAGCTCGGCGAGCGCTCGTCGGACGCGTTCAAGCGGGCGACCGGCCACTACCTGAGGGGCGACCCGCGCGCCAAGAAGACCTAGAGGCGTCGGCTGTCAGCCGCAGACCGCGATCCCCAAGGAGGGAGAACCATGGCGAACGTCCTGTGTGTGCTCTACGACGACCCCGTGGACGGCTACCCGGCGAGCTACCCGCGGGACGACATCCCGACGATCGACCGCTACCCGGGCGGGCAGACCACGCCGACGCCGAGCGCGATCGACTTCACCCCGGGTGAGCTGCTCGGCAGCGTGTCGGGCGAGCTGGGCCTGCGGGCGTTCCTGGAGGCGACGGGTCACGAGCTCGTCGTGACGGCGGACAAGGACGGCGAGGACTCCGTCTTCGAACAGGGCCTCGCCACGGCCGACATCGTCATCTCCCAGCCCTTCTGGCCCGCGTACCTGACACGGAAGCGCATCGAGAGCGCGCCCAACCTGAAGCTCGCGATCACGGCGGGGATCGGCTCCGACCACGTCGACCTGCAGGCCGCGATCGACCACGGGGTCACGGTCGCCGAGGTCACGTACTGCAACAGCATCAGCGTCGCCGAGCACGTGGTGATGGCGATCCTCGCCCTGGTGCGCAACTACATCCCCTCCTACGGCTGGGTCGTCGAGGGCGGCTGGAACATCGCCGACTGCGTCTCGCGCTCCTACGACCTGGAGGGCATGCAGGTCGGGACGTTCGGCGCGGGGCGGATCGGCTCGGCCGTGCTGCGCCGGCTGAAGCCGTTCGACGTCGGCCTGCACTACACCGACCGCCACCGCGTGCCCGCCGAGGTCGAGGAGGAGCTCGGCGTGACCTTCCATCCCGACGCCGAGTCACTCGTCTCCGTCTGCGACGTCGTCACGATCAACGCCCCGCTCCATCCGGAGACGGAGCATCTCTTCGACGACGAGCTGATCGGGAAGATGAAGCGCGGCGCGTACCTCGTCAACACGGCTCGCGGCAAGATCTGCGATCGAGACGCGGTCGTGCGCGGGCTCGAGAGCGGGCAGCTCGCGGGCTACGCGGGCGACGTCTGGTTCCCCCAGCCCGCGCCGCGGGACCACCCGTGGCGGACGATGCCGCACCACGGCATGACGCCCCACATCTCCGGCTCGAGCCTCTCGGCCCAGGCCCGCTACGCGGCCGGCGTGCGCGAGATCCTGGAGTGCTGGTTCGAGGGGCGGCCGATCCGCGAGGAGTACCTCATCGTCGACGCCGGCAAGCTCGCGGGCGCCGGCGCGCACTCCTACAGCGCGGGGGACAGCACGAGCGGCGCCGAGGAGGCGGCCCGCTTCACGAACCGCTAGGCCCCGGCGAGGGTTGCACGACCGGGGCGGCGGGAACCGGACTCTGACCACCCAGCAAAGGAGCGGACACATGAGCGCACAGCCGTTCACCGAGACCGAGATCGAGACCCTCCGCAAGGGCGCGACCGGCGCGGGGATGCTCGTCGCCGTCAGCGACAAGAGCTTCTTCGACAGCTTCAAGGAGGCCGGAGCGATGGCCAAGCACCTGGCCGCCGCCAAGTCCGGCTCGGAGAGCGCCGTCGTCCGGCAGGTGGCCGAGGGCCGCGGCACCGGCTTCGGGCTCACCGCCTCGCCGGGCGAGGTCGAGTCGGGCACGCTCGAGGCGCTGCAGTCTGCGAAGGAGCTGCTGCAGGCGAAGGCTCCCGAGGAGCTCGACGCCTACCGGTCGTTCGTGCTCGACCTCGTCCGCTCGGTGTCGTCGGCCGCGGGCGGCGGCGACGAGGCGGAAGCCGCGGCGATCGCCAAGGTCGAGGCCGCGCTCTAGCCGGAGGGTCGCATGCTGGCCGTTCGAGGGGTTGTGCCGCCAGCCACGATGTCGTTTGATCCTCCCCTCCCACTGCGGCGTACGGAAGGAGACGACATGGCACGCGTGCTCGCAGCGACCGCGGTCACGATCGCGGCGGCGGCCACCCTGCTCGTCGGGCCGGCGGCGGCCGACCCGGTCAAGAACCCACACACGTTCGCGCTCTCGGTCACGTGCGCGGACGGTTCCAGCGCCACCATCTACCCGACAGGCGCGGCCGGGCATCTCACCGGCACGAGCTCCGTCGGCGTGCTCCACGGCACGACCACTCCCGCCGGCAGCGTCTTCACGCCCGGCTTCGACGCCTCCGAGCTGACGGCGTGCACGTCCCCCGCCGAGCCCGGAGTGACGTTCCACATCCTCTTCCTGCCGCGCGGCGGCTGAGGCCAGTACCCCGCGGGCGCCCGGCCGCTCGGGCCGGGCGCCCGCAGTAGCCTCTCGGGATGACGAGCCTGCAGCGTCGGCACGAGGACGGCGAGGTCGCCCGCGCGACGCCGCTCGAGCTCTTCTACGACCTGGTCTTCGTCTTCGCGGTCACGCAGGTGGCGCACCTGCTGCTCGAGAACCTGACGTGGGCCGGCGTCGGGCAGTCCGCGCTCGCCCTGCTCGTCGTCTGGTGGGCGTGGAACTACACGACCTGGGTGACGAACGAGCTCGACCCGGAGTCGACGGCCGTGCGGCTGCTGCTGATCGGGCTGATGCTCGCGAGCCTGCTGCTCGCGGTGGCGATCCCCGAGGCGTTCGGCGACTACGGCCTCCCCTTCGCCGCGGCCTACGTCGCGATCCAGGTGGGCCGGCACACGTTCCTGACGTTCGTCGCCTCCGCGCCGGGGAGCCTCGAGCGCGAGCGGTCGGCGCGGATCCTGATCTGGTTCGTCGCGGCCGCCCCGCTCTGGCTCGCAGGCGGGGTCGCGGACGGCTCGACCCGCGTCGCGCTCTGGCTCGCGGCGCTCGCGATCGACTACGCGGCGCCGCTCACGCTCTTCTGGGTTCCGGGCCTGCGGCGGCTCGGCCACTCGACCTGGAACGTCGAGACGGCGCATTTCGCCGAGCGCTTCCAGCTCTTCGTGATCATCGCGCTGGGAGAGACGATCGTGATCACCGGCGCGACGACGTCGCGGCTCGACCTCGACGCGGTCCGCGTGACGGCGTTCGCGCTCGCGTTCCTGACGACGGCGGCGCTGTGGTGGCTCTACTTCGACTACGTCGCGCGCATCGCCGAGCGGCGGCTCGAGCTCGCTCCCGATCGCACGCGCCTCGCGCGCAACGGCTACACGTACATCCACGTCGTGATGATCGCGGGCGTGATCGTCTCGGCAGTCGGCGACGAACTCGTGATCGCGCACCCGACCGAGGTCCTGCCGGGGCGTGAGCTCGCGGCGGTGGTCGCCGGGCCGGCGCTCTACCTCTTCGGCCACGTGCTCTTCCGGCTGGCCATGGCGGGGTCGCTCAGCCGGAAGCGGCTCGGCGGCGCCGTCGCGTGCCTCGCCGTCGGCATCGTGGGCACCGTCGTGCCGGCGATCTGGGTGGCGGCCCTCGTGGTCGTCGTGCTCGCGACCGTGATCGCCGCCGAGCGTCGGGCGGGGATCAAGCGCGCGCAGCGGGGCGAGCTCGGCCCGCTCGAGCGGCTCGATGCGCCCGCGGCCTAGCCGCTAGGCGGTGCGGAAGCGCGCGACGGTCTCCGCGACGCCGGCGGCGAGCGGCGTCGACGGCACGTCGCCGAGCGCCTCCTCGAGGGCGCGCGACTCGAGCTCCGCCGGGAAGGGCAGCGAGGTCTCCTCGGCCCAGGTGATCCGGCCCGCGACCGCCGGCGCGGCCGCTTCGATCGCGTCGACGACCTCGCGCAGGTCGGCGCGGACGCCGGGGAAGTTCCCGACGACGGCACCGCTCGTGCAGCCGGCCGCGCGCACGAAGGCGCGGCCCACGTCGGGTGCGTAGTCGTACTGGGCCGCACCGCCGTAGCCGATCTCGGACCCCTCGCCGCGCGCCGCAGCCGCCATCGCGAGCGTCGGCCCGGAGGTCATGCCCTGGTCGCGCCCCGGTCCGTAGACGACGTACGGGCGGATCCCGACCGACGGCACACCGCTCTCCGACCAGTAGAGCCGCGCAGTCCCTTCGTTCGCCAGCTTGTAGACGCCGTACAGCGTCGCCGGCGCGACGCCGCCGGACTCCGGCGCCGGGGACGGGTCGTCCGGCCCGTACACGGCGGCCGAGCTGGCGTAGGCGACGCCCGGGATGCGCTCGTTGCGCGTCTTCACCGCCTCGAAGACGTTGACGGTCCCCACCACGTTCACGCGCGCGCCGAGCACCGGGTCGGCGCGGCAGAAGGGGACCTGCAGCGCGGCCAGGTGGACGACACGCGTGATCTCGTGCTCGTCGAGCGCGCGGCCGAGCGCGTCGAGGTCGGTGATGTCGCCGCGGACGAGCGTCAGCCGCTCGCGCTCGGCCGGCGAGAGGACGAGCCGCAGCCGGTGGTCGCCGTCGCCGAGGTCGTAGCCGACCGGCACGTCGCCGTCCGCGAGCACCGCCTTCACGGCCCAGGCGCCCACGCAGCCGAGCGCGCCGGTCACCAGCACGCGCTCGCTCAGTAGACGGCCCTGCCGCCCGAGATGTCGTAGGTGGCACCGGTGGAGAAGGAGCACTCCTCGCTGGCGAGCCAGGCGACGAGCGCCGCCACCTCGTGCGTCTGCCCCAGGCGGCCCATCGGGATCCTCTCGACCATGTAGCCGATGTGCTCCTCGGACATCTGCGCCAGGAGCGGCGTCTCGATCACGGCCGGGGCGATGCAGTTGACGAGCACGTTCGTGCCGGCGAGGTCCTTGCCGATCGCCTTCGTCAGCGCGATCACGGCCGCCTTCGAGGCCGAGTAGGCGGCGGCCATCGGGTTGCCCTCCTTGCCCGCGATCGAGGCGACGTTGACGATCCGCCCGTAGCCGCGGCCGGTCATCCGCGCCACGGCTGCGCGGTTGCAGAAGAAGACGCCGTCGGCGTTGATCGCCAGGACGCGCCGCCACTCCTCGTCCGAGACCTCGACGGTGCGGAGCGAGTCGCCGGTGATCCCGGCCGAGCAGACGAGCACG
>DASTIC010000201.1:0-17741 GCA_035717845.1 Solirubrobacteraceae bacterium
CCTCTCTTGATCAGCGGCTCGAGGCTCGCGAGGACCGCGTGGTGCTTCGCGCGCAGGTCCGCGTCTGGCAGCTGGGTGTTGATCGCGACCAGGCCGTGGTAGCGCCCGAGCGTGTGCCATGCCGTCGCCAGGACGCGCCGCAGGGCGTCGGCGGCGTCACCGCGCTCTGGTTCGGCGGCTTGGATCGCCGTGGTGGCCTCGGCGATGGCGCGCTCGGTGACCGCCTCGATGAGAGCTTCGCGGGTCGGGAAGTGCATGTAGACGGTGGCGCGCACGACGCCGGCCCGGCGAGCGATCTCGGCCATGCTGGCATCGGGATCGCTCGCCAGGACGTCGACGGCGGCCTCCATGATCCGCGCCACGCTGCGTTCGGCGTCCGCTCGGCGTGGACGGCCGGCAGTCGGGGTGGCGCGGTTGGGTGTCATCGGCTAGTGGACGGCGACGCGGGGTGCGAGCGCGAGCTTGGGCAGGAAGCTTCGCGCGGACGGCAGGATGACAAGCGCGAGGACGCTCGCGGCCCCCGCGATGAGGGCGGCGACGAGGAACGCGTTCCCGATCCCGTTCGCGAGCGCACCAGGAGCCGCCGAACTCTCGAGCGTGCTCGTCGCGATCGTCAGCAGGACCGCGACGCCGAGCGAGCCGCCGACCTCGTGGCCGGTGGTGTTCAAGCCCGAGAGCATCCCGCTCTCGTCGTCCGCCGCGCCGGTGAGGACGGCGACGGACACCGACACCAGAACGATGCCGAGGCCGACGCCCGCGATCAGCATTCCGGGGAGCACGTCGCCGACGTAGCTGCCGTCGGAGCCGACGCCGGAGAGCAGGAGCATCCCGGTCGCCGCGATGGCGAATCCTGCGGCGAGCGGGGCGCGCACACCGGCGTGGCTGATCGCGTGACCGGCGACGTGGACGCCGGCCCCGATCGCCGCGGCGAAGGGCAGGAACGCGAGCCCCGTCTCGAGCGCTCCGCTGCCCAGCACGTTCTGCAGGTAGACCGATGAGAGCAGGAAGGAGCCGAACATCACCGCCGACGCGAGCAGCATCATGAGAAAGCCGCCGCCGACCGCTCGGTCGGTGAGGCGCTGGACCCGCAGCAGCGGCTGGCGCGTGCGCAGCTCGAGCGCGGCGAACAGCGCCAGGCCGGCAAGTGCCGCTGAGCCGAGGCCCAGCGTCTGGGTCGAGGTCCAGCCGGCGTTCTCGGCCTGCGAGAGCGCGTAGACCAGTCCGCCGAGGCTGGCGGTCGCCAGCAGGGCTCCGCGGAGATCGAGGCCGCGCCACCGCGGGCGGGCGGTGTCGGCGGGCACGATTTCCATGGCGCCGACGGCGAGGGCGAGACCGACCGGCAGGTTGATGAGGAAGATCGCCCGCCAGTCGACCAGCTCGGTCAGTGCACCGCCGAGCAGCACCCCGACGGCGGCGCCGGCCCCGCCGACGGCACCCCACACGCCGAGGGCCTTGGCGCGCTCGCCTCCCTGGAATGAGGTCGTGATGATGGACAGCGCAGCCGGCGACAGGAGTGCGGCGCCGAGCCCCTGGCCCGCCCTCGCGGCGAACAGCATGGTTGCGTCGCCGGCGAGCGCCGTGACCAGGGACGAGGCGGTGAACACACCCAGGCCGGCGAGGAAGACTCGGCGGCGGCCGAGCAGATCGGCGGCGCGGCCGCCGAGGAGGAGCAGGCTGCCGAACAGCAGCGAGTAGCTCGTGATCGTCCAGCCGATGTCCTCCCCGGAGATGCTCAGGTCCTTCGCGAGGTCAGGAAGTGCCACGTTCACGGCAGAGATGTCGAGGATGACCATCAGCTGCGCGACGGACAGGAGCAGCAGCAGGAGGAGCGATCTCGAGCGGGGACCGCCCGGGGCGGTGGTGGTGCGGTGATGGCTGTGCATGTTCGAGCCTCGGTTTCAAATCAGACAGTGATGTCTGAACTATGAAATCAGACATTGCTGTCTGAGTCAAGGCTGACCGGCGGTGCCCGGCGGGATCACCCGCCGGGCACCATGGTTCGGTTGTCGTTCAGGCCGCGAGGGGTTCGCGGTCTTCGGTCTGCGGTTCGGACACGGCTGCGGGCGCCTGCCTGGGAACGCGCAGCAGCACCGCTGCGAGCAGCGCGCCGACCACGGCGATGCCAGCCGCGCCGATGAAGGCGGCCGAGTAGCCGTCCGTCAGGGCGCCCGCGTTGCCGAGCTGGTCGGCGCCCTGTGATGCCGCCACGGCGGTCATCGCCGCCAGGCCGAGCGCCGAACCGACCTGGTAGCTGGTGTTGACGATGCCGGACGCGAGGCCGCCTTCTGCGGGAGGCGCGGATGAGATGGCGGTACCGAGGGAGGGGATGAAGGCCAGCGACATGCCGGCGGCGGCGAGCAGCGAGGCCGGGAGCACGTCGACGGCGAAGGTGCCGTCCGCGCGCACGAGCGAGAGGACGGCCATGCCGGCAGCGAGCAGCAGCATGCCGGCCACGACGGGCGCCTTGACGCCGAAGCGGTTGACCACTCGCGGAGCCACGACGACCATCAACAGCATGATCGCGGCGGTCATCGGCAGCAGCGCGGCACCGCCCTCGAACGCGCCGTAGCCGAGCACCTGCTGGAGGTAGAGGTTCAGGAAGAACCACATCGGGATCCAGGCCGCGCCCAGCAGGAACTGCGCGAGGTTGGCCGCCGCCAGGTTCGGCGTGCGGAAGATGCTCAGGCGCATCAGCGGCTCACGGATCGATGCCTGGAGGGCCACGAAGAGGCCGAGGAGCGCGAAGCCGCCGGCGAGGACGAGCAGCGTCTCGGCCGACCCCCAACCAGCCTCCGGTGCCCGCACGATTGCGAACACGGTCAGGGCGAGACCGGCCGTCGCGGTGACCGCCCCAGCGAGGTCGATCGAGCCGCGCCGGGCGGCGACGTTCGGCATCAGGGCGGGAGTGACCGCCAGCACGGCCAGCGCGATCGGGATGTTGATGTAGAAGACCCAGGGCCACGAGATCCACTCCGTGATCACGCCACCCAGGAACACGCCGGCGGTGCCGCCGGCCGGGGCGGCCGCGCCGTAGACGGCGAACGCCTTCATGAGCTCCTTCGGGTCGTGACCGAAGAGCATCATGAGCAGCGTCAGCGCCGACGGGGCGATGAACGCCGCGCCCACGCCCTGGACGGCGCGCGCGGCGATCTCGAGGCCGGAGGTCTCGGCAAGACCGGCTGCGAGCGAGCCGGCGGCCAAGACTGCCCAGCCGGCGAGGAACAGGCGGCGGGCGCCGAAGAGGTCCGACAGGCGGCCACCGAGCAGCAGCAGGCCGCCGAAGGCGACGACGTAGGCGTTGAAGACCCACGACAGGTCGCCGGGGCTGAAGCCGAGGTCCGTTTGGATCTCGGGGAGGGCCACGCCGATGATCGACGTGTCCATGATCACCATGAACTGCGCGAGCGCGATGACGGCAAGGGCCGTCCAGCGCCGCGGATGTGCGGTCTGCATGAAGTGCCTTTCGAAAACGAGATGGACGAGTGCGGGGACCGTCAGGCGCGCTAGGGCGCTAGACGGCGTTCACACATCGCCCGCAGCCGGCGGCCCCGACGGCCGCCGCCCAGGCGAGGTACGACGTGCTCATGTGGCACTCCCGGCGATCTGCTCGTCCAGCAACTCGCGCGCGCGGTCCGTCGCCCGGGCAGCGTCGATCGGTTCGATACGAGGCATCACGTGACCTCCGTCGGCCGGAACCGCCGCAGCCGCAGCGCGTTGGCGACCACCGAGACGCTGGAGAAGGCCATTGCGAGGCCGGCGATGAGCGGGTTGAGGAGGCCGGCAGCGGCCAGGGGAAGGGCGGCGACGTTGTAGCCGAACGCCCACCCGAGGTTCTGCTTGATGGTGCGCAGGGTCGCGCGCGAGAGCCGAATGGCGTCGGCGGCGGCGCGCAGGTCGCCGGAGACGAGCGTCAGATCGGAGGCCTCGATGGCGACGTCGGTACCGGTCCCGATGGCCAGTCCGAGGTCGGCCTGGGCCAGTGCCGGGGCGTCGTTGACGCCGTCGCCGACCATCGCCACGACCCGTCCCTCGGCCTGCAGGCGCCGGATGACGGCGGCCTTCTCAGAGGGCAGCACCTCGGCGATGACCTCGTCGATGCCGATCTCGGTCGCGACCGCACGGGCGGTCGTCTCGTTGTCGCCGGTGAGCAGAACGGGTCGTAGCCCGAGCGCCTTCAGCGACGTCACGGCCTCAGCGGAGGTCGCCTTGACGGTGTCGGCGACGACGAGCAGGCCGCGGACCTCGCCGTCCCAGGCGACCACCACGGCCGTACGGCCCTGGGCCTCGGCGGACTGCCTGACGGTGTCGAGCTCGGGCGGGATCGCCAGGCTCCACTCCGCCATGAACGCGGGACGGCCCACGATGACTCCGTGGCCGTCGACGATCCCTTCGACGCCGAGTCCCTCGTGGTTGGCGAAGCCCTCGAGCGACGGCAACGGCCCGAGCTCCTCACGGGCGGCGCGGGCGATCGCTTGAGCGATCGGGTGCTCCGACGCGTCCTCGACGGCGCCGGCGATACCGAGCACCTCGCCGCGGTCGTCGCCGGCGGGCACGACGACGTCGACAAGGCTCATGCGCCCCGTGGTGACGGTGCCGGTCTTGTCGAGCACGATGGTGTCGACCTCGCGGGTGGCCTCGAGGATCTCCGGGCCCTTGATCAGCAGGCCGAGCTGGGCGCCGCGGCCGGTGCCGACCAGGAGCGCCGTCGGCGTCGCGAGCCCCAGTGCGCAAGGGCACGCGATGATCAGCACGGCCACCGCGGCGGTGAAGGCGAACGTGAGGTCCTCGCCCGTGCCAACCCAGAACCCGAGGGTGGCGATCGCCAGCCCGATCACGACCGGCACGAACACGCCAGAGACCCGATCGGCGAGCCGCTGGACCGCAGCCTTGCCCGACTGGGCGTCCGTGACCAGTCTGGCGATCTGCGCCAGTGCGGTGTCGGCGCCGACCTTCGTCGCGCGCACGATGAGCCGGCCGCCGGCGTTGACCGAGGCGCCGGCGACCTCGTCGCCGGGCCCCTTCTCGACTGGAAGCGATTCGCCGGTCAGGAGCGACTCGTCGACCGCACTCGTGCCCTGCTCGACGATGCCGTCGGTGGCGACCTTCTCGCCCGGCCGCACGACGAAGCGGTCGCCGGCGTTCAGCTGCTCGACCGGTATCCGCTGCTCGGTGCCGTCGGCGCCGAGCACGGCGACGTCCTTGGCGCCGAGCTCGAGCAGCGCGGTGAGGGCTGCGCCGGCGCGGCGCTTGGCGCGTGCCTCGAAGTAGCGCCCGGCCAGGATGAACACCGTCACGGCGGCGGCCACCTCGAGGTAGATCTCGTCGACTCTGGCGCCGCGCTCCGGGATGAGGTCGAAGCCCATGGTCATGCCGGGTATGCCGGCGTCGCCGATGAAGAGGGCGTACAGCGACCAGCCGAAGGCGGCCAGCACGCCGATCGAGATCAGAGTGTCCATCGTCGCCGTGGCGTGCTTGAGGTTCGCCCATGCCGCACGGTGGAACGGCCACGCGCCCCATAGCACGACGGGTGCGGCGAGCGTGAGCGACAGCCACTGCCAGTTGTCGAACTGCAGCGGCGCGATCATCGCCATCGACAGGACGGGCAGCATCAGCGCGAGCGAGACGAGCAGCCGCTGACGCAGCGGCGCCGTCTCGTCGACCTCCTCGCTCGCTGCCGCCTCGGTCGATGGCAGCACGGCCTGATACCCGGCGGCCTCGACGGCCGCGACGAGCTGCTGAGCCTCAACCGCGGTCTCGTCGAAGTTCACCGTTGCCTTCTCGGTCGCGTAGTTGACCGACGCCGTGACGCCCTCGAGCTTGTTCAGCTTGCGCTCGATCCGGTTCGCGCACGACGCGCACGTCATGCCGGTGATCGGCAGCTCGACATGCTGGGTGGCCACGACTAGATCACCTCCTGGGTGAAGGCGACCGTCTGCACGCGGCCCTCGTGCTTGAACTGCAGGAACAGCCGGTACCGGCCCTCGGTCGGGAACGTCGCGGCGAAGCGCACGGAGTCGTCGCCGGTCGGGTGCACGTGCAGGAAGGCCAGATCGCCCTCGCGCAGGGCGACGAGGTGCCCGCCGGCGCCGAGGTAGGGCTCGGTGCGCACCGGCGCGCCGTCCCTGGTGATCGTGAAGCGCAGATCGGCCTCCTCGCCGGGTCGCGCGTGGCCGCTATCGAGCCGGACGTCATAACCGCCGTCGCTCACCGCCGTCGGCTGTGGCGCGGGCAGCGGCCGCAGGTCGGCGGCACCGTCGACGCGCAGGTCGGCGGCGAGCGTCTGGTTCTCGCCGTCGTGGGAGAAGTCGGCGAACAGCCGGTACGAGCCGGCATCGTCCAAGCGCACGGCGACGCGCCAGCTCCCGTCCGCGGCCTGCTCGGGGTGCAGGTGCTGGAAGCCGGTCAGATCGCGGCGGGCGAGGATCAGATGCATGCGGCGCTCGTGCTCGACGTCGAAGTCGCGCACCGGCGAACCGCTCTCGTCGACGATGACGAAGCGCAGGGTCTCGCGACGTCCGCGCCGCAGCTCGGGATCCTTGACGACGACGCGAAGACCGTCCTCCGCAACCGCCAGCCCGCGGACGGGATGTGCGGCGCCGGTGTCCTCGCGGCCGCCTCCCGTGGTGGGTGCGGTCTCAGTCTTGGAGGCCATGTCGGAGTGCTCCTGAGAATCTGTGGCCGCGGCGTCGTCGTCGCGGTCGGGTCCGATCGCGGCGCCGGCAAGCGCCGCGCCGCCGAAGAGCAGCGCGAGGACGGCGGCGAACGCGACCAGCTTGGCGGTCGTGCTCACGCAGCGACCTCGTAGCCGGCCTCGACGACGGCAGCCCGGACGGCTTCGTCGTCGACGTTCTCGCCGCTGATCGTCAAGCGGCCGGTGTCCAGGTCAACGGCGACGGCGGTCACGCCAGCCACCTCGGACACCTCCTCGCGCACGGACACCACGCAGTGGGAGCACGTCAAGCCCTGGACGGAGTACTCATGAGTTTCGGTCGGCTGGTTCATGAAAGAGCGACCCTCGATACGGGGGAGGGGTATGGCGAGAAAGGCTAGCATACCCCCAGGGGGTACGATAGAATTTCTTTCCGGACCGCCTTCCAGGAGAACCACATGCCGAGCGCCGCCGCTGCTGCAACCCGTGGATACAGCGACACGAAGGACGCCCTTCTGAACCGGCTGCGCCGGATCGAAGGGCAGGTCCGCGGCGTGCACGGGATGGTCGAGGAGGACCGCTACTGCATCGATGTCCTCACGCAGATCAGCGCGGTTCAGGCGGCGCTGGACAAGGTCGCGCTCGGCCTCTTGGACGACCACGCGCGGCACTGCGTCATGGGCGCTGAGGCCGACGACCAGGTCAACAAGACCGACGAGCTGATGGCCGCTGTCGCGCGGCTCATGCGTCGCGGCTGACATCAGCTGCCCTTACGGGGAGCTCGTCGGCGGCTATCCACTTGGAAGGTCGCGCCAGCTCTTGCCGCCGTCCCGTGACGACAGGACCCGCGACTCGTGCGTGGCGGCGAGCAGCTCGTCATCCACGCCTTCCAGCGCGGCCGGCGGGCCGGGAAGCCGCCCGACCTCGTTCCAGTCGCCGGTCGGTTGGCTCGCTCTGCGGATGACGCCTTCGAGGTCAACTGCGATCAGGCCGAGATCTCGAGTCCAGGTGACCATTCCGCCCGGGACAGGAAGCGGGCGCCAGCTTGCGCCGCCGTCGCGGGAGACCCACCCGCGTTCTTCGCCAAGTGCGACGCTCACTTGTGGATCCTGCGGGTCGATGGCCAGCGCGAGGAGGGCCTCCGGCGGCGCAAGGCGCTTCCAAGTGCGGCCTCCGTCGTCGCTGCGAAGGAACCTTGCCTCGCGCGTGTCCCAGTCGGTGCCGAACCCGTACACGGTTTCGCGCTGCGACTCGAGCACGTGGAAGTCGACCTTTCCCCGCAGGGAGATGGAGCGCCATGAGTTGCCGGCATTGCGCGACTCGATCAGGCCGAGGAAGGGCGGATCGTCCTCGATGCTCCCGGGGTGCCCCGAACCGAGGAAGTGATCGTGACCGACGACCGTGAAGCCCATCGTGTCCTGCTCGAGGCCGGCGACCCGCTCTGCGGACCGGTCGTTCGAATCCATCCGGAAGAGGCCGGTGTGTGTGGCGATGAGCAGTGCACCGTCGGCCGGGTTGCGGCCGAGCCCGTGGATGTGGATGATGCCGGGATCGCCTGGCGTTACGGGCACTGACGGCTGATCGTTGGCATCGCCGCACCCGACAAAGAGCAGCGCGATGGTTACTGCGGCGATCGTCCGCGGTCGCATCGGGATGCAGCCTAGTGTGGCGACTTGCGGGCGTATCACAACGAACTGGGCGAGCCGCGCGGGTCAGGGATGGAGCCCGAAATGGAGGGTATGCGAACTCGCGCGTCCAGCTCCTGAGCGATGGGAGAGAATGCGGCTGACCGCATCGTGAAGGAGCCGCCTATGTCCGAGCACATCCCGGGCCCGCGTTTGCAGCCCTCGGCGTCCTACAGCTTCACCATGCGCCTGCACCTGCCCCAGCAGGGCGGCACGTTCGCCGCTGTCGCCCACGCCATCGCCGACGCACAGGCAATGCTCGGTGCGATCGACCTGGTCCGCGTCGAGTCCGATCAGATCGTCCGCGACGTGACGGTTGCGTGCGTGGACTCGGGCCATGCCGAGGCGGTCGTGCGCGCAGTGCGCGATCTCGACGGAGTCACCGTCGACAGCGTCTCGGACCGCACCTTCCTGATGCACAAGGGCGGCAAGATCGAGGTCAACGCCAAGCTGCCGCTGAAGACGCGCGACGATCTCTCCATGGCCTACACGCCCGGCGTCGCGCGCGTCTCCATGGCCATCCACGACGACCCGGCTACGGCATGGGCGCTGACGATCAAGGGCAATACGGTCGCGGTCGTCTCCGACGGCACGGCGGTGCTCGGCCTCGGTGACATCGGCCCGGAGGCGGCGATGCCCGTGATGGAGGGCAAGGCGATGCTGTTCAAGGAG
Source organism: Solirubrobacteraceae bacterium (assembly GCA_035717845.1). Taxonomy (GTDB): domain Bacteria; phylum Actinomycetota; class Thermoleophilia; order Solirubrobacterales; family Solirubrobacteraceae; genus DASSUW01. The sequence continues at coordinate 9,007 of DASTIC010000201.1, forward strand.
TTCGCGGGCGTCGACGCCTTCCCGTTGTGCATCGACACGAAGGACGTGGACGAGATCGTCGCGTTCGTGAGGGCGGCGGCGCCGACGTTCGGCGGGATCAACCTCGAGGACATCTCCGCGCCGCGCTGCTTCGAGATCGAGCGGCGCCTTCGCGCCGAGCTCGACATCCCCGTGTTCCACGACGACCAGCACGGCACCGCGATCGTCGTCCTCGCCGCCCTGCTCAACGCCCTGCGCCTCACCGGCAAGCGCCCCGAGGACGTCACCGTGGTCGTCGTCGGCGCGGGCGCCGCCGGCGTCGCCTGCACGGAGATCATGCTCGCCCAGGGCATCGGCGACGTGATCGTCTGCAATCGCCGCGGCGCGATCTACGCCGGCGGTGAGGACCTCGACGCCGAGCGGGCGGCGCTCGCCGCGCGCACCAACAAGCGCGGCGTCCGGGGCAGCGCGGACGAGGTGCTCGATGGCGCCGACGTGCTGATCGGCCTCTCCGGACCGGGGGCGGTGACGGCGGCCGGCGTGCGCACGATGGCCCCCGGCGCGATCGTCTTCGCGATGGCGAACCCCGTGCCCGAGGTCCAGCCCGAGGAGGTCCGCGACGACGTCGCGATCATGGCCACCGGCCGCTCGGACTATCCGAACCAGATCAACAACGTGCTGGCCTTCCCGGGCGTCTTCAAGGGCGCTCTGGATGTGCGCGCGCGGACGATCAACGAGGAGATGAAGCTCGCCGCCGCCCATGCCATCGCGACCGTCATCCCCGAAGACGAGCTGCACCCCGAATACATCATCCCCAGCGTGTTCAACCGCAAGGTCGCCGAATCGGTGGCGGACGCGGTCGCGAACGCCGCGGTCGCCAGCGGCGTGGCGCGGCGAAAGCGTGGCGCCGCGGCACATGAGCCGGCGACGCCGCTGGAGTCGCTCCGCTGACGGTGCTTGAGCGGCCCGGCGGGTGAAGTCCTCGTCAGCCGCTCAGCTCGCGCTCCAGCCATCAGCCCACGGGGCCGCCTCCACATGGTTGTGGAAGCTGACCGCCTTGCCGTCGCGCATCCTCCAGACGTGCGCGTAGGCCGCTTGCATCCGATGATCGGCCTTCGACCTCGCGCGGAACGTACCGACCACCACGAGGTGCTCGCCTGCGTCGATGAAGGCATCCGGCTGGGCCTCGAACTCGTCGAAGTGCTCCGGGACCCTTGCGAAGACATCGTTCGCAACGCTCTCCGCGCCACGATAGGTGCCCTGGGGGGCGCCCCCGCCACCCGGCTCACTCCACTCGATCTGCGGGTCGAACGCCTCCAAGACGGCGGGGATGTCGCCGCGGTTGAACGCCTCGTAGGCGTTGCGCATGGTGCTGACGTCCTGCTCGGACATCGCTCCTCCTTCGGTCCTGGAGACTCCAGCCGACCTTAGTCCTCCGTTGATGTGGGAACAAGTTGCGGGTACTCGCCGCGTCGGTCGCTACGCCCGATCCACAGGCGCGCGGATGGCCGTCGCGCGGCGTGCCTAACTACGGCGCGATTGCGTCGCATCCGACCCGCCTACGCGGCGTAGGGCTATCTCGCCACACGGCCTCAGCGCTAGCGCGTCAGCAGAGGCTGACACCGGGCCGCCAACATCCCACAAGGTGGCGGAATAACGCTTGACACTCGGACGACGAGAGATAGGCTGCCGGGCAACAACCGCGGCCGCCGGAGTCTCGGTGTGCCTGGGGTAGAGCGCCTAGCAGGGACTACCGGCGACCTCGCATCCATGAGGGGGAATCATGCGAGGAGCAATCCGCCTTGCAGTACTGGCCGCGTGCGCGGTCGGTCTAGTCGCGTTGCCGGCGACGGCAGCGGCTGACCACGGCACGCGCCCGCATACCCAGAACATGCACGCGCTTGGCCATAGCCCCGATTTCGGCAGTTTCTTGTTACCGGATGGCCAGCGGGATGCCAACTCCGATCTCGCTTTCAGGGGCGACCTCGTCTTCCACGGCGACTACGACGGGTTCCGGATCGTCCGAGACTCGCCCGGGAACCCGAAGCTGGTCTCGCGCACGCGCTGCAACGGCGATCAGGGCGACATCGTCGTGTGGGGCAATTTCCTGGTCCGCGCCTGGAACGCGCCCAAGGCGGAGCCGCGCAGCTGCGACGGGACAACGGTCCCGGCCGGCTTCGAGGGCATGCACATCTGGGACATCAGCAACCTCCAGGATCCGCTGCTCGTCGGCGAAGTCGAGCTGAGCGCGAGGCCGCAGGCCGACTCACCCGGATGCGGCACGCACACGCTGACGCTGGCCCCGGATGAGGAGAACGACCGCGCGATCATCTACAACGCGACGTCCGGCGGAAACCCGCTGCTGCCCGAGGCGGACCGGGAGTGCGACTGGATCGACATCGTCGAGGTGCCGCTCGACGATCCCGGCGCCGCCAGCCATGTGCGCCGCGAGCCGCTGATGGGGGGACATGCCGCGCACGACAACGGGGCGATCCTCGGCGACGTCAACATGCTCGCCACGGCCTCCGGGCACATGAGCAACGTCTTCGACATCGGCGACAACGCCATGCCCGGTGGCAGCTTGACCGACCCGCAGCACCTCTACACGATCGAGGAGCCCGGGGTCTGCAACGAGGGCGATCCGGTGCTCTGCAACGGCAATTGGCACTCCGCCGCCTTCACGTGGGACGGCGAAGTGATCATCCTCGGCTGGGAGCCGGGTGGTGGCGCGTTGCCGGAGTGCGAGGCGACCGATCCGCCGGTGAAGAAGAGCGCGTTCTTCTACGACGCGGACACCGGCGCGAAACTCGGACAGTGGACGCTGCCGCGGCCGCAATCCGCGGCCGAGAACTGCACGATCCACAATTACAACACCGTCCCGCTGCGCAACGGCCGGTACGTGCTGGTGATGGGCAACTACCAGGCAGGGACGTGGGTCGCCGACTTCACGGACCCGGCCAACCCGGTGACCGTCGGGTGGTCCGACCCACCGCCGCTCGTGCCCACTCAGCTCGGTGGCGCGTGGTCGACGTACTGGTACAACGGCTTCCTCTACGAGTCCGAGATCTCCAAGGGCCTGAACGTGTTCCGCTTGAGCGGGCCGACGACAGGCGGTGCGATCAGGGTTCCGCACCTGAATCCGCAGACACAGGAGTTCTCGACCGAGTGACCCGCCGGCTGCGGCCGGTCCTCCGGGGCCGGCCGCAGCGCCGGTCGACGGCGCGATCGAGCCGAACCGGAAGGAGCTTCCATGAGAGCAATGACGTGGGCGGGAACTGCGCTGGTGATCGCCGCCCTTGGGGCGGCTCCGGCGCTCGCCGGTCCGTCAAAGGTTCGCGGCGCGTTCCAGACGCTGCCCGACGGCGCCGCGATGGGTCTCGTCATCGAGGGGTTCGCGACGCTCACGCGAAGCGACGCGGACACGTCGGGCAAGATCATCGTGCGCGGGCTCGAACCGGCGACGACGTACGCGGCGCATCTGCACGAGGCGCCATGCTCGGCGGCGAATCCCGGCGGCGGTCACTACAAGAACGATCCCGCCGGTCCTGCGATGCCGCCCAATGAGCTCTGGCTGTCGTCGACGGACGACCCGGCGGCCGGCATCACGGCCAACTCCGGCGGTGTGGCCCACGGGCGCGGAAGCGCGGACTGGATCGCGCGACCGGAAGCGCAGTCCGTGGTGATCCATTTCATCCCGCCGGGGGGCACCACCGCCGGCGGCCCGAAGATCGCATGCGCCGATCTCGGGTGACGATCGACAGGAGGGGATTGACATGCTTCGGTTCATCGCCGCGCTGTCCGCGGCCGCCGCGCTCGCCTTAGTCGCGGCACCTGCCCAGGCCCAGGGGCCGGCCGTCGGCGTGCGGCTCGTCGCCGACGGGCTGACCTCGCCGATCACGCTCGTCCCGGTGGCCGATGGCAGCGGACGCCGCTTCATCGTCGACCAGACAGGCACCATTCGCGTGCTCACGGCCGACGGCAGGCTGCTGCCGACGCCGTTCCTGGACCTCCGCAGCCGGATCGTCCCGCTGATGCCCGACTTCGACGAGCGCGGGGTGCTCGGCCTCGCGTTCCACCCCGGCTATGCGGCCAACGGGAGGTTCTTCGTCTACTACAGCGCGCCGCTCCGCCTGGGGGCACCCGCCGGGTACGACCACACGGCCCGCCTCTCCGAGTTCCGCGTCTCGGCCGCAGATCCGAATCGGGCTGATCCGGCCTCGGAGCGGGTGCTGCTCGAGATCGACAAGCCGCAGTTCAACCACAACGGCGGCACGCTGGCGTTCGGGCCGCGCGACGGCTACCTGTACATGTCGATCGGCGACGGTGGCGGCGCTGACGATGTCGGCCTCGGCCACGTGGAGGACTGGTACGCGGCCAACGAGGGCGGCAACGGACAGGACATCCAGAACAACCTGCTCGGAGACATCCTCCGGATCGACGTCAACCGCGGCGCTCCGTACGCGATCCCGACCGACAACCCGTTCGTTGGCACGCCGGGCTGCGCGGACGGGTGCGACGAGACCTGGGCCTACGGCCTCCGCAACCCGTACCGCATGTCGTTCGACATGGGCGGCAGCGGCGAGCTGTTCATCGGCGATTCCGGCCAGAACCTCTGGGAGGAGGTCGACATCGCCGTCAAGGGCGGCAACTTCGGCTGGAACGTCAAGGAGGGCGCCCACTGCTTCTCGACGGACAACCCGGACGAATCGCCCGCTGAGTGCCCCGCCGTCGTCGGCGCACCGCACCCGCGAGCCGGCGACCCGCTCATCGACCCCGTGATCGAGTACCAGAACGAGCACAACCCGGCCGGCGGCGGCCTGGGCCACGTCATCGTAGGCGGTCACGTCTACCGTGGCGCCGAGCTGCGCCAGTTCTCGGGCGATTACATCTTCGGCGACTGGAGTCGCGAGGAGGAGGAGCCGGACGGGTCGCTGTTCGTGGCCAAGCCGCGCAAGACGGGCCTGTGGAAGATGCAGCAGCTGCAGGTCACTACGCGCCCGACTCGCCGACTGGGCCATTTCGTCATCGGCTTCGGCCAGGACCTCGCCGGCGAGATGTATGTGCTCACCAGCGACGAGGCGGGCCCGACGGGCACCACGGGCCGGGTGTATCGGTTTGTGCGTCCGAGCGGCTGACGGCGACGGCGCCGGCCCGGCGGCGGGCCGGCCGGCGCCTCGTCCGGTCTATGACATGCCCATGTTTAGCGGCTTCCTACGCGATGTAGGAGTTCTTCAACCCAGGCTCCGGTCTGGAGCAGACCGGGGCCGCTCATCACCCATGAGGAGGGAGTGCGTATGAGAACTGCGCTCCGTTTGCTCGCAGCTGCGGCCGTCACGGTCGCGCTGTTACCTGGCACGGCGGTCGCCACGCACACGCCGGACCAGAGCTTCAAGATGGACGAGCTGTTCACGTCGCCCAACCAGGCGACCAACTCGGACTTCGCGTTCTGGGGGAAGTACGCGTTCTCCGGCTACTACACCGGCGATGCGGGGTTCCCGCCCGGTACGCCGCCGCGCGGCGGGGTGCGGATCTTCGACATCTCGAATCCGGCGGCTCCTCGGCTGGTCAAGGACGTGCAGTGCGACGGCCTGCAGGCCGACCCGATCGTCTGGGATCGCAACGGGAACGGCGTCCCCGATCTGCTCCTGCTCGCGGTGGACCGCACCATGGTCCGGCCCGAATGTGGAGCGCCCCGCTCGGCGAATCACGGCGACCCCACAGGCTGGGAGGGCGTGCGGATCTTCGAGATGAGCGACAACCCGGCGAACCCGTTCGCCACCGTCACGCAGGTGAAGGCCGTCTACACCGACTGCGGCGCGCACACGATCACGGCGTGGCCGGGCGAGATCGAGGACAGCAACAGGCTGCTGGTCTACGTCTCCTCGTACCCGTTGCGCGCGGGGCCGACGTGCGGTGACACGGAGTTCCGGAACACCGCCAACCCATACGACGAGGACCCGGGGCTCCCCGCCAACCCGCTCCACGGCGTGATCCAAGTTGTCGAGGTTCCGCTGAGCAACCCCGCGGCGTCCCAGGAGCTCGACGTGCAGCCGGAGATCAGCTATCCGGGTGACCCGGACGGCAGGATCGAGTGGTGCGAGCGCGGGGGCTCGCTGTGCCCGCCGACCTTCGAGCCGGCCGCGGTCGCCTGCCACGACATCATGGTGCACGTCGCGCACAACATGGCCGGCGCCGCATGCGCCGAGCAGGGCTTCGTGTGGGAGGTCGACGAGGACGGCATCCCGATGACGGACGACCCGATGCTCGTCGGCGACGACGAGGTCACCGGCGGTGCCAACGCCCAGATCCCGGGAGCGGTCGACTTCTTCCACTCGGTGATGTTCAACAACGACGGCACCGTGGTGAACTGGGTCGACGAGTCGTTCGGATCGGGCTGCCCGACGATGACGACCTATCTCCCGCGGCCGTGGAACCCGGCCGGCGGGACTCACAAGACCGGCAGGATGTTCTTCACCGACATCGAGGGGGGCTTCCTGAGCGAGTTCCACGTCGGCGACCTGCGGCCTGACCCCGGGGCGACCGAGTACTGCTCGGCGCACATGGGCATGGCCGTCATGGGCATCAACCGGGATCTGCTCGTCAACGCCTGGTACACGGGCGGTACGGACGTGATCGACTTCAGCAAGCCGACGCGCTTGAAGGAGATCGCCTACTACGACCCGCAGCAGGACTCGGGCACGTGGTCCGCGTACCCGTACACGGGGCCGATGTTCAAGACGGGACCGGGGATTCCGGTCTACGCGTCTGACGGCGTCGAGAACAACGCGCTCGCGGAGGGGATGGTCGTGTACCGAGCGATCGTCCCGAAGCCGGGGCACTCGAAGCTGGTGGATCACCTGAACCCTCAGACGATGGAGGAGTGAGCAGCGCAGGCACACACCGAAGTCCATGAGAGGGCGGCTACGGCCGCCCTCTCGCGTACATGCTGGACGCGTCGCCCGACGAAACCGGCGCGATCGTCGTAAGCCTACGACGTGTAGGACGCGTGTTCCCCTCCCGGGCGTTCTTCTATCGAGGCTCCCGGCGCCGGCGATTCCCCTTCGAATCACAGCCCGCGCGGGAGCCTCATACTTGCTTTGCGATGGCTGACGTGGCGCCGCTCACCGGCGAGCTTCAGACGCAGGTGATGGCCGCCGTCTGGCGCCTCGAGAGAGCGACGGTCGAGCAGGTGCGCAGCGCGCTGCCGCCGCGTTACCGCGGGGCGTACAACACCATTCAGACGGTCCTCAATCGCCTGGCCGACCGCAGGCTCCTGTCCCGACACAAGGTCGGGAACGCCTTCGAGTACCGGCCACTGGTCTCTGAGGCCGAATATCTCTCGCGCTCGATCTCGCAGGCTCTCGCCGGGGCTTCGAAGGCTGCCCGCGAGGCTGCGCTTGCGCAGCTCATCGGTGGGCTCGAGGAGGACGAGCTGACCGATCTTCGCGAGCTCGCGCGCGAGATGAACGAGAAGCGCCACAAGCGATGACTGCGGCGCTCGTAGCGATCACCGCCGCGGGCATCGTCCTACCGCACGTGCTGCGCCTTCAGCGGGTCGCCCCGGTCACAGCCATCGTGTTGTGGCTGAGCTCGCTCGCGCTACGAGGCTCGCCTCTCTCCTCGCCGTCATCTCGTTGTTGTTCTTCTTCCCGGGCACCGAGCTCTTCGTCGCGCTCACACACTGGTGCGCTCACGTGGCGCCGCCTGGGATCAGATCGGACCTGGCCGTCGAGGGACATGGCCTCGCAGCGCTCGCCTTGTACGTCCCAGGCATCGTGCTCGCCGCTTCGCTCATATCTAGCTGCGTCGTCGCCGTGCGTGACGCCCGAGCTGCGGGGCACCTCGTCGCGCAGTATGCGGTTGGCCTCGGACCGAGGCACAGCCTCATCGTGGGCGGCTCGGACGTGCTGTTCGCGGCCGCAGGACTTGTTCACCCACGGACCGTGGGTTCAGCGGGAGCCCTCGCATCATTGGACGACGACGAGCTGGCCGCCGGCCTGAACCACGAAGCGGGGCACATCGCCCGACGGCACCGTTTCGTGATGCTCCTGGCCGTTGGACTTCGGGCGCTCGGCCGCGCGGTGCCGGGCAGCGGCCGGGGCGTACGCGAGCTGGCGTTCCGCCTCGAACGCGACGCGGACCGTTGGGCGCTGCGTCAGCAGAACGACCGCGTCGCATTGGCGAGCGTGATCCTAGGTCGCGGTTCGCTCCGCCGCACCTCAAAGAGGTCGGTTTCGCCCCACGCGCCCGCGGGTCGCTGCCCGAACCAGCGCGGCGGGCCCGCCAGCAGGCCCGGCCTATTCGCTCTGGCTGGTCGTGAGGCTAGGCGTGCTGGCCGCTTCGGGCGCAGCGCGAATCGGGGCGGGCATGAGCGCCGCGCCGGCGATGACGAGGCAGAACGCGAGGAAGCGGGCGCCGATCTCGAGTGGGCCGGAGCCGATCGGCTCGTGAAAGACGAGGATGCCGCCAATGATCGCGGCGAGGTTGGCGGCGACAGAGGTGAGCGCGATGACCTCGACGCCGTCGCCGATCTGGAGGCTGCGGGCGGAGGCGTAGAAGGCGATCACGCCGGCGATCATCGCGGTCAGCGTCCACGGGCTCAGCAGCCCGAGCAGCGGCCCCGGCTCCGCCTGGGTGAGCCACTTGAGCGCGACATCTGAGACGCCGAACAGCGCGCCGGCCGCCGCGCCGAGCAGTAGCCCCTCGGCGCGCGGCCCGACATGGTGGCGGGTCGAGATCCTGATGAGGGCCGCGCC
>DASTIC010000202.1:0-5107 GCA_035717845.1 Solirubrobacteraceae bacterium
TCGGCGGCGGTCGCGTGCAGGAGCCGGGTCTGCTCCTCCGTGTGGGTCGCGTAGAAGGCCTCCACGCCGTCGAGCCCGCCGGCCGCGAACTCGCGGACGGTGGCGACCGTCTCGTCCGGGATGTCGAGGTCCCAGAACGGGTGCGCCCAGACCGCGACGCCCCCGGCCGCATGGATGACCTCGATCGCCTCGGCGACCGTCGGGCGGCTGCGGGCGACGTAGGCCACGGCGCCGGGGACGAGATACGGCGGGAAGAGCGCGCTGCGGCCGTCGATCCCCTCCTCCCGCAGGCGCTCGGCGTTGGCGGGGTGGGCGAGCACCGCGTCGGCGAGGTGGGGGCGGCCGATCGGCTTCCCGGCCTCGCGGCGGGCGTCGAGCGGCGCGGAGTCGAGCTCGAAGCCCAGCTCACGCAGGCGGCCGGCCATCGCGTCGATGCGGCGCGCGCGGTCGCCGCGGAAGTCGTGCAGGGCGGCGACGAGATCGGGGTCGTCGGGGTCGATCTCGTAGCCGAGGACGTGCAGGTCCTCGTGGGCGCCGTGCACGGCTGAGAGCTCCGCCGCCGGCGTCAATCGTATGCCGTGCTCGCGGGCGGCGTGTCTCGCTTCGTTGACGCCGTCGGTCGTGTCGTGGTCCGAGAGCGCGAGCAGCTCGACCCCCGCCGCGGCCGCCTGGGCAACCACATCGGCGGCGGAAAGCGACCCGTCGGAGTGGATGGAGTGCGACTGGAGGTCGAAAGTCGGCGGCATGGGAACCCAGTGTGGCGGGAAGGATCTGACGGGACCCAACAGGGAAGGAACGTCATGTCCACCGGTTTGATCATCGCCATCGTCGTGATCGCGATCATCCTGATCGCACTGTTCGCATTCGTGCTGCCGCGGGCCCGCCGTCAGGCGCAGGTCAAGGCTCGTGAACGCGAGCTCCACGACCGCCGCAAGCAGGTCGCCGGCGAGCACCGCGCCGAGGCCGAGCAGCGAAAGCGCCACGCCGACGAGGCCGAGCAGCGCGCCAAGATCGCGCAGCACGAGGCCGAGCGCGAGCGCGCTGAGGCCAAGCTGCGCGAGGAGCGCGCCAAGATGCACGAAGAGGGCCGCGCCGACCACGAGCTGATCGACGAGCACGAGCGCGACCGGTTCGCCGGCACGTCGGCCGGCACCGACGACGAGCGCTTCGCGAGCTCGTCGACCGGGTCGCAGGAGGCGGACGCCGACCGGCCCATGCACGAGCCCCAGACCGAGTACGACCAGGGCCGTGAGGACGAGCGCCGCTTCGAGCGCGAGCAGGAGACCGAGCGCCCCGACGCCCCCCGGCGCGCCTAGCCGCGGAGCGCCGCCTCTTCGAGCAGCGTCGCTGCGTCCTCGGGGCGCAGCGGCGCGCTCAGGTAGAACCCTTGGGCGAACTCGCAGCCCAGGAGCTCGAGGTGCTCGAGCTGGGTGGCGGTCTCCACGCCCTCGGCGACGACCTCGAGCCCGAGGCTGTGGGCGAGCCCCACGAGCGCCTTGACGATCTCGAACGCCCCGGGCTCCCGCCCCATCCCGGCCACCAGGGTCCGGTGGATCTTCACCGCGTCGCCCGGGAAGCCGTGCAGGAGGCGGAGCGAGCTCGCTCCCGTGCCGAAGTCGTCGATGTGCGAGCGCACGCCGTGGGTGGCGACCAGCTGGGTGAGCGCCCGCTGGGCATGCTCGAGCGCGTGCTCTGAGACCTCGAGCCGGAGCGCTCGGGGGTCGAGCCGCGAGGCCTCGAGCGCCTCGCTCAACGCGAGGTCGAAGTCGGGGTCGGCGAGCTGGCGGTGCGACACGTTGACGCCGACGGTGAGGCCGACTCCGGCTGCGGTCCTGCGCCAGGCGGCGAGCTGCGACGTCGCGCGCTCCAGGACCCAGCGGCCGAGCGGGACGATCAGGCCGGTCTCCTCGGCGATGGGGACGAACTCGGCGGGCTCGCTGGCGGCGTCGGGCCAGCGGCAAAGCGCCTCGAAGCCCGCGATCCGCCCTGTGGCGGTCTGCACGATCGGCTGGTACACGACCTCGAGCCGCTGCTCGTCGATCGCCCTCCGCAGCTCGGTCTCCATATCGAGCCGGCGCATCACCTGCTGGTGCATCCGGCCGTCGAAGACCGCCTGGCGGCCCTTTCCGTCGGCCTTCGCGCGGTACATGGCGACGTCGGCGTCGCGCAGGACGGTGTCGGGCGCCGCATCGGCGTCGGCGAGGGCGATGCCGATCGACGCGTCCACGAACAGCTCGCGCTCGTCGATGTGGAACGGCGCCCGCAGGGTCTGGTGCACGCGCTCGGCGACCAGCGACGCCTCGTGGGCGTCGGACACGCCGTCGAGCAAGACCGTGAACTCGTCGCCGCCGAGCCGGGCGACGGTGTCCGGGGGCCGCACGGCCGACTCGAGCCGCCGCGCCACCGCGATCAGCAGCCGGTCTCCCGCCTGGTGGCCGAGCGAGTCGTTGACGAGCTTGAAGCGGTCGAGGTCGAGGAAGAGGACGGCGGCCGCCGCCTGGGGGGTGGCGCGCTGGGCGCGGCGGATCGCCTGGTCGAGACGGTCGAGGAAGAGCACGCGGTTGGGCAGGCCGGTGAGGGCGTCGTGCATCGCGTCGTGCTGGAGGCGCTGCTCGGCCTCCTTGCGGCCGGTGACGTCGGTCTGGCTGCCGACGACCCGCGTGGCGTGCCCCTGGCCGTCGCGGACGGCCATGCCGCGGGCGAGCATCCAGCGGTAGCTGCCATCGCGGTGCTGGATCCGGTACTCCTGCTCGAAGTGGTCCGAGGCGCCGGAGCAGTGCGCCTCGAAGGCCTGCTGGACGGCCGCGCGATCGTCGGGATGGACGCGACCCAGCCACTCTCCCGGTGCCTCCCCGAGCTCCTCCTCCTCGTAGCCGAGCATCGACTTCCAGCGGGGGGAGAAGTACAGCCGCTCGTTGCGCACGTCCCAGTCCCACAGGCCGTCGTCGGCGCCCTGCATGGCGAGCGCGTGGCGCTGCTCGGACTCCGCCAGCTTGTGCAGCGCGTTCTGGTGGGCGATGGCGTGGTTGAGGGCGCGCTCGAGCTGGTCCAGCCGCGTGACGAAGACGCCTTCCTCGGCGGCGGCGGCGTCGGTCTCGGGGTTCGGGTCGTCGTCGACCAGCAGGACGGCCCGGGGGCCGCCGGCGAGCAGCTGCGTCGCGGTGGCGAGGTCGAAGGCGAGATAGGCGTCGTGCGGCGGCAGCTCGAGGGCCTGCGGCGCCGTGAGCGCGTAGCTGGTCGCGTAGCCGGCGATGGCACCGAGCGCGCGCCGGGCCCGCTCCTGCTCGCGGACAGGGCCGACGACGAGCAGCCTGACGGGGGTCACGGCAGATCCTGCTGGGGCGGCAGCGCCGCGGCCTCGAGCCAGTATGCGGTGAGCACCTTGACGAGGCGGACCAGCTCGATGAACGTGGCGGGCTTCGGGATGACCGTGTTGGCGCCGGCCTCGTAGGCGGCCGCCGTGGCGGTGTCGTCGTTGGCCGCGCTCGCCAGCACGACGACGGGGATGTGGCGCAGGTCGGCGTCGCGCTTGATGCGCGTCAGCGCGTCGAGCCCGTCCTCGTGGAGGTCGATGAGGACGAGCGCCGGCTTCGGGTTCGCCGGGTTCGGGTCGCGCAGGTAGCTCTCCAGCTCCTCCGCGCTCCCGACCGTGCGGAGCTGGCACGGACCCGTGCCCTCGAGCAGCGCGTCGCGCATCATCGCCTGCGCATCCGCGTCCGCGTCCGCGAGCAGGACAGTCGGCGCCAGGGGCGTGGTTGGAGCCCGCCCCTGGTCAGCCGCTCTACCGGAGACCGTCCGTGGCCGCCCCGTCATGTCGTCCGTCCTCGCTCCTGTACGTCGGGGGCGGCGTCTCTGCCGCACCGATGCGTCTGAGCCTACGCGGCGCTTGCCGTCTCCGGGGCCGCTGGTCGGCAGATGTTCGAGGAAACTGACCGGTCGGCTAGGTCCTCACGAGCGCTACCCTTCCGGGCGCCCCGCCGACGTAGCTCAGCTGGTAGAGCACTTCACTCGTAATGAAGGGGTCGCCGGTTCGAGTCCGGCCGTCGGCTTCAGGCGAAAGCCCTGCGTGTGAGGGCTTTCCTTCGCTCGCCGCCGACCGCGCTCGGCGGCACTGGGTCCGCTACTGGGTCCGGAAACGCGGTCCGGTCGGGTCCCAGGCCGTCCTCTTGGGCGCGCTGCGGGCGGGGGCCAGTCGGCGTCCTCGGTGCTCTTCAGGTGTGGAAGACACCATGGAAGAGCAGCTCTCATTCGACGTTCGGACGCGTGTCGTCTGTTCGGCCCGCGCGAGCCGGCGCGCGATGCGTGGCTGCCACTTGCCGTAGAACAGCGAGCTGCCGGGCAGCTGCAGCTCGGGCCAGAGATCGTGCAGATGCCATTGCAGTGTGTTATTGAGCGCCACGCGCGCCCGGACCAGCCGCTCGCGGTGATCGACGAGCAACCGCAAGTCGAGCTCGGGCCCGTCCAAGTGTGCGGCCGGCAACGTGTCCAGACCCTCGCGCAGCGCCGCTCGGGCGACCGAAAGCGCGTCGATGCTGTCGGACTTGCCGCGCCCACGCGCTTGCCGCCGCGATGCCGCCATCAACTTGCTGGCAACCCGCAGCACTCGCTCGCCCCGCTCAATCAGGAACCGCTCCAACGAGCCCGAGACATGCCGGCAGTCCTCGAGCGCCCACACCCGTTCTGCGCCCAGGTCCCGCGCCCAGCGCAGCAACGCCGCTGCGCCCTTCGCCCCGGACTGGACCGTCTGCTCTCCGAGCAGCTCGCCGGTCGTCGCTGACACCGCGGCGACTGTGTGCGAGCGCTTGTGGGTGTCCGCACCGAGCACGATCATTGACCTCGTCCACCTCCACCTCGATTGAGTGGACGTCCGGCGGACACGGCTTGCTGGGGGCGGTGCCACGCTCCTATCAAGTCACGCCGGACATCCCCGACCGGCGACGAGCGACACAGCAAAAGGAAGTCAGACCCACCCCGGTCGACAGCCTCACAGACAGTCAGCTCGCCGCCGGTCGGGACCTTCTCCACGGCGTCGGACGTCACCGCCACCACGAATCCAAACAGCAAGCCTCGAAGCGGCAGCAAGAAAGAGCTATACGGGTCGCAACCC
>DASTIC010000203.1:0-25871 GCA_035717845.1 Solirubrobacteraceae bacterium
GTAAGATCCGCCGCCGATGACGGCGGTCGGCTTCATAGGACTGGGGATCATGGGCTCGCGCCAGGCGGCCAACCTGGCGCGCGCAGGCTTCGAGCTGACCGTCTTCAACCGCACGCGCGAGCGGGCCGACGAGTGGGCGGCCGAGCACGGCGGCCACGTCGCCGCCACGCCGCGCGAGGTCGGCGAGCGCGGCGACATCGTGATCACGATGGTGGTCGACCGCGCCCAGGTCGAGGAGATGCTGCTCGGCGAGGAGGGTGCCGCCCGCGGCGCCAAGTCCGGAACGCTGTTCGTCGACATGTCGACGATCGGGCCCGCCGAGGCGCGCCGGATCGGCGCCGAGGTGGCTGCCCGCGGCCATGCGTTCGTCGACGCGCCGGTGACTGGCTCCGCGCCACGGGCCGCGGACGGGACGCTGACGATCATGGCCGGCGGCAGCGAGGAGGACGTGGCCCGCGCGCGGCCGGCGCTCGAGGCCATGGGCGAGACGATCGTCCACGTCGGCGAGCTGGGGACCGGGCAGCAGGTCAAGGTCCTCTCCAACGCGGTCAGCGCGGCCAACTGCGCGACGCTCGCGCAGGCGCTCGTCGTCGGCCGGCGGGCCGGCGTCGACCTCGAGGCGCTGCTCACGGTCATGGCCGGCGGCTCGGCGAACTCGACGATGCTCCAGCTCAAGGGCAAGCCGATGCTCACCCACGACTTCACGCCGCTGTTCAAGCTCGAGCACATGCTCAAGGACGTCCGCCTCTGCCTCGAGGAGGCCCGCGACGCCGGCGCCGCCTTCCCGGCCGCCGCCCTCGCGGGCGAGCTCTACGCCGCGGCTGACGGGCGCGGGCTCGGCGAGCAGGACTTCGCGGCCGTCCTCGAGGTCGTCGAGGCGCTCAACGACACACGCCTGTAAGCGCGCTTACACCGGGGCTCGTGGTACGAAATACGCGCAATTTCCAGCAGGATTTGGCGATTCCGCGACTTTGTGCATACTATGTGACGCCGCAACGGACGGTTAGGACGCGGCTGATCCAGGGCAGGGTGCGTGGGGTTCGCCTTCGGGCGGGTCGCACCCTCTAAACACACTTCCCAACCACCATCCCTATGCCGATCGCTTTCAAGGAATGGGCAGTCACCGTGCGCGCGCTCGCCGAAGGCGAGCAGCTCGTGACCCTCCGCAAGGGCGGCATCCGCGAGCCGGACAAGCACTTCGCCCTCGAGCACGACCGCTTCTTCCTCTATCCGACGTTCGATCACCAGCGCGGTGATCTCGTCCGCCAGTCGCACCAGCCCGAGCTGCGGCGGGCGCTCGAGGAAGGCGTGTGGGCAGAGGGCGAGCCGCCCGCGCACGCGCTGACCCGCGACGGTGGGATCGCGCAGCCCGATCGCGTGCGCATCCGCGCGTGGGCCGAGGTGGCCTGCGCCTGGACGGTGACCGACCGCCGCGTGGTCGACGCGCTGTCGCCGTTCTACGTGTGGACGCCGGACTACGCCGAGAAGCGCCTCGCCTGGAAGCGCCGGCACCCGTTGCACGTCCTGCTCCTGCGCACGTACCGGATCCCCCGCCCCGTCACGGTGCGCGTCCGCGACGACTACGGCGGATGCCGGTCGTGGCTCCAGATCACGCGCGAGCTGCCGTTCGAGGGCACTCCGGTGCTGTCGGACGAGGAGTTCGAGCGGGCCTCCGAGGAGATCGCCGGCATCGCCCAGGGCGACGGCGCGCTCGCCTACGCCTGACGGCCGGCGGCGTGCCACGATGACTCGCCGCGGGCCCGCCCGCGACGTGCCATGTGGCTGGAGACACCGTCGGAGACCTTCGTCGCGCGTCACGACGAGCGCGACGCGCCGGACGCCGGACGCGTGCTGGCGCAGCTCGAGTACGCCCGGGGGCGGCTCGAGCGCGCGCTGGAGGTCGAGCTCGGCGAGCTCTCCGTGGTGCTGCACGGCTCGCCGGCGCAGCTCGACGCGGCGCAGCCCTGGCTCGCCGTCCAGCGGCGGCTGACGGCACCCGCCGCGCGGCGCTATGTGGTCGGGTGGGCGGCCGAGCGCGAGCTGCACGTGCTCTCGCCCCGCCTGCTCGCGCAGCGGGCCTCGAACGTCGAGGGGTCGCTCGAGCTGCTCATGCTCTCGCCGTCGGGGCTGCTCGCCCGCCGCGCGCTCGCCGCGCGGCACCCGGGCTTCCCGCCGCCGCTCGGGCCCCGGCGCCTGAGCCGCTGGGTGCGCTCGGCGTGGTTCGTCGAGGGCGCCGCCCAGTGGCTGTCCGGCCAGACCAAGCACGTGCGGCCGGCGGTGGCGAGGCGGCTGCGCGAGGGCACGGCGCCCGCCTTCCCGCCCGGTCGCGCCGACGCGCTGCTGCTCGGCGGGACCGTCTTCGACCTCCTCGCCCGCGAGGAGGGAGACCGGGCCGCGGTGGCGATGGCGCGCTCGGCGCCCGACGAGGCCCTGGACGCCGCGTTCCGCGGCCGGCGGACACGGCACACGGAGGCCGCATGGCGCTCCCACCTCCACCGCCTCGCCGCTCCTTAGAACTGCGCATCGAAGGGAGCGCCTCAGAACACGGCCGCGAACACGCCCGCGGCGATCAGCGCCGCGATCCCGACGGCGAGCGCGACGGCCAGCGCCTTGACCCACGCCGGCGTGCCCTCGCCGGTCGTGAGCGCCGTGGTCGGCTCCTGGACGCCGAGCAGCTCGCGCGCGCGGTCGGCGCCCGATGCCGGCACGAGGATGTCGCGCGGGCCGCTGGCCAGGAAGTCGGGAACGTCGAAGCCGCCCGAGCGGCGCGTGAGCGAGGGGACGCCCTCCTCGAGCAGCATCCCTTCGAGCATCTCCGCCTCGGCCTGGTGGCGGGCGGTGGCGACGCGCACGAGCGGGCCCTCCGCGTACTGCGGCCGCATCTTGCGTGCGCGCTCGCGCGCGGGCGTCAGCGTGCGCTCGCCGTCGCCGGCGGCATGCACGAGCGGCACGCCGCAGTCGGGGCAGAAGCGGTCCTCGCCGCCCGTGAAGGTGGCGCCGCACGTGGGGCACGCCAGCGGCGTGCCGTCAGGAGGCCCGCGCCCCGTCCTCCACCTCGAGCGCGGTCTCGCTGACCGCGCCGTCGACGATCCGCCAGGCCCGCACGTCCGGCTCGTCGTGCTCGAGCCCCACGATCACGTAGACCGCGTCCGGATAGAAGGCGAGGTTGATGTCGGTCTGCGACGGCGTGGGCGCCGAGCGGGTGTGGGAGTGGTAGATCGCCCCCAGCTCGAGCCCCGCGTCCTCGATCGCGGTCTGGATCCGGTACTGCTCCATGCCGTCGATCTCGTAGCGGAACGGGCTCGCGACGGCGTTCGTCGCCCGGTGCACCGCGACGGCACGGCCGTCGCGGCTGGCGACCATCCCGCAGCACTCGTTCGGCGCGTCCGCACGGGCGTGCGCGACGATCTCGTCGAGCAGTTGCTGCGAGATGCGCAACTACTCTGCGGTCTTGGCGGGCTGGCGCAGCGGCTTGACGTCGTCCTCGTCGTCGTCGCGCGAGACGCCGCTGATCGAGTCCTTGAACTCGCGCATCCCGCGACCTACCGAGCGGCCGACCTCGGGGAGGCGCTTGGGGCCGAGCACGAGCAGCGCGATGACGAGCACGACGATGAGCTCCATCGGTCCGATGCTGACTGGCATGGTCTGCTTCCTCTCGAACGAGTCCGTGTATCCACGACCCAGTCTAGGGGTCGGATGCGAACGGGTCGAGACCGGCCTCGATGCGGGCTTTGACGCGGTGCTGGCTGTGCGACGCGAGGATCGTTCCGGCCGTCTTCAGGATGCTCGGATCGCGGAGCTCGAGCACCGCCGCCCGGTACTCCTCGATCAGCGAGGTCTCGAGCGCCACGAGGTCCTGGGAGGGGGCCGACGCCGGTCCCCGCGGCGCCTGGCGCCCGAGCGCGTCGAGCAGCGTGCGCAGCGCCGCGGCGTGATCGCGCTCCTCGGAGGCCACCACGCCGTCCTGCGCGGCCGCCGCCTCGTCCTCGCGGGCGATCAGCCGCAGCAGGAGCTCGGCGTCGTCGGGCGCCGCCGCGGCGGCCGGTGACGAGCGGGCGACGAACACCGCGGCGGCGAGCGCGACGACGTCGCGGCGGGTGGCGGTCACGAGGGCGTCCCCGGGAACGACTCCGCCTCGCCCGTGAGCACGGCGAGGTCGGCCGCCGCGCCGACGATCAGCTCCCCCGCGAGCGCGCGCAGGTCACCGGAGAGCTGAGGGAGCGAGTCCACGTGTGCGACGAGCGCCGCGCGCGCCGCCGGCACCGCATCGCCGCGCGCGGCCGCCGCCGGCGCGTCGTGCGGCCGCCCGCCCTGCTCGGACACGGCGGCGGCGAGCCGCTGGGCCCGCTCGCGCGCCCGCCGGGCCACCTTGCGCGGAGCCGCCGCCGCAAGCCTCCGCTCCGCGGCCAGCGAGCGCAGCAGCACGTCGGCGGGCCGGGGCGCCGCCGCCTCGTCCTCGTCCCCGCACCCCGCCAGCAGCGCGACCGCGCCGCCGGCGAGCAGCGCGCGCCGACTCACCACCAGACCGTCGAGTCCAGGTTCTCGATCTCCTCGACGGGAAGCGTGTAGACCCCGGAGGAGAGGTACTTCCAACCGTCGTCGCAGACGATGAAGACGACGTTGCCCTCGTCCATCTCCCCCGCGATCCGGACCGCGATCGAGGCGATGGCCCCCGAGGAGACGCCGGCGAAGATGCCCTCCTCGTCGAGCAGCCGCCGCGTCCAGACGATCGCGTCGTGGTTGGTGACGAAGATCTTCCGGTCGAGCAGCGAGAGGTCGATGATCGGCGGGATGAAGCCGTCGTCGAGCGACCGCAGGCCCTGCACGGGCTCGCCCTGCATCGGCTCCGCCGCGACGATCTTCACGCCGTCGCCGAGCTCCTCGCGCAGCCGCCGGCCGGTGCCCATCAGCGTCCCACCGGTGCCGAGCCCGGCGACGAACGCGCCGATCTCGTCGAGCTCCTCGAGGATCTCCTTGGCCGTGCCCTCGTAGTGCGCGCGCGGGTTCGCCTGGTTGCCGTACTGGTACGGCATGTAGTACGAGGCGTCCGCGGCCGCCATCTCGAGCGCCATCTCGACCGCCCCGTTGGACCCCTTCGAGCCCTCCGAGTAGACGATCTCGGCGCCGTACATCTTCAGCAGCTGGGTGCGCTCGGGCGTGACGTTCTCGGGCATCACGACCTTCAGCGGATAGCCCTTGCGCGAGCAGATCATCGCGAGCGAGATGCCGGTGTTTCCCGAGGTCGGCTCGAGGATCGTCTGGCCAGGGCGGATCGCGCCCTCCTCCTCGGCGGCCTCGATCAGCGAGCGCGCGACGCGGTCCTTGATCGAGCCGGTCGGGTTGTGCGACTCGAGCTTGGCCCAGATGCGCACGCCGGGCTTCGGCGAGAGTCGCCTGAGCTCGACGAGCGGCGTATTGCCGATCGCCTGCACGATGTCCCCATAGCGGCCGCCACACGGCCGGTTCCCCAGGCGCTGCGCCATGCTTCACAAAGTGTAGTCAGGCGGACGCCTGGTGCAGCGCGGGGTAGAGCGCCCGGTAGCGCTCCCGCAGCTCGCGGTACGGCTCCACCCCCTCCGCGACCGGGTCGACGGCCCCGTGCGGGCGCACGCACGCGTCGACCGCCTCCTCGACGTCCGCGAACACACCGCCCGCCACGCCGCCCAGCAGCGCGGCTCCGTAGGCGGCGCCCTCCTCGACCGCCAGGCGCTCGAGCGGCAGCTCGAGCACCGACGCGACGATCCGCAGCCACAGCTCGCTGCGCGCGCCCCCGCCCGAGACACGGCCGGCCGACGGCCGCGCGCCCAGCTCGACCACCAGGTCGAGCGAGTCGCGCAGGCCGCACGCCACGCCCTCCAGGCACCCGCGAACGAGCGCGCCGCGGTCGTGGCGCAGCGAGAGCCCGGTGAAGGCGCCGCGCGCGTCGGGGTCGGCGTGCGGGGTCCGCTCGCCCGCCAGGTACGGCAGGAAGGTCAGCCCCTCGGCCCCCGGCTCCCAGGCTTCCGCCTCCGCCACCAGCGCCCCGAAGTCGCCCCCCGGTGCCACGGCGTCGCGGAGCCACCGCAGCGAGCCGGCGGCCGAGAGCATCACGCCCATCGCGTGCCAGGCGCCCGGCACCGCATGGCAGAACGCGTGCACGCGGGCCTGCGGGTCGTGAGCGTACGCGTCGAGCGCGGTGAAGACCACCCCGGAGGTGCCGAGCGCGACCGAGACCGGGCCCGGCCGGACGACGCCGACGCCGACGGCGCCCGCCGCCTGGTCGCCGGCCCCCGCCGCCACCGGCACGCCGTCGGGCGTGGTGCCCGACACGTCGGGCGACTCGAGCACGCGCGGGAGCCACGCCGGGTCGAGCTCGAGCGCCGCCACCACCTCGTCGCTCCAGCGGCGGCGCGCGACGTCGAACAGCAGCGTCCCGGAGGCATCGGCCACGTCGATCGCCCGCTCCCCGCACAGCTTCAGCCGCACGTAGTCCTTGGGCAGGAGCACGTGCGCGATGCGCGCGTAGGACTCCGGCTCGTGGCGGCGCAGCCACAGCAGCTTCGGCGCCGTGAAGCCGGTCAGCGCGCGGTTGCCGGTCAGCTCCACGAGGCGCTCGAAGCCGACCCGCTCCTCGATCTCGGCGCACTCGGCCGCCGTCCGCTGGTCGTTCCAGAGGATCGCCGGCCGCACCACCCGCTCGGACTCGTCGAGCGCCACGAGGCCGTGCATCTGGCCGCTCAGCCCGATGCCGGCGACCTCTGCGACCCCGAGCCCCGCCAGCGCGTCCTCGGTGGCGCGCCACCAGTCCTCGGGGTCCTGCTCCGCCCAGCCGGGACGCGGCGTGGAGAGCGGGTAGCCGACCTCGCAGCGCGCGAGCAGCTCCCCGTCCGGCGCCACGGCGATCGCCATGACGCCGGGCGTGCCGACGTCGAGCCCGACGAGCGCGCGATGTTCGCGAAGCGAACTCGCAAGGCCAAGCTTGCTTGGCCCGGTCACGCAGCCCAGCCGGGGTCGGCGAAGATCCTCCGCAGCGACGAGGCGGCCGCCCCCCGCACCGCGGCTCCCGGTCCGAGCGTCGACGGAAGGATGCGCGGCGTCGCCCAGGAGGAGCCGAGCAGGTGCGTCTCGAGCTCCTCGGCGATGGGACCCTCCAGCCAAGGAGCGAGCTGCCCGAAGAAGCCGCCGAGGACCACGGCCTGGAAGTTGAGCAGGTTGGCGGCCGAGGCGATCCCCACGCCGAGCCAGCGGCCGGCCTCCTCGAGGGCGCCGAGCGCCCGCTCGTCGCCGCCGCCCGCCCGCTCGATCAGCTCCCGCACCGGGCCGGCCGCCCCGCCGGTGGCTCCCATCTCCGGGAGGCCGGCCCGCTCGAGCAGCGCCTCGAGGCCCACGAGCGTCTCCAGGCAGCCGCGGCTCCCGCACCCGCAGGCGCGACCGCCGCGGTCGAGCGTCATGTGCCCGAACTCGCCCCCGAACCCGCCGCTGCCGCGGAACAGCTCCCCGCGGACGATCAACCCGGCGCCCACCCCGATCTCGCCCGACACGTACAACACGTCGCTCAGGCCCCGCGCCGTGCCTTCCCAGAGCTCGGCGAGGGCCGCCAGGTTGGCCTCGTTGTCCGCCGTCACCGGGAAGCCCGGATCGCCGAGCCGGTGGCGCAGCTCGTCGACCACCGGCACGTCCCGCCAGCCGAGGTTGGGCGCCACGAGGAGCACCCCGCGGTCGGCGTCGACGAGGCCCGGCAGGCCGACGGTGGCGCCGACCGGCCGCAGGCCCGCCTCCTCCACCGCGGCCAGCGCGCCGGCGGCCAGCGCCGCCACGTGCTCGAGCACCTCGGCGCCGCTCACCCGGCGGTTGTCGCGCGCCTCGAGCGCGCGGTGGCGCTCCTCGCCGGTGAGGTCGAGCGCCCGCACCGCGACGTAGTCGACGTTGATCTCGAGCCCGAGCGCGACGACGCCCGAGGACGACAGCTCGACCACCTGGCCCGGCCGCCCCACGGTGCCGCGGTAGTCGAGCCCACGCTCGACCAGCAGGTCGAGCCCGATCAGCTCGGTGACGAGGCTCGACACCGTCGTCTTGTTGAGCCCGGTCTCGAGCGCGATCGTGGCCCGCGAGCGCGGCCCGTGCTCGGAGACGTGGCGGAGCACCACGCCGAGGTTGTGCCGCCGCACGGCGCGCTGGTTGGCGAGCCCGGGTGCCTGCTCCATCGGCGGACCCTATCTGGCGGTCAGGCGCTCAGGCGGCGTCCGGCAGGGGCTCGACGCCCAGGTAGCGCTTCTGCGCCTCGGGGTCGCCGAGCAGCTCGGACGACGTGGTCTCGGTGGCGATCGAGCCGGCGACCATCACGATCACCCGCTCGGCCAGCGTCGTCGCCACGCCGAGGTTCTGCTCGACCACGAGCAGCCCCATCCCGTGCGCCGCGAGGTCCTTGATCGTCTCGATCAGCGTCTCGACCACGGTCGGCGCCAGCCCCTCGGACGGCTCGTCCATGATCAGCAGCTTGGGGTTGGTGAGCAGGGCGCGCCCGATCGAGAGCATCTCCTGCTCGCCGCCCGACAGCGAGGTGCCGGACACGTTGCGCCGCTCGGCCAGGCGCGGGAAGAGATCGTAAACGCGCGCAGGGTTCCAGGACGCGTTACTGGGGGCTCCAACGATCTGGAGGTGCTCGTCCACGGTCAGCGACGTGAAGAGCCGGCGGCCCTGCGGCACGTAGCCGACGCCCGCCTTGGCGATCTTGTACGCCGGCCGGCCGTGCAGCTCCGCCCCGTCGAGGCGGACCGAGCCCGACGAGCGACCGGTCGCCCCGAGCAGGCCGACGATCGTCTTGCACAGCGTCGTCTTGCCCATGCCGTTGCGCCCGATCAGCGCCACAGGCTCGGCGGCCATCTCGAAGCTGACGTCCTGGAGCACGTGCGCGGTGCCGTAGTAGCCGCTGAGCCCCTCGACGCGGAGCAGGGGCTCACTCATGGCCGATCCCGCTCCCCAGGTAGAGGTCGTGCACGGTCTGATTGGCCCGGATCTCGTCCGGCGTGCCCTCCACGATCACCGCGCCGTCGTGCATCATCGTCACCCACTGGGCGACGCGGAGCGCGACGTCCATGTCGTGCTCGATCAGGATCAGCGTGATCGCCGGGTCGAGCGAGAGCAGCAGCTCGGTGAGCCTGCCGCGCTCCGCCCGCGAGAGCCCGGCGGCCGGCTCGTCGAGCATCATCAGCTTGGGATTCGAGGCGCGCGCCATGCCCACCTCGAGCTGGCGCTGCTCCCCGTGCGAGAGGTCGGCGACGAGTGATCGCAGGCGGCTCGAGAGCCCCACCGCCTCCGCCATCGCCCGCGCCGCCTCTCGCAGCTCGCCGTCAGCCCTCGACGGGACCATGCGCAGGTGCCCGTCCTTGACCCCGAGGACGGCGAGATAGAGGTTGTCCTCGACCGAGAGGCCGAGGAACAGCCGCGACGTCTGGAAGGTGCGCGAGAGCCCCATGCGGGCGCGCCGGCGAGCCGGCGCGCCCGTCACGTCCTCCCCGAAGAGCTCGACGCTCCCCGCGCTCGGCGGGAACTCACCCGAGATGAGGTTGAAGAGCGTCGTCTTGCCGGCGCCGTTCGGCCCGAGGATCGCCCGGCGCTCGCCGGGGCGGACCTCGAGGTTCACGTCGCGCACGGCGTGCACGCCGCCGAAGCGCCGGCCGACCCCCCGCAGGCGGAGGATCGGCGCGGCGCCGTCAGCGGATGTCGCGGCGACCGCCATGGTCAGTTAGACGAGAAGTCGACCTCCTCGGCGTTGCCGACCCACGGCGGCGGCTCCCCCTTGGTGCACTTCGGGTTCGTGCGGTCGGGCGCCGGCGTGTCGGCCGAGAAGACCCCGTTGAAGGTCTGGTCGACCTCGGGGATGCGGCGGAACGTCTGCACGTCCGGCACGCCGTCGCCGTTCGCGTCCTTGACGATCTTCTTGACGTAGACGTCGGAGATCGCCTGGCGGTTGTCGTCGAGCTTGACGTCGCCCCACGGAGCCTCCTCGCCGGACAGCGTCACGCCGGCCAGCGCCTCCTGGAGCTTCGCCTGGTCGGACACGTCGCCGTTCACGGCCTCGAGGCCCTTGATCAGCGCGGTCATGCCCGTGTAGTAGCCGTACGTGAAGACCGACGGGCCGAGCCCGGCGATCTCCTTGCCGTAGGCGTCCTCGAGGTCCTTGAGGTACGTCTTCACGGCGGGCTCGTTGGAGTCCGCCGCGGTCATCGCCGCGGTGGCCCCGCCGACCAGCGACTTGCCGACCTCCTTGAGCACGAGCGGGTCGTCCCAGAACACGTTGCCCAGCATGCGCTCGGTGTCCACACGGCCCTTCTGCTCCTGGTACTGCTTGATGAAGTTGATCAGGCCCGCGCCGCCGATGCCCACGTACAGGCCGTCGACGTTGTCGGGGATCTGCGAGATGTACGACGAGTAGTCCTCCTCGCCCAGCGGCGCCCAGATGCGCTTGCTCACGTTGCCGCCGATCGCGCAGAACTCGGCCACGAAGCCCGACAGCGACGTGTACGGGAACGAGTAGTCGTCGCCGATGATCGCCGCGGTCTTCCAGCCGAGGTCGTTGTACGCGTAGTCGCCCAGGCCGGCCGACCACTGCGCGCCGTCCGGATGGAAGCGGAAGAAGTTCGGCGCCTGCACCTTGAGCGTCGCGTCCTGCGCGCCGGCGATGCCGTTGACGAACGTCTTGTCGGGGTGCTCCTTCGCGTAGTTGGCGACCGCGATGCCCTCGTCGCCGGAGAGCGGCCCGATCATGACGTCGGCGTCCTCCTGCTCCATCAGGCGCCGCGTCTCCTCGATCACCTTGTCGGCCGTGTCGTCCGCGCAGCCGTAGCTGACGATCTCCACGTCCTTGCCGGCGATCTTGGCGCCGGTGACGCCGTCGCTCGGCTTCTCGCCGGACGGCTTCGCGCCCGCGAACTTGATGAGCGCGGTGTTGGCGCCCGAGATCGTCGGCTCGAAGAACGAGCCGAACGCGCCCTCGCAGTCCGAGAGGAAGCCGATCTTGATCGTGCCTCCGCCGCTCGACTCCTCGGTCGAGGTGCCGCCGCCTCCGCCCGAGTCGTCGTCGTCGCCGCAGCCGGCCCCGACCAGGGCGAGGGCGGCCACCACGCCGACCAGCGCCCATCTCCTATGTCCCTTCAACACTCGCTCCTCCTCCTCGTAGTGACGGCCTTCGCTCCCGGAGCCGTCCCCGGACGTCGTCCCAGATCCCGACGATGCCGCCGGGAGAGAGCAGGACGATGACCAGGAAGACGACCCCGATGAGCGTGTTGAATCGTGCGGGCCCGAGGACGCTGCCGACCTCGGGCACCCATTCGCGCGAGTAGTTGTCGATCAGCGCGTACGCCAGCGCCCCCACCCAGGCTCCCTCGAGCCGGTAGAGGCCGCCGATGACCGCGATGATGAGGATGTCGATCGTCTGCGCGAGGTTGATCGACCCCGGCGTGATGCGGCGGTTGTACCAGACCGACAGCACGCCGGCGACGCCCGCGATGAACGCCGCGATGCCGAACGCCAGCGTCCGGTGCAGCGTGACGTCGAAGCCCAGGGCGCGCATGCGCGCGGGCTCGTCGCGCACGCCCTGGAGCCCGAGGCCGAAGGCGGTGCGCGACAGGCCGCCGAGCAGGAGGAAGACCCCCACGGCGACCACCAGGGTCACGAAGTAGCGCGGCAGCGGGTCCTGCTCGGGGCTGCCGAGCAGCCCGGGCAGCGCGACGTTGTTGACGCCCCCGAAGCCCGACAACTGCGTGACCTGGGAGAAGAAGTAGAAGACGAGCACGCTGAACGCGAGCGTGATCATCAGGAAGTAGATGCCCTCGCTGCGGGCGGCGATCCAGCCGAAGCCGAGGCCGACGAGCGTCGCGACCACGAGCGCGGCGATCAGCGCCAGCCACGGATTCCACGCCGCGGCGCTCCCGCCGTCGGCCAGCACGAGGTTCGCGTACGTCATCCCCGCCACGCCGTACAGCCCGACCTGGGCGAGCGAGACCATCCCGCCGTAGGCGGCGAGGAAGATCAGGCTCGCCGCCGCCACGCCGAGCCACAGCGCCTTCGTGAGGATGACGTTGAGGAAGAAGTCGTCCACGATCAGCGGCGCGAGCGCGGCGAGCGCCACGACGCCGGCGAGGATCGGCCATGCCAGCCGGCCGGTGCTGACCGTGGGGTTCACGCCGGCCTCCCGAACAGGCCCAGCGGCCGCACCGCCAGCACGCCCACGAGCAGCGCGAAGGTGACGATGATCGAGTAGTTCGTCAGGTCGGTGCCGCCGAACGTCAGGTACACGTCGGCGTAGGCGTCGACCAGGCCGAGGGCGATCGCGCCGATCGCCGCCCCGCCCAGCGAGCCCATCCCGCCGATGATCACGACGATCAGCGAGTTGAGCAGGAACGCCGTGTCCTGCCCGGGCGCCAGCGAGAGCATCGTCCCGCCCAGCACCCCGCCGAAGCCGGCCAGCATCGCCCCCAGGATGAACGCGCCCGCGAACACGAGCTGCACGTTGATGCCGAGCGCGGAGACCATGTCGCGGTCGTCGACACCGGCGCGCACGATCTTCCCGAACCGCGTGCGCTTGATGATCAGCCACAGCGCGAGGCCGATCAGCAGCGCCGAGCCGAGCACGATCACCCCGCGGAAGAAGCCGAACCGCACGTCGCCGGGGAGCAGCACGCTGGTCGGCCACGACGACGGCGTCGCGATGTCCTGCGAGATGCCGCCGTAGCGAGCGAGCATCTGGTCGCCGATGATCACCGAGAGCGCGATCGTGATCAGCGCCTGGCGCAGGTCCTGGCCTTGGTTCCAGCGCAGGAAGACCTGCTGGATGGCGACGCCGAGGAGCCCGATCAGGAGCGTGGCGACGAGCAGCGGGATGAGCCAGCCGGCAAGGCCGTACTCCGTGTCGGACGTGCCGCTCAGCGACAGCCCGAGGCCGGTGTCGTCCTCGAACCACGCCTCCTGGAACTCGAGCGCGAGGTAGCCGCCGAGCAGGTACAGCGACCCGTGCGCCATGTTCACGACGCGCATGAGGCCGAAGATCAGCGTGAAGCCGCTGGCCACCACGAAGTAGAGCGCCGCGAGCGTCGCGCCGTTCAGCGTGACGACCACGAACTGGCGCAGGTCGCCGGCGGCCTTGACGACCAGGAATCCCACCACGAGGGCGGCGACGGCGAGCCCGGCGATGCGCTTCGGGTCAGCTTTCGTCATGCGCTTGACAGGAATTGAAAGCTGATGCAGAGTTGTTTGTCAAGTTATGACGAGTCCTGAAAGGCGGCTTTGACCACGATCAGCCGGGGGGCGGTTGCCGATGCCGAGGGCGCGCTGTCCTCGGCGCTCGGCGCCGCGGTTATAACCGCACCGTCGGACCTCGCGGCGTACACGGCCGACACCTACTGGCCCGCGCTGCACGCAAAGGCCGCAGGAGCGCCGATCGCGCGCCCCGACGTCGTCGTACGGCCACGCACCGAGGAGCACGTCGCTACGACGGTGGCGATCGCCCACGAGCACCGCGTGCCGGTCGTCCCGTGGGGCGGCGGCTCGGGCACGCAGGGCGGCGCGCTCGCCGTCCGCGGCGGCATCGTCGTCGACCTGCGCTCGCTCGATGACGTGATCGAGGTGGACGACGAGTCGATGACCGTCACGGTGCAGGCCGGCAAGAACGGCCGCGAGCTCGAGGCCGAGCTGAACGCGCGCGGGCTGATGCTGCCCCACTACCCGGCGTCGGTCGAGTGGGCGACGGTCGGCGGCTACGTCGCCGCCCGCGGCTCCGGCGTGCTCTCCACCCGCTACGGCAAGATCGAGGATCTGCTGCTGTCGCTGCGCGTGGTGACGCCGGCAACCGGCCCGCTGGAGACGGTGTCGGCGCCGCGCCACGCGGTCGGCCCCGAGCTCACGCAGCTGTTCGTCGGCTCGGAGGGCACGCTGGGGGTCATCACGCGGGTCACCCTCCAGGTCGTCCCCCTCCCCGAGGCGCGGCGCTTCGCCGCCGTCGCCTTCCCCAGCGTGGGAGCCGGCATCGGGGCGATCCGGCGGGCGCTCCAGCTCGGCCACCGGCCGTCCGTCGTGCGCCTCTACGACGAGGAGGCGACGCGCCTGGCCTTCTCGCCCGTGGTCGGCGAGGAGCTCTCGGGCGTCTACACCGTGCTCGCCTTCGAGGGCGAGGAGGAAGCGGCCGCGCTCGAGGAGCGGCGGGTGCTCGAACTCGCCGAGGAGGCCGGCGCCGAGGTGCTCGACCCGGCGCTCGCGCAGCGCTGGTGGGACCGCCGCTACGACTTCTACCACCCGCCCCACCAGCCAGAGCTGCCCGCGATCTGGGGCACGCTCGACGTGGTGGCGAGCTACGCGCGGATCGAGGCCGTCTACGAGGCGCTGCGGACCGCCGTGCGCGAGCCGTATCGCTCCGACGGCCTCGAGCTGCGGATGCACTTCTCGCACTGGTACGCGTGGGGCACGATGATCTACGGGCGCTTCGTGGTGCCCGACGGCGGTCCCGACGCGCTCGCCCTGCACGACCGCATCTGGGAGGACGGCATGACCGCGGCGCTCGACGCCGGGGCCGTGATCAACGACCACCACGGCGTCGGCATCAAGCTCGGCCCGTACATGCGCCGCCAGCACGGCACCGCGCTGGACGCCATGCGGCAGATCAAGGCGGCGCTCGATCCGCACGACGTGATGAACCCCGGCAAGCTCGGCTTGTAGGACCCCGAAGGGGAGGAGACCCATGAAGGTGGCGATGCACAACTGGATGCGACCCGAGCCGATCGAGACGACGATCACCCGGCTCGGGCGCAGCGGGTACGACGGGATCGAGATCTCGGGCGAGCCCGCCGTCTACGACGTCGATGCCGTCAAGCGGCAGCTCGACGAGAACGGCCTCGAGTGCTGGGGCTCGGTGACGCTCATGACGGGCGGCCGCGACCTCGTGCACGAGGACCACTACGTCCGGCTCGCGAGCGTCCAGTACGTCAAGGACTGCCTGTCGCTGGTGTCGGACCTGGGCGGCAAGATCCTCACGATCGTCCCCTCGACGGTCGGCAAGGTCGTCCCCATGGCCTCGCCCGAGGAGGAGTGGGAGTGGGCGGTACAGGGCCTGAAGGAGTGCCAGGCGCACGCGGAGCAGGTCGGCGTGCGGATCGGCCTCGAACCGCTCAACCGCTTCGAGACGTACTTCCTCAACCGCGCCGACCAGGCGGTCCAGCTCGCCAAGGACGTGGGCGGCAACTGCGGCGTGACGCTCGACATCTTCCACATGAACATCGAGGAGGCCGACTGGGGGCAGGCGATCCGGGACACCGGCGACTTCCTCGTCGACTTCCACGTCGCCGACAACAACCGGCTCCCCTGCGGCCAGGGCGCGATCGACTGGGACCTGCTGGTCAAGGAGCTCCAGGGCATCGGCTACGACGACTACCTCACGGTCGAGTTCGTGGTGCCCGTCGACCGCACGCCGCTCTCGACCCGGCAGGAGATCGCCGACGCCGCCGATGCGGGCGCGAGCCAGGGAATGGAGCAGTTCCTGCGCGACCACGGGACCGGCGCGCTGCCCGAGCACTACTACGACCAGTACGTGCAGGAGTCGATCGACCGGCTGCGCCAGTCGCTGTCGGCGGGCGCGGCGGTCTGACCCGCGTGGCCGAGGCTCCCGGCATCGCGCTGATCGGCACCCTCGACACGAAGGGCGCCGAGATCGCGTACGTGCGCGACCGGCTGCGCGAGCTCGGCACGCGGCCCCTGGTCGTGGACTCCGGGATCCTCGGCGAGGCCGACGGCTGCGAGGCCGACGTGCCGCGCGAGGAGGTGGCCCGCGCGGGTGGCCACGAGCTGGAGGCCGTGCGGGCGGCGGGCTCGCGCGGCGCCGCCGTGGCGCTCATGCTCGACGGCGTGCGCGCGGTGGTGCTCGGCGCCTACGCCGAAGGGCGGATCGCGGGCGTGCTGTGCCTCGGCGGCGCGGAGGGCGCGCTGCTCGGCGCGGCCGCCATGCACGCGCTGCCGGTGGGCGTCCCGAAGCTGATCGTCTCCCCCAGCGCGTCCGGCCGGCGGCCGTTCGGCCCGTTCGTCGGCGAGGGGGACGTGACGGTCATGCACTCGGTGATCGACATCCTCGGCCTGAACGAGATCTCGCGCGCGATCTTCGACAACGCCGCGGCCGCAGTGGCCGGCATGGTGCTCCGCGGCGGCCGGCCGGTCGAGGAGCTGGGCGACCGCTGCGTCGGCGTCACCATGCTCGGGCAGACGACGCCGGGCGTCATGCGCGTGCGCGACGCGCTCGTCGAGGCCGGGCACGAGCCGGTCATCTTCCACGCCAACGGGGTCGGCGGGCCGGCCATGGAGCACCTGATCGAGGCCGGGGCGCTCGGCGGGGTGGTCGACTACACGCTGTCCGAGCTCGCCAACTCGCTGCTCGACGGCATCCACGCCACCGGACCCGACCGCCTGCGGGTGGCGGGCCGCCACGGGATCCCGCAGGTCGTCGTCCCCGGCTGCGTGGACTTCTTCAACCAGGGCCCGCGCGACACGGTGCCCGAGCGCTACCGCGCCCGCAAGAGCTACTTCCACAACCCGGTCGCCACGCTCGTGCGGCTCGACGCCGCCGAGGAGGCGGCGCTGGGGCGCGAGGTCGCCGAGCGCCTGAACGAGGCGACCGGGCCGGTGCACGTGGTCGCGCCCACGCGCGGGTTCTCGCTCGCCGACGCCGAGGGCGGCGACCTCTGGGACCCCGAGGCCGACCGCGCCTTCCTCGACGCCCTGGGCGAGGCGCTGCGGCCCGACATCCCCTACGAGACCATCGACGCGCACGTCGACGACGCGGAGTTCGCCGACGTCGTCGCCGCGCGCTACCTCACCCTGACCCAGGAGGCAGCCCATGCCGGATGACGGCCGCCCGATCTCCAACAACCTGCTGGATCTGGCGCCGCCGGACATCGCATGGTTCCAGGAACGCTCGGACCTGATCCTCGTGCCGATCGGCTCGCTCGAGCAGCACGGCGCGCACCTGCCGCTGGGGACCGACACGATCACCGCGCTCGAGGTCTCGCGGCGGGCGGCGGAGAAGGCCGACGTGCCGTACACGCCGCCGTTCTGGGCCGGCTACTCGCCCCAGCACCTGCGCGACACGGAGTCCGGGGTCGGCACCGTCACGCTGCGCGCGAGCACGCTCAACGAGGTGCTCTACGACGTCGCCCGCTCGCTCATCCACCACGGGTGGAACAAGCTCGTGTTCGTCAACGGGCACGGCTCGAACACCAAGGTGCTCGACCCGCTGCTGCGGCGCATCAAGTACGAGACGGGCGCGTTCGTGGCGCTCTACAAGCCGTACGCCGAGCGCTACATCGGGATGCTCGACGGCCTGCTGGAGAACCCGCCGGAGGAAACCCCGGGCTGGCACGCGTCAGAGCTCGAGACCTCGCAGGTGATGGCCCACAACCCCGCGCTGGTGCACATGGAGCGGGCCGCCCAGGACCGTGCCCAGGTGCCCGGCTGGCTGCCGGACTCCTTCATCAAGAAGGACGGCGCGCCCGACGTCGAGTTCGACGGCTACCAGTACTTCGTCTTCCCGATGGATCACGGGGAGTTCTCGCGCACCGGCGTGATCGGCAACCCGATGACCGCCACCGCCGAGAAGGGCGAGGAGGCGCTGGAGCGGTTCGCCGACCACCTCGTCAAGGCCATCGACGAGTTCCGGCCGCTCGAGGTCGAGGTGACCCGGAGGGCATTCGAGGACCGCGTCTGACGATGGACGACTAGTGCCGCCCGCCCTGCGCCGAGCCCAGATCCTCGAGCAGATCCAGCGCGACGGCGGTGTCTCCGTCGCCGACCTCGCGCGCGAGCACGCCGTCTCGCAGGTCACGGTCCACCGCGACCTCGAGCAGCTGGCCCGCGACGGGCTGGTGGAGCGGGTGCACGGCGGCGCGAAGGCGCTGCGCGGGCTCGGGACGCCCGCCATCGCCACCGCGTGGGAGCAGCGGGTGCAGCAGGCGGGCCCGGCGAAGGCCGCGATCGCGGCGCACGCGGCCCGCATGGTGGCGAGCGGGTCGACGATCTTCCTCGACGCGTCGTCGACCGCGCTCGCGCTCGCCCGCCGGCTGATGGAGGACCCGCCGTACGAGCTCACGCTGGTCACCAACTCGCCGGCGATCGCCCACGAGCTGGTGGCCGACCCGGTGCACGTGGTCGTCTGCCCCGGCGAGCTGGACCAGCACATGCGCATGCTGGCCGGCCGCTGGACCGTCGAGTTCCTGCGCGAGCTGAACTTCGACGTCGCGTTCGTGTCGGCCGCCGGGATCACGCTCGACGCCGGGCTGACCACCTCGCGGCGGCCCTTGGCCGACGTCGTGGCGGCCGCCAGCGCCGAGGCTGCCCGCACCGTCGGGCTGATCGACGCGAGCAAGTTCGGCCGCGCGTCGCTGCTCACGATCGCGGGCGCGCAGGAGCTCGACGTGATCGTCACCGACGGCGGCCTGCCGGAGGCCGTCGCCCAGGAGTATCGCGCCGCCGGGGTGCGGCTCGAGATCGCCAACCGATAGCTGGAGGAGCCATGGCACGACCCGTAACGCTGTTCACCGGGCAATGGGCGGACCTGCCGCTCGAGGACCTCGCCGCCAAGTGCAGCGGCTGGGGCTTCGACGGCTTGGAGCTCGCCTGCTGGGGCGATCACTTCGACGTGGCCGAGGCCGTGCGCGACTCGAGCTACGCGGCCGGGCGCCGCAAGGTCCTCGAGCGCCATGGCCTGGGCTGCTGGGCGATCGGCAACCACCTCGTCGGGCAGGCCGTCTGCGACCCGATCGACGAGCGCCACAAGGGCGTGCTGTCGCCCGAGATCTGGGGCGACGGGGATCCCGAGGGCGTCCGGCAGCGCGCCGCGGAGGCGGTCAAGGACAGCGCGCGGGCCGCCGCCCAGCTGGGCGTCGACGTGGTGACCGGCTTCACCGGCTCGCCGGTCTGGCACATGCTCTACTCGTTCCCGCCCAACGACTTCGACGCGATCGAGCGCGGCTACGAGGAGTTCGCCGAGCGCTGGGGGCCGATCATCGACGTGTTCGAGGCCGAGGGCGTGCGGTACGCGCTCGAGGTCCACCCGACGGAGATCGCGTACGACTTCGTGACGACCCGCAAGGCGCTGGCCGCGATCGGGGACCGCCCGGGCTTCGGCATCAACTTCGACCCGAGCCACTTCGAGCACCAGTTCCTCGACTCGGCCGCCTTCATCACCGAGTTCGCGGACAAGATCTTCCATGCGCACATCAAGGACTCCGTCCGCCATCTCGACGGCCGCTCGTCGATCCTCGGCGGCCACCTGAACTTCGGCGAGCCGGGGCGCGGCTGGGACTTCGTGTCGCCCGGCCACGGCGACGTCGACTTCGAGGCCATGATCCGGGCGCTGAACCGGATCGGGTACGGTGGCCCGCTCTCGATCGAATGGGAGGACTCAGGGATGGACCGTGACTGGGGCGCGCCGGACGCGCTGGCGTTCGTCCGCAGAACCGACTTCGCGCCCTCGGCCGTCGCCTTCGACGCCGCGTTCGCGAAGGAGTCGTGATGGCCGAGATCGGCGTCGGGATGCTCGGCTACGCGTTCATGGGCAAAGCCCACGCGAACGCGTACCACAAGATCGGCTACATGACATGGCCGCCGCCGCTGGAGCCGAAGCTGGTGGCGATCGCCGGGCGCAACGAGGAGGCGGTGGCCGAGGCGGCGCGACGCTACGGCTTCGAGACCCACGTGACCGACTGGCGCGCGCTGGTCGCCGACGACCGGATCGGCCTGTTCGACAACTCGGGCCCGAACAACCTCCACGCCGAGCCGACGATCGCAGCCGCCGAGGCCGGCAAGCACGTGATCTGCGAGAAGCCGCTGGGCCGCGACGCCGACGAGTCGTACGAGACCTGGCAGCGCGTGCAGGGCGCCGGCGTCAAGCACCTGTGCGCGTTCAACTACCGCTTCGTGCCGGCCGTGCGGCTGGCGCGGGAGATCCTCGAGTCCGGCGCGCTGGGCGAGATCCGGCACTTCCGCGGCTGCTACCTCCAGGAGTGGGGCACGACCGACGCCGCGGTGTGGCGGTTCGACAAGGAGGCGGCGGGCTCCGGCGCGCTCGGCGACCTGGGCGCGCACGTGATCGACCTCGCGCGCTACCTGGTCGGCGAGATCGCCGACGTCTCGGCCATGACCGCCACGTTCGCGTCCGGCCGCGAGGTCGACGATGCGTTCGAGGCGGCCGTGCGGTTCGAGGGCGGCGCGGTCGGGACGCTCGAGGCGTCGCGATTCGCCCAGGGGCGCAAGAACTCGCTCACCTGGGAGATCAACGGCTCGGAGGGCTCGCTGCGGTTCGACCTCGAGAGACTGAACGAGCTCGAGCACTGCGAGGGGAACGCGGGGTTCCGCACGATCCTGGTGTCCGAGGCCGACCATCCGTTCTGGGAGTTCTGGTGGCCGCAGGGGCACATCATCGGGTGGGAGCACACCTTCGTGCACGAGATCCACCACCTGCTGACGGCGATCCGCGACGACAGCGACGTCGCACCGCACGGCGCGACGCTCGAGGACGGCTACCGGGCGGCGGAGGTCTGCGACGCGATCCTGCGCTCGGCCGAGCGCGGGGCCCGGGAGACCGTGTCGTACCGCTGAGCGAGCGGCTTGGCGAGCAGCGCCTGGGCGACGCCGATGCGCCGCTCGTCGAAGCCGGCCTCGCAGTAGCAGAGGTACATCCGCCACATCCGCCGGAACCGCTCGTCGTAGCCGAGCTCCCCGAGCCGGCCGGCGTTGCCTTCCAGGTTGGCCCGCCAGCGCCGCAGCGTCTCGGCGTAGTCGGCGCCGAAGTCCTCGAGGTGGACGAGCCGCATGTCGGTGCGGCGGGCGACCTGGCGGGTGATGACCTCGACCGAGGGCAGGCAGCCGTTGGGGAAGATGTGCGTGCGGATGAAGCTCTTCGACGCCCGCTCGACCATGTACGCGCGGTCGTCGATCGTGATCGCCTGGAGCAGCATCAGGCCGTTGGGCTCGAGCAGCTCGCCGCAGCGGGCGAAGAACGTGCCGAAGTCCTTCCAGCCGACCGCCTCGATCATCTCGATCGAGGCGAGCTTGTCGTAGGTGCCGCCCAGGTCGCGATAGTCGTCGTGCAGGACGGTCACGCGGTCCTCGACGCCCGCCTCGCGCACGCGGGCGCGCGCGTGGTCCCGCTGCTCCTTCGAGAGCGTCGTGGTCGTGACGCGGCAGCCGCGCGTGAGCGCCGCGTGGACTGCGAAGCCGCCCCAGCCGGTGCCGATCTCGAGCACGTGGTCGGACGGCCCGAGGTCGAGCTTCTCGCAGGCCAGCTCGAGCTTGGCCACCGACGCCTCTTCGAGCGTCATCCCCGGGCGCAGGAACCGGGCGCTCGAGTACATCATCGTCGGGTCGAGCATCAACTCGAACAGCTCGTTGCCGAGGTCGTAGTGGGCCGCGATGTCACGCCGGCTGCGGCGCGGCGTGTTGCGCACGAGCGCGGAGCGGGCGAGCTGGTAGGGCTCGCGCAGGGGCGTCAGGCGGCGGCGCGGCTCGTCGATCACGCTCGCGTTGCGGGCGGCGACGCGGATGACCGCGGTCAGGTCCGGCGTGTCCCACAGCCCGTCGGCGTAGGACTCGGCCAGCCCGCGGCTGCCGCGAAGCAGAGCCGCCCAGAACTGCGGCGAGTGGACCTCGAGCGTCGCGTGCGGGGCGCCGACGCCGAACTCGCGCCGGCTGGCGCCCTCGACGACGGTGAGGCTCCCCTCGCGGATCCGCGACAGCAGCGCGAGGCAGAGGCGGCGGGGCCAAGCAAGCTTGGCCTTGCGAGTTCGCTTCGCGAACATCGCGGCGATCATGCGCGCTTGACCCCCTTGGCGCGCAGCACGACCGCGTGGCCGTAGATGAGCGGGAGCACGCGCAGCGCACTCAGCGACGCCCGGAACGGCCGGCGGCGCAGCTTGAGCGTCGCGTCGAACGCGCGATCGCCGTTCTCCACGCTCTCGATGTGGACGGACAGCGTGGGCCCCGGCTCGCCGACGGCGACGGCGTAGCGCTGGTCCATGCCCATGAAGGGCGAGACGCGCATCGCCTTGTCGTGCTGGGTGCGCAGGACGCGTCCGCCGCCGTCGATGACGTAGGCATGGCGCTCGCCCCAGGGCGTGTTGGTCACCTCGGCGACGACCGCCCGCAGATGCTCGTCGCGGTCGAAGCAGTAGTAGAAGCTCACGGGGTTGAAGCAGAGGCCGAGCGTGCGGAGGTTCGTGAGCAGGCGGACCGGGCCGTCGGGCGCGTCGTCGCCGAGGCGGGCGCGCACGGCCGCCTTGAGCGGCACGGCGGGGTCCCCGAGGTAGTCCTCCCGGCGGAAGCGCACGAGCCCGGGCCGGCGGGCGACGAGGCGGCCGCCGAGCAGATCCGCGACCTCGTCGAGGTCCAGGTAGGCCATCACGACGTGGTGCTCGAGGTCGTGGCGGCGCACCGCGAAGCGACGGTGGCGGACGGTGCCCTCGTAGATCGCGCTGTGCGTCACAGGCGCTCGCCCCCGAGCCGCTCGGCGACCCGCGCGCCGCTCTTCACGCCGTCCTCGTGGAAGCCCCAGCCCCAGTAGGCGCCGCAGTAATGGGTGCGCCGCTGCCCGCTGATCTCGCGGTGGCGGGTCTGCGCCTGCATGCCGGCCGCCGTGTAGACCGGGTGCGCGTACGAGATGCGGCGGATGACGTGCGCGGGGTCGATGGCGGCGGTGCGATTGAGCGTGACGCAGAGCTCGCGGTCGGACCGCAGCGACTGGAGGCGGTTCATGTGGTACGTCACGGTCGGCAGCCCGGACGGCTCGTCGAGCAGGTGGTAGTTCCAGCTCGCCCACGCGCGACGGCGGCGGGGCAGCAGCGAGCGGTCGGTGTGCAGCACCGCCTCGTTGGGCTGGTAGGGGAAGGCGCCGAGGATCTCGTGCTCGCGGTCCGACGGGTCCTCGAGCATGCGCAGCGCCTCGTCGGCGTGGGCGGCGATCACCACCTCGTCGAAGCGCTCCTCGCCCGCGTCGCGGCTCGTGACGGTCACGTGGTCGGCGTGGCGGCGCACGGCCTCGACGGGCGCGTCGAGGCGGAGACGGTCGCCCCACGGGCGGGTGATCGCCTCCACGTAGCGCCGCGAGCCGCCCTTGATCGTGCGCCAGCGGGGCCGATCGCGGAAGCCGAGCATCCCGTGGTTGGCGAAGAACTCCGCCAGGAAGCGCGCCGGGAACGTCCCCATCTGAGCGGGATCGGCGGACCAGACGGCAGCGGCCTGCGGCACGATCAGCCGCTCGACGAAGGGCTCCGAGTAGCGGCGGATCGCCAGCCAGTCGCTCACCGAGGGGTCGTCGCGCGAGGCGAGCAGCGCGCGGGCGTCGCGATTGAAGCGGACGAGGTCGGCGATCATGCGGTGGAACCAGGGCGTCACGAGATGCGCGCGCTTGGCGAACAGGCCGTTGGGAGACGAGCCGTTGTACTCGAAGTCGCCGCGCTCGTCGCTCACCGAGAAGCCCATGTCGGACGGCTGCCACGGGACGTCGAGGCGGGCCAGCAGGCGCTCGAACCGCGGGTAGTTGCGGTCGTTGAAGACGATGAAGCCGGTGTCGACGTGGTGCTCGCCGACCGTCACCGTGTTCGTGTGCCCGCCGGCGTACGAACCGGCCTCGAAGACGGTGACGTCGTGCGTCCGGTGGAGCAGGTGGGCGGCGACGAGGCCGGAGACGCCCGCGCCGATGACTGCGATCCTCATGCTCCTTCTTTCGTTCCTTGGCGCCGTGTAGATCAATTGATCGACGGGGCGGGCGGGTACGTAGGGAAGTCACATGCCTCCGGTCCGCCTCGCCGCTGTCGCCGTCCTCGCGCTGCGCGCCGCTTACGGCGCAGCGCTGCTCGTTGCCCCTGGGCGGGTCACGAGGCAGTGGCTCGGCCCGTCCGCGGCACGCCCGCCCGCGGTGGTCGCGGTGCGCGGGCTGGCCGCGCGGGAGATCGCCGTGCACGTGGCGGCGACTGTGGATGCGCTGCGCGGCGCGCCGCTGCGCCCGTGGCTCGCGCTCAGCATCGCGGGGGACCTCGCCGACATCGCGGCGACCGCGGCGGGGCGCGACGGCGTGCCCGACAAGGCGCCGGCCAAGACCGTCGCCGTGGCCGGCGGCTCGGCGGCGATCAGCGCCGCCCTCGCGCTGCTCGTGGACCGCGACTCGTGACCGCGGCCGCCGAAGCCGTCCGCCTCGCGCACGTGCGGCGCGGGAGCGGGCCGCCCCTCGTGCTGCTGCACGCGCTGGGCGCGGACGCGTTCATGTGGGACCCGGTGATGGATCGCCTGGCCACCGAGCGGGACGTGCTGGCGGTCGACATGCCCGGCTTCGGCGGCTCGCCGCCGCTGGCCGACGGATCGCCCGCCTCGCTGGCGCGGGCGGTGAGCGAGTTCGTGGCGGCGGAGGGAATCGAGCGCCCGCACGTGGCCGGCAACTCGCTCGGCGGGTGGGTCGCGCTCGAGCTGGCGCTCGCCGGCGACGCCGCCTCCGTGACGGCGATCGCGCCCGCCGGCCTGTGGCCCGAGCCGCTCGTCCCGCGCCGCAGCCCGGCGCGCGCGCTCGCGCGGCGGCTCCTCCCCGTCCTGCCGGCCCTGCTCTCGACCCGCGCCGGCCGGCGGCTCGCCCTCGCGGGCACGGCGGCCCGACCCGACCGGATCCCCCGCGCCGCCGCGCTACGGCTCGTGCGCAGCTACGCGACGGCGCCGGGGTTCGACGATGCGAACGACGCCATGCGCGCCGGCCGCTTCACCGGCCTCGACGAGATCGCCGTCCCGCTCACGTTCGCCTGGCCGGAGCACGACCGGCTCGTCGGCCGGCCCCGGCGGCTGCCCGGCGGCGCGCGCAGCGTCACGCTCGCCGGCTGCGGGCACCTGCCGACCTGGGACGACCCCGAGCAGGTCGCCCGCGTGCTGCTCGAGGGCAGCGACGTTCAGCTCGGGCGCTGACCCGGGTACCGCGGGAGGTCGTCCTCGGGGATCGGGAACCACTCCGGCGCCGACGACATCCACTGATGCCATTCGGCCCGGATCCCCGGGTCGCCGTCCACCCCGCCGAGGCGGACGCCGATCGGCCCCGTCTCGGGCTCCCCGCTGAACAGGTGGCCGCCGCAGTGCTCGCAGAACGACTTCGCGTTGCCGCCGGGAGGCCGCCACGTCCGCACCGCCTCCGCCCCCTGCGTGATCTCGAAGCCCTCCACGGGAACCATCGCGCTCATCGACCACGGGACGCCCGAGCGCTTCTGGCAGCGGTGGCAGTGGCAATAGCCGGCGGTCGTGAACGGCTTCGTGACGCGGTAGCGGACCGCGCCGCAGGCGCATGAGCCGGTCAGCATGGGGTGCAGGCTACCTCGGCCAACGTCAACGGCGGCTGGGTAGGGAGAGCGGTCGGCCCCGGGCGAGCACGAAGGGGACAATCGCGTCGGCGGAGGCCGTGGTTGGCCGGTTTTACACCGCGGGCGTCCAGAAAACGGACACGCGACTCGATTCAGGTCGCGTTTGTCCCCTTTCTGCACACCCGTGCTCCCCTCGATGCCGCCGTTGACGTTCGCCGGCGCTACGAAACCTTCAGAGCCGCGGCCGCGGCCGCCGAGCCCGCCGCCAGGACCGCGCTCTCGAACGTGCACGCGAACATCGTGAACCCGAGCTCGCGGAAGGCGGCCGCCTGCTCGGGCGCGCCCATGTAGATCGCCGCCGTCTTCTCCGACCCGGCGGCGGCCTCGCCGATCCGCCGCGCGGCGTCGCGGAGCGGCTCGCTGTCGAGGTCGAGCGGCACCCCGAGGTCGTTCGACAGGTCGGCGGGCCCCATCAGCAGCCCGTCGACGTCCTCCAGCGCGGCGATCTCCTCGACGGCCTCGAGCGCGCTCGCC
>DASTIC010000204.1:0-7211 GCA_035717845.1 Solirubrobacteraceae bacterium
GGCGTGGCCGCCGTCGAGCAGGTCTGCGCTCGCATGGCGGACCTCGCCGGCCCGCCGGAGCCGCCGGCCCGCCTGCACGGCGACCTCTGGACGGGCAACGTCCTGTGGTCGCACGGCCGCCCGTACCTGATCGACCCGCTCGCCTACGGCGGCCATCGCGAGGTCGACCTCGCGATGCTCCGCCTGTTCGGCGCACCGGGCCCGCGCTTCCTCGCCGCCTACGAGGGGATCGCCCCGCTCGCACCCGGTCACGAGGACCGCGTCCCCCTTTACCAGCTCTTCCCCCTCCTCATCCACGCGGTGCTGTTCGGCGGCGGCTATGGCGCCGCCGCCGAACGCGCTGCGAGCCGGTACTAGCCGGAGATGTCGACCGCGTCGGCGACGTCGCTCGCGTGGTCTGACTCGATCACCTTCAGGAAGCCCGGGACCTTCGGGTCGACCTCGGTGATCAGCGTCTGGCGGGACGGCGGGCCGCCCTCGGAGGTGTAGGTGACGGCGGGGGTGATGCCGCCGAGATCGACCTCGCCGAGGTTCTCCTTGGCGGCGAGAATGCCCCCGCGGGAGACGTCGCCGGAGGCGATCGCCTTGCGCAGGATCTGCTCGACGACCTTGCCTTGGGCGTACGCCAGGGCGAAGTAGATGCTCGGCGGCTGGTCCGGGGCGAAGCGCTTCTGATCAGCCAGCATCTGCTTCATGCCGGGTGCCTTCTCGTCGCCCCAGGGAGCCGAGAACGAGGTTACGATCGCGCCCTTCAAAGCGGCGGCGACCGGCGTCGGCTCGGCGCCGACGGTGCCGTCCTTGGTGATCAGCTGCTCGATGTAGGACGGACCTTGAAGAATCCACTGCGGCGTGTAGCCGAGCGTCGCCGCGGTCCCGACGATGGGGCCCGTGGCACTCGGCAGGGCGGTGAGGACGACGGCCTCGGCGCCCGCCGCCTTCAGCTTCTGGACCTGGGCGGTGAAGTCGCTGTCGCCGGGCTTGTAGGACTGGCGGCCGGCGTCCGTGAACCCGAGCGCCCGCTGGGCGGCCTCGAAGCCGCGTAGGCCGTCGGTCCCGTACTCGTCGTTCTGGTAGATGATCCCGACCTTCAGCTTCTCGGACCCTCCCTTGGTCACGTAGTCGAGCGCGTTCGCGACGTCGATGCTGTAGGGCGTGCCGACCGGCGCGAGCGTCGGGTCGGTGCCCCAGATCGAGTCGAACGACGCGGGCACGGTGACCAGCTTCTCGCGCTGGAACTTCGGCTGGATCGCCTTGGTCGTCGGGCTCCCGAACGAGTTGAGGATCGCGATGTCGCCCTTGAGCGCGTTGTACGCCTGCACGTGCTGCTGCGGCTGGTAGCCGGTGTCCTCGACCGCGAGCTCGATCTTCCAGCCGTCGATGCCGCCGCGGGCGTTGAGCGCGTCGAAGTACGCCTGGTGGCCGGCCGCGACCGGCTTGCCGAGCGCGGCGGCCGGGCCGCTGAGGGCATTCAGGTCGCCGACGCGGATCCTCTTGCTCGAGGCGTCGACGCCCGGTCCGGTCTGGAGCGAGCCGGCATTCCCGCCGGACGACTCGCCGGCGTCCCCGGTCCCGCAGGCACCGAGGGTGAGGCTCGTGGCCGCCACAGCGGCCACAGCCAGGATGGACGGTCTCACGAGTGAGCCTCCTTGGGTTTGTGGACGAGTCCCACGAGCCCACGGGGCTCGAGGACGAGGAACGCGACGATCAGCAGGCCGTAGGCGATCGACGAGAGGTCGCTCACCGAGACGCCGCCGGCCGCCTCGTCGGGCACCAGCGGCAGGTTCTTGAGCACGGTCGGGAGCGCGAACACCACGGCCGAGCCGAGCAGCGGC
Source organism: Solirubrobacteraceae bacterium (assembly GCA_035717845.1). Classification (GTDB taxonomy): domain Bacteria; phylum Actinomycetota; class Thermoleophilia; order Solirubrobacterales; family Solirubrobacteraceae; genus DASSUW01. Next base: position 1,833 of record DASTIC010000204.1, read on the forward strand.
CCGGCGACGGTGCCCATCCCGCCGACGATCACGGCCGCCACGAACTGGATCGACAGCAGCAGGCTCCACTCGCCGGGCTGCGCGAAGCTCAGGTACGACGCGTACAGGGCGCCGCTCACGCCGGCCAGGAACGCCGACGCCGTGAACGCGGCGATCTTGACCCGGCGCACGTCGACGCCGATCACCGTGGCCGCGAGCTCGCGCTCGCGCACCGCCACCATCGCGCGCCCGCTGCGGGTACGCCGCACGTTCCACGCGAACGCCGTCGCCGCGGCCAGCAGCGCCAGCGCGAGGTAGTAGTAGAGGCCGTTGTGGTCGATCTCGAGGCTGCCGACGCGCAGCACCTGGCCGGCCGAGAAGTCGAACGGGCCGAGCACGACGGGCGCGAAGCTGCGCCCTTGTGGGCCGCCGGTGAGCGACTCGACGTTGAAGAACACGTGCTGGCCGATGAAGACGAGCGCGAGCGTCACGATCGCCAGGTAGAGGCCGGTGAGGCGCAGGGCGACCGGGCCGACGAGCGCGCCGCAGACCCCTGCGACGACGCCCGCAGCCGGGATCCACAGCGCGGCGCTCCAGCCGGCGTCGGCGCCCAGCTTGGCGCCCGTGTAGGCGCCCACGGCCAGGAAGAACGCGTGGCCGAGCGAGATCTGCCCTGCGTAGCCGGTGAGGACGTTCAGGCCCGTCGCGCCGATGGCGGCGATGACCACGAACGTCGCGGTCGTGAGCGCCGACGTCCCGAGCTGGAACGGCAGCACGAGCGCGGCGAGCACGACGGCGACCAGGACGGCTCGGCCGCGCATCAGATCCGCTCCGCCGGCCGCACGCCGAACAGCCCGTAGGGGCGCACGAGCAGGATCGCGATCATCGCCACGTAGGGCGCGACCGCCGAGAAGTTCGTGCCGAGCGAGTCGGGCGCGTAGCCGGACGTGAGCACCTCGGTCACCCCGATCAGCACGCCGCCGACGACGGCGCCGACCGGCGAGCCGAGGCCGCCGAGGACGATCGCCGGGAACGCGCGCAGCGCGGCGTCGCCGAGCGTCGGCTGCGGCGCGCCGGGGAAGCCGGCCAGGAACAACCCGCCGAGCGTGGCCAGGCCGCCCGCCATCGCCCACGTGCCGGCGTGGACGAGGCGCACGGGGACGCCGACGGACAGCGTCGCCTCCTCGTCCGCGGCGGTGGCCTGCATCGCCAAGCCCCAGCGCGTGTAGCGGTCGAACGCGAAGTACGCGGCGAGCGCAACGGTGGTGACGGCGATCCCCCACGCCTTGACGGAGTTGATCGTCACGCCGCCGACCTCGAACGACGACGAGCCCCACGGGTCGCCGAGCAGCCGGCGGTCGGGCCCGAACGCGGCCTCGACGCCGCTCGTGACCGCGATCCCGGCGCCGATCGTGATCATGACGAGCACGAACGTCGGCTGGCCGGTGACGCGCCGGAGCACCACGGCGTGCAGCCCGGCGCCGGCAAGCGCCAGAGCGACCATGGCAACGAGCACGGCGAGCCCGAACGCGAGCCCGACGTCGACCGCCAGCCACGAGGTCGCGTAGGCGCCGAGCAGGAGCATGGCGCCCTGGGCGAAGTTGATGACGCCGCTGGAGCGGTAGACGACCGCGAACCCGAGGGCGACGAGCGCGTACGTCGCGCCCAGAGAGACGCCCTGGAACAGCAGCTGGAGGAACTCGGTCATGCGCGGACCTCCGTTCGCGTGGCCTCCGGCGCCTCGCCGAGATACGCGCGGATGACGCGCTCGTCGGCCTGGATCTCGGCCGGCGTTCCGAGCGCGATCGGGACGCCGAAATCGAGCACGAGGATGCGGTCGGCGACCTGCATGACCATCCCCATGTCGTGCTCCACGAGCAGCACGGTGAGATCGCGCTCGGTGCGCAGCCGGCCGACGAGCTCGGCGATCTCCGCACGCTCGGCCGCGTTCATGCCGGCCACCGGCTCGTCGAGGAGCATCAAGCGCGGCTCCATGGCCAGGCAGCGGGCCACTTCGACGCGCTTGCGGAGGCCGTACGGGAGCAGCTGCACCTCAGTCCCAGCGCAGCGCTCGAGACCGACGAAGGCGAGCGCGTCGAGCGCAGCCTCGCGGTGCTGGCGCTCCTCGCGGCGTCCCAGCCCGAGGCCGTCGCGGAGAACGCCGCAGCGCATCAGGTGGTGGCGGCCGACGAGCACGTTCTCGAGCGCCGTCAGGTGCGGGAAGATGCCCAGGTTCTGAAAGCTGCGGGCAACGCCGGTGGCTGCGAGCTGGTGCGGCCGCAGGCGCAGGTAGTCGCGCCCGTCGAGCTGCACGGACCCCGAGGCAGGCTCGTACACGCGCGAGAGCGCGTTGAAGAGCGAGCTCTTGCCGGCGCCGTTGGGCCCGATGACCGCGAACAGCTCGCCGCGCCGCACGTCGAAGGACACGCCCTCGAAGGCGGTCACGGCGCCGAACCGCAGCGCCAGGTCGCGGACGTCCAGCAGGCTCATGCTGCCTCCTCCGCGACCAGCTCGTGGCCGCCGGCCGTTCCGAGGTACGAGGCGCGAACGGCGTCGTCGAGCAGCAGTTCGGCGGTCGGGCCGCCCAGGCGCAGCCGGCCGCCCTCCAGCAGGTGCGCGTAGCGGGTCACGTGCAGCGCGAGCGTCGTGCTCTGGTCGGCGAGCAGGATCGCGGTGCCCGTCTCCGCGATACGGGCCAGCGCCTCGCCGATCTGACCGACGACGATCGGCGCCAGCCCGAGCGACGGCTCGTCGAGCAGCAGCAGCCGCGGCCGCGCCATGAGGGCACGGCCGATGGCCAGCATCTGCTGCTGGCCGCCGCTCAGCAGCCCGGCGCGCTGGTCGATGCGCTCGCGCAGGATCGGGAACAGCTCGAGGACCTCGCCGCGCGCCTGCCGTCCGCGCGCCGAGAAGGCGCCGAGGCGCAGGTTCTCGCCGACGGTCAGGTCCGCGAACACGCGACGGCCCTCGAGCGTCTGGCTGATGCCGGAGGCCACCAGCCGCGCCGCGTCGGCTCGGCGGGTCGAACGCCCGTCGAAGCGGATGTCGCCGCCGACCACCGCGCCGGAGTGATAGGCGAGCAGACCGCCGATCGCGCGCAGGAGCGTGGTTTTGCCGGCGCCGTTGGCGCCGAGCAACGCGACCGCCTCGCCGGCGCCGACCTCGAGCGAGACGTCCTCGAGCGCGAGCACCGCGCCGCCGTACCTGACCGTCACGTCCTGCACCTCGAGCAGGCCCATCCCTCTCTCCTCTGGTCCAGCCGCCGGGTGGCGACGGGTCGGCAAGCTAAGCCCGCTCGTGCCGCCGAACGTCGGCATCGGCGGCTCAAGTTGAGGCCCCTTCCGTTGTCGCCGACCGACAATTCCCGGGCCGACTGTGCGCCGGTGACAACCGCCGCCCGCCGCACTTCGGCAGCCGAGCACCATGCGCACGCCGCCGCCTCGGGCATAGCGTCGGGCGCGCGTGAACACCGCGACGCTTCTCACCGAGACGGCACACCGGCAACCGGGCGCAGACGCCCTGATCCGCGATGCGCGCCGGATCACGTACGCGGAGCTCGAGCGCGCAGCCGCGCGCGTCGCCGACGGGCTCGGTGCCGCCGGCATCCGGCCGGGGGACCGGGTCGGGATGATGCTCCCGAACGCGCCGGAGCTCGTCGCCGCCTATCACGGGACCCTGCGCGCGGGCGCCGTCGTCGTTCCGCTCGATCCTGATCTCAAGCGCGACGAGGTGCGCTTCTCGCTCGCCGACGCCGGAGCCCGGCTGCTGATCGCGTGGCGCGGCCTGGCCCGCCCTCGCGACGCGACGCCGACCTGGGCGGTGGCCCCCGGCTCGTTCTTCGACGACGGCGCGGCGAGCACGGCCCGCGCTCCGGTTGTCGAGCGGCATCCGGACGACACCGCCGTGATCGCGTACACGTCGGGCACCACGGGCCGACCGCGCGGTGCCGAGCTCACGCACACGAACGTCGTCTCGAACGCGCGCGCGACGGCAGAGCTGTTCGGGTTGCAACCGGATGACGCCGTGCTCGCGGCGCTCCCGCTCACGCACGCCTTCGGCCAGACGTGCACGATGAACGCCTCGCTGGCGGCCGGCGCGCGGATCGTGCTCTCGCCACGGCTCGAGCCGCTGCCCGGCGTCACCGTCCTGGTCGGAGGACCATCGATGTACGCGCGCCTGCTCGCCGCCGGCCCGCCGGGCCGCTCGCCCGCGCTGCGCCTGTGTATCTGCGGCGGTGCCCCGCTGGCGCCCGAGGTGCTCGACGCCTGCGAGGCGGCGCTCGGCGGCCGGCTGCTCGAGGGCTACGGCCTCACCGAGACCTCCCCCGTCGCGTCCTTCAACCGCTCGGACCACCCTCGCCGCCCGGGGTCGGTCGGCACGCCGATCGACGGCGTCGAGATGCGTCTCCGCGACGTCTCTCCGCACGGCGTCGGCGAGCTCGAGATCCGGGGGCCCAACGTCATGAAGGGCTACTGGAACCGCCCCGAGGAGACTCGCGCCGTGCTCTCCGAGGACGGCTGGCTGCGCACCGGCGACCTCGCCCGCGTCGATGCCGACGGCGCGTTCGCGATCGTCGGGCGCGCCAAGGACCTCGTCATCCGTGACGGGCGCAACGTCCACCCGCGGGAGATCGAGGACGTGCTCCAGGGCCATCCGGACGTGCTCGAGGCGGCGGTCCTCGGCATCCCCGACGCGCTGCTCGGCGAGGACCTCGTCGCCTGCGTCGTGCTCCGGCCGCGGGCGTCGGTGACCGAGGACGAGCTGCGCGACTACGTGCGCGAGCGCGTCGCCGACTTCAAGTGCCCGCGGCGGGTGTGGTTCGCCGCCGGCCTGCCGCGCACTCGCAGCGGCAAGCTGCTCAAGCGCGCCATCGTGATCCCGCGCGAGATCGCCACCCACCACGCGGTCGCCGCGTGAGCACGACGTATGATCGCGTCTGGGAGCAGGCGATTCTTCCCAACGCAACCGATCCGCTCGCCGGTCTGGTCGAGGCGCTCGAGACGCGCCGCGACGTGATCGTCGACCGCGGTGTGCACCGGATCCGGACCGAGATCCCCGAGTACCGCGCGATCGTCGACCCCGCGTTCGTCGCCGACGTGCGCGAGCACGTGGCGCTCCACCACGACGCGCTGACGCGCAGCGTGGCCGCCGGCCACGCGATCTCGCCGTCCGAGCTCGGCTTCATGCGCACCCGCGCGACGCGCCGCGTGGGCCGGATCCCGCTGGCCGCGTTCATGCAGGCGTTCCGCATCTACCAGGAGGAGTTCTGGGACGCGCTGATCTCGGCTGCCGACGGCGAGGCCGCCCGCATCAGCGCGCTGGAGGCGGCCGGGACGATCATCCGCTACATCAACCTCGCGGCCGCCGAGGCCGCCGACGTCTACCTCGAGTCCGAGCGCC
>DASTIC010000205.1:0-31553 GCA_035717845.1 Solirubrobacteraceae bacterium
GTCGGTGGCGTTGTTGTCGTCGTCGATGCAGCCGCCCTCACGGCGCTGCGCCGACGTCGTGTTCGAGGGCGCCGGCGCCGCGCCCGCGCCCTCGAAGAAGTTGGCGCTGCCGTAGCCAACGAGGTCGACGATGCGCGCCAGCGCAGCCGCGCCGCAGGGCGCGGAGCCGCCGTTGCAGCCGAGCGACGTCGTCCCGGTCGCGAGCGCAACCTTGCCGGCCGTACCGCTCATGTTGATGGGCGTCGCGTCGATCTGGTCCGGCGCCGGCAATGCGGCGCCGACGTCCGCCTGGCTGAACTCCTGCACGAGGAAGTAGCGCCCCGGCTGGATCGTCCCGGCCAGCTCGGTCAGCTGGCCCGAGTTCGCGCCGAGGTTGCCCGTGCCGGCCGCGCTGGCGTACTGGAGCGACATGCCGTCGAGCACGATCGGCGCAGCGCCGCGGTTGAAGATCTCGATGAAGTCGTGCGTATGACTCGCGTTTGCGTTACCCCCTCCGCCGTACACCTGGCTGACGACGAGGTCCTGCGTGCCGGCAGAGGCCGGCGCGGCCACGGCGAAGAAGGCCGCGACGGTGAAGAGGAGTGCGCGCATGTCAGGACCCTAGTGCGCGGAGGCGCGGCGATGTGAAGATTGTCAGAGCGCTTGCACCTCGGCGAGCACCTCGCTCACCGAGGCCTTCGCGTCGCCGAACAACAGGGCGGTCTTCTCGTCGTAGAAGAGCGGGTTGTCGATCCCCGCGAAGCCGCTGTTCATCGAGCGCTTGAGCACGATCACGCTGCCCGCCTTGTCGACGTCGAGGATCGGCATGCCGTAGATCGGCGAGTCCGGGACGGTGCGCGCGGCGGGGTTCGTGACGTCGTTGGCGCCGATCACGAGCGCGACATCGGTACGGCCGAACTCGCCGTTGATGTCGTCCATCTCCTTCAGCTTCTCGTACGGGACGTCGGCCTCCGCGAGCAGGACGTTCATGTGGCCCGGCATCCGGCCGGCCACGGGGTGGATCCCGTACAGCACCTCGATGCCGCGCTTCTCGAGGAGGGCGGCGAGGTCGGCGACCGCGCGCTGGGCCTGGGCGACCGCCATCCCGTAGCCCGGCACGACGACGACGAGCCGGGCGTAGGAGAGCTGGATGGCGACGTCGGCGGCGCTCGTGGAGCGCACGGTGCCGCCCTCCTCACCGCCGGCCGCCAGCGTCGGCCCGCCGGCGCCGAGGCCGCCGAAGATCACGTTGCCGATCGAGCGGTTCATGGCCTCGGCCATCTGGCGGGTGAGGATCGAGCCGGAGGCGCCGACGAGCATCCCGCCCACGATCAGCGCCGTGTTGTCGAGCGCCAGGCCGGCGGCGGCCGCGCTCAGGCCCGTGAACGCGTTGAGGGTGGAGATGACGACCGGCATGTCGGCGCCCCCGATCGGGAGCACGGCCAGCACCCCGAGCGTGCCGGCGGCGAGCAGGATCAGCCAGAACAGCAGCTCGTTCTCCGTGCCGGCGGCGATGACGACCGCGAGCGCGACGGCGGCCAGCGCGAGCGCGCCGTTGACGGCCTTGGGGATGCGGAAGCGTCCCTTCAGCGACTCCTGGAGCTTCAGGAACGCCACGTTGGAGCCCCAGAAGGAGATCGAGCCGATGATCGCCGCGAACAGGATCGGGATCAGCTCTTCGAGCGGCGGGTTACCGCCCGCCTCGAGCGCCTCCTTGTACTCGACGATGCTGATGAGGGCCACCGCCCCGCCGCCGACGCCGTTGAACAGCGCGACCATCTGCGGCATCGCGGTCATCTTCACGTTGCGGGCCGCGGGGATGCCGACCGCGGTGCCCACCGCGATCCCCACGGCGATCAGCGGCCAGTCGCCGATCCGGTCGTGGAGCAGCGTGGCGATGACCGCGATCGCCATCCCGACCGCCGCCACCAGGTTCCCGCGCACGGCGGTGCGCGGCCCGCGCAGCATGTGCAGACCGAGGATGAAGAGCGAGAACGCGACGATGTAGAGCGCGGTGATGAGGTCATCCATCGCGTTTGCGCCCCTTGAACATCCCGAGCATGCGATCGGTGACGAGGAAGCCGCCGACGACGTTGATCGTCCCGAAGGCGACGGCGATCGTCAGCAGGAGGTCCTCGAGCAGCCCGTCCGCGGGCCCGACGAGCAGCAGCCCGCCGAGCACGACGATCCCGTGGATCGCGTTGGTGCCCGACATCAGCGGGGTGTGCAGCGTGTTCGGCACCTTCGAGATGACCTCGAAGCCGACGAAGGCGGCGAGGACGAGGATGGCCAGCTCGGTCAGGAGGTCCATCCGGCCGCCTTTCGCGCGCCTTCGTGCACGATCTCACCGTCGCGCGTCACACACGCTCCCTTGATCACCTCGTCGTCCCAGTCGAGTGCAAGGGCGCCGTCGTCGCCGGTCATCAGCTCGAGCAGCGAGAGCACGTTGCGCGCGTAGAGCGACGACGCGTGCTCGGCCATGCTCGACGGCACGTTGAGCGGCGCCGCGATGACCACCCCGTTGTCGGTCACGTAGGTCTCCCCCGGTCGGGTCAGCTCGCAGTTGCCGCCCGCCTCGGCGGCGAGGTCGACGATCACGCTCCCGTGCCGCATCTTCGCGACCGCGTCCGCCGAGATCAGCTTCGGCGCGGGGCGGCCGGGGACCAGCGCGGTGGTGACGATCGCGTCGGAGCGCCCCATCTGCTCGGCCAGCGCCGCCCGCTGGGTCTCCTGCTCCTCGGGCGTCAGCTCGCGCGCGTAGCCGCCGGAGCCCTCGGCGTCGCCGACGCCCTCGACCTCGAAGAACTTCGCCCCCAGCGACTCGATCTGCTCCTTGACCGCGCTCCGCACGTCGAACGCGGTGACCACGGCGCCGAGCCGGCGCGCGGTGGCGATCGCCTGGAGCCCGGCCACCCCGGCGCCCAGCACGAGCACCTGGGCGGGCGGGATCGTGCCCGCGGCCGTCATCAGCATCGGCAGGAAGCGCTGCATCTCCTGGGCGGCGATCAGGACGGCGCGGTAGCCGGCGACCGTCGCCTGAGAGGAGAGCGCATCCATCGACTGGGCGCGCGAGATCCGCGGGATCGCCTCCATCGCGAACGCCGTGGCGCCCGTGCGCGCGATCGCCGCCACGTTCTCGCCGTCTGTGAGCGGGGCGAGGAAGCCGATCAGCACGTGCTCGCCCGTGAGGCCGCCGGGCGGCCCGGGCGCCACGCGCGCGACGACGTCGGCCGCCCAGGGGTCACCGACCGAGGCGCCCATCTCGGTGTAGTCGCCGTCCGGCACGCCCGCTCCCGCACCCGCGCCGGCCTCGATCACGACCTCGTGGCCGGCGCCGGTCAGGCGCCGAACGACATCGGGAACGAGGGCCACCCGCCGCTCACCCTCGGCCGTCTCCTTCGGAACGCCGATCCGCATCCGCGCAGGACCGTATACGACGCGAGCCACCCGCCGTCACATCAGGACGGAGACGAGCGCGCCCGCCGCGGGAACCTGCGCGGCGGCGGTGAGGGCGGTGCGGCGCGGGGATGCCGCGCCGATCTGCGGCAGCGACTGGCGGGCGCGTCCGGCGGCGGCCGGCGTCGCCGTCGCGGTCGCGGTCGCGGTGGCGATCGCCGTGGCGCCCGCCGCCGTAGACGAGGTGGCCGCGGCGGCGGCCTGGCGGGCTCGGGGCACGGGCCGCAGCGGCAGGGTCTTGCGGGCGAGTGCGGCGACCGCCTGGGCGGTGACCCATACGGGCGTCTGGCGGCTCGTGCGCGAGTAGCGGACCTCGCCGCTTGCGGCGGTGAGCGAGCGCAGGTAGCTCATCGGGTCGCGCGAGCCTGCGCGGCGGACACGGCTGGGCTCGCGGCCCGCCGCCAGCAGGCCCTGAACGGCCCACGCGGTCGACTGCGCGTTCGACGGCCCGCCGGGCACGAGCGCGAAGCCGCCGTCGGATGCCTGGTTGCGGACCAGGAACCGCGCCGCTCGCCGCACGACCGGCCGGCCGCGCCAGCCGGCGGCCACCAGGCCCTGGATCGCCGCGCTCGTGTCATCGATCCCGGACGGCGCGCCTCGGCCGCCGAAGTTGAAGCCGCCGTCGGCGTTGGCCTGCCGGCCGATCCACGCGGCCGCCCGCCGGACGGCGGTGTCCCGGCGCGGGCGCCCCGCCGCCCGCAGCCCGAGGATCGCGAACGCCGTCGTGTTCACCCGGCCTGCGAACGACCCGCCGCGCCGCTGCCGGGCGAGCAGCGCACGCTCGAGGTTCCGCCCGCCGATCCGCGGCGGCAGCCCGGCCGCGCGCAGGATGAGGATCGTCCGGTTGAGCTCCCCGAGGTCGTTCAGCTCGCGCGCATGCTCGCGGATGTACGCGACCGCGTTCGGCGAGCCCGCGTCGCGCGGGTTGCGGCCGGCGGCGGCGACGCCGAGCGCCGCCCAGCCGGTGTAGAGCTGCGAGGAGGGCTGGCCCGGGGTCCCGCCCCAGCCGCCGTCGTCGTTCTGCGCCCGCAGCAGGTAGCGCTCGGAGCGGTCGGCGGCCGCCGCGTCGGCCTGGGAGGCGTGGGCCGCCGGCGGCGTCGTCCCGACGGCCACGGCGATCAGGAGGCCGGCCGCCGCCACCGGCCCCCAGTGGACCTCGAACCGCGTCCGGTAGCGCGCCAGCGCGCTCACGAGCGCGGGCCCGAACGCGAGGCAGAACAGCGTGCTGCCGACGGCATGGGCGAGGTCGAACGGCAGCGACGTGGTGAACACGGCGGCGAGCTTCGCGAGCGTGTGGTCGCCGGAGTAGGTGACCCACAGGTGCAGGTTCATCACCGCCCCGAAGGCGAGCGACGCGAGCGCGCACGCCGCCGCCAGCGGCACCCGCCCGAGCTCGCGGCCGGCGACGCGGGCGAGCAGGGCGCCGGTGACCCCCACCCCGCCCCACGCCGCCATCTGCCACGGCGTCCACGGGCCCTGGCCGAAGAAGAGGTTCGACGCCAGGGCCGCGACGGCGCCGACCACGAACCCGGGGGCACCGCCGAGCACGTAGCCCGAGATCAGCACGATGTCGGTCGTCGGCTTGACGTTGGGGAGCGGCGCGAACGCGATCCGCCCGAGCGCCGCCAGCGCAGCCAGCGTCGCCACGAGCGCGATCACGCGGGCTGTCGGATGGGCCCGCTCGTACCAGCCGAAGCCCGCCAACAGCGCGAGGGAAAGGATCGCGAACGACGCGGCGACCCAGCTCATCCGAGGACCTCCTCCGCGACCCGCAGGAGCGCGGCGCCGCTCTCGGGGTCGAGCGCGCCTCCGGCTCCCCCCAGCACGCGGGCGGTCTGGGTCGCGAAGTACCAGCCCCCGCCGAGCACGTCGGCCGTGGGGGCGTCGGCGACCGGGCGTCCGTCGCCCAGGAGGATCGCGCGCTCCGCCCACGCGGCGGCGAACTCGGCGTCGTGGGTGGCGACGAGCACAGCCGTGCCGCCGGCCGCGAGATCCCGCAGCCGCGCGGCGAGCCGAGCGCCGTGGCCGCGGTCCATCCCGCGCGTCGGCTCGTCGAGGCAGACGGCGACGGGCGGCTCGCCGGCCGAGAGCACCAGCTCCAGCGCGAGCCGCTGCCGCTCGCCGCCGGACACGTCGCGCGGGTGGCGGTCGGCCAGCGCGCCGGCGTTCTCGACGTCGTCGCCGACGCGGTCGTGCAGGAAGTAGTCGCCCGGGTTCTGGAGCAGCAACGCCACCCGCCCGGCGCGCATGACGTTGCCGCGCGTCGGCTCGAGCAGCCCGGCCAGCAGCCGGAGCAGGGTGGACTTTCCGGCCCCGTTGCGCCCCAGCAGGGCCACCGCCTCGCCCGGCGCCAGCGCCAGGTCCACCCCTCGCAGGATCGCCGGCCCAGACGCGACCTCGTACCACGCCCGCCGCAGCGCGACGACCGGATCGGGACCGGCCGCTCGGCGTCTCCACCCGCGCACCCGGCGCTCGGGCGCCGCGTCGGTCGCCCTGGTGTCGTTGCCGGCGAGCGCGGCGATCCGCCCGGCGAGCGCCGTCCGGGCGGCCTTGACCGTGGCCGGGCGCTCGGCGACGCCGGCCAGCGCGCACAGGCGCGTGACCGGCGGCTGGAGCTCGGGTGGCGCCCACGCGGCGAACGCCGCCGGGGAGCCGTCGAAGGCGATCGCCCCTTCGTGGAGGGCGACGACGCGGTCGGCGGCCGGCAGGCAGCGCTCGAGCCGGTGCTCGGCGAGCAGGACGGCCGTCCCCCACTCCTCGTTGATGCGCCGCAGGACACCGAGCAGCTCGTCGCCGGCGACCGGATCGAGCTGCGAGGTCGGCTCGTCGAGCAGCAGCACGCGCGGGCGCCCGGCGAGCGCGGCGCCGAGGGCCACGCGCTGGAGCTCGCCGCCGGACAGGTCGTGCGTCGAGCGGTCGAGCAGCGCGGCGATCCCGAGCGCCAGCGCCGCCTCCTCCACGCCGCGGGCCACGGCCGCGGCGCTCCAGCCGCGGTTCTCGAGCGGGAACGCGAGCTCGGACCGCACGGTGCCCATGACGACCTGCGTCTCGGGGTCCTGGAACAGCGTGCCGGCCACGGCGGAGAGCTCCGCGGGCCCGTGCTCGCGCGTGTCGAGCCCGCCGCACGCCAACCGGCCCGCGAACGTGCCGCCGTGGAAGTGCGGCACGAGGCCGGCCGCGGCGCGCAGGAGCGTCGACTTGCCTGAGCCGGACGCGCCGGCGAGCACCACGAACTCCCCCGGCTCCACCGCGAGCGACACCTCACGCAGCGACGGACCGGCCGCGCCCGGATAGGCGTACGTGACGCCGTCGAGGGCGAGGGCGGTCACGCGATCCCCCGGCGGTCGGCGAACGGCAGCAGCGCGCACACCGCCAGCGCCGCCGCGATCGCGAGCTGGGGCGGGCCGAGCGCGGCCGCGGTGCGGGGGTACGCCTCGAAGCCCTCCCAGCCGCCGATCCCGGCGGCCACGGCGAGCGTCGCCAGGCCGAGGGCGCTGGCGCCGAAGGCCAGGTCATGGCGGGAGACCGGCCGCCGCCGGCGCTGCGGCCGCCCGGAGGCGCCGAACCCGCGCACCTCGAGCGTGGCCGCCACGTCGGTGGCCCGGTCGAGCGCGCCGGCGGTCACGGCGCGCAGCACGCCGAGCCGCGGCGGAGCGCCGGTCAGCGTCCGCTGGGCGTCGGCCAGCCTGCGGCCGTCGCGGGCGAGCACCGGGACGAGGCGGGTGGCCAGCGCCGCCGTCACGCCCGCCCGCAGCGACCGCCGGCGCAAGGCGCGCAGCAGCTCGTCGGCGTCGACCGTCGCGGTGAACAGCGCGGCGGCGCCGATCATCGCCACGGCCCGCAGCCCGAGCACGCCGCCGTAGGCGAGCGCCTCGGCGGTGATGTCGAGCCGCCCGAGGCCCGGGACCGTGCCGCCTCGGAAGACCACGGTCAGCCCCTCGCGGGTCACGAGCGCGTTGACCACGGCGATGGCGGCGCCGAACGGCAGCGCCCACAGCACGGCGCGACCCACATGCCGGCCCGCATGGGCGGCGACGGCCGCGGCGAACACGGCGGCCAGCACCGCCGTCACCAGCAGCGGATGCTCGAACGACAGTGCGACCAGCCCCAGCGTCACGCACCACGACGCCGCGACCCCTGCCCGAGCTGCCCGCAGCGCGCTCACGGCCCCGTGCCGGTGCCGGTGACCGGGAGCGGGACGTCGCGGCCGGCCTCGACGGCGAGCGCGAAGTGCTGCTCGAGGCGCTCCTCGGTGAGCGCGGCGGCGGCCGCCGCCACACCGACGTCGTCGGTCCCCGTCACGATCCAGGTCGGCGCCTGGGCCTCGACGCTGGTCGCGGCGACCAGACCGGACCCCGCGCGCAGCGTGCGTGCCGGCTGGCCGTCGGCGTTGAGGAGGACGATCGCGTCGCCGGTGCCGGTCGGCCGGGCGAAGACTCCGGTGGCGGCCGGACCGCGCTCGAGCCGGCGCGCGACGGCGTCGCGGCGGACCTCGGCCCAGCGGCCGACCAGCACGCGCAGGACCTCCTCCCCCGGCGACTGCTCGAGCACCGCCCGCGGCACGGCCTTGACGCCGGCCTGCTCGAGCCGCGTCGTGACCTCGTCGCAGGAGCGCTCGGCATCGCCGGCGCAGACCAGGCGGACCGGGAAGCGCTTGCCCTCCAGCCCGGTCGCGAACGGCTCGGGGAACGAGCCGACCACGGCGGGGACGCGCTGGGCCGCCTCCCAGTTATGGTGGTCCCACCACACGCGCTCCCCGGCGGAGACGCGGCGCTCGGCGGCGCCCACGGGCGACTCGATCCCGTTCACGTAGTAGAACCAGTCGACGCGCCGGCCGGCGGCGTGGCCGCCGCCGATCCCGTCGATCTCCTGCACGAAGCCGCCGCCGTAGCGGGTGTCGACCTCGTAGCGATCCTGGAGCAGCCGCATCACGGTGTCGCCTTCGGTGGCCGTCTCCTCGTCGATGCCCTCGTGCAGCGCCTCGCCGCCGAAGTCGCGCGTGACGGTGAGCGTGACGTCCCCGCGGGTGGCGCCCTCCCCGAAGCCGCAGCCGGCGAACGCGACGACGACCACCGCGAGGAGGAGCAGACGCTTCATCCGACGGTCACCGTCATCGGGAAGGCGCGCACGAGGCCGGCGCGGGTCGCGGTCAGCCGCAGGCGGCCGGCCTCCGGGCCGAGCGTGAGCACCGCCACCCCCTGGGCGTCGGTCGTCGCCGCCGCCGAGCCGAGCCGCACGGCGGCGCCCGCCGCCGCCACCCCGCGGCCGAAGTCGTCATAGCCGCGCACCGTGACGCGCAGCGCCTCGCCGGGCCGCGCCGTCCGCCGCTCCGGCCGCGCCTCGAGTGTGCGCTGGCAGCCGCCGGACGCCTGGAGCTCGCACCAGAACCACGTGACCCGCTGGCCGTGCCGCAGCCGCCGGCCGGTGCCGAACGAGCCGGCGGGGTCGGCCGCGCCAGCCGTCCCCGCGCGGCGGCCGACCTTGTAGACCCAGCCGCCCCTCCCCTTCTCGCGCTCGCGCCCGACCTTGGCCACGTACAGGCCGCCCGCGTCGCGCGGGTCGCGCCCGCAGCGCGCGTAGTCGCGGATGCCGAGACGCAGCCGGGTCGCCGCGAGCACGGAGAGCGGCGTCCGCGCGCCCACGCGGCAGCGGCGCCCGGACACCTTCACCGTGCGCTGCTTGAGCCGTACCTCCTTGGGCCCGCGCAGCGTCCGCTCCTTGCCGACCACCATCGCGTCGACGGTGGCGGCGGACGCCGGCGCCGCGGGAACCAGCGCGAGCGCGAGGATGGCGAGCGCAGCCCTCATCTGACCCGGAAGACCACCTTGTTGCGGCCCCGCTCGAGCCGGTCGCGGTTGCCGGCGCGGTCCACGGCGATCGCCTCGAGCGCGTATCGCCCGGGAGCGAGGCGCTCGGGCAGCAGGTAGCTCCAGCGTCCGCGCTCGGGGTCGACCGCGAACGTCAGCCGGCTCCCGCACGCCCGCCGCACAAAGCGCTCGACGGTCGCCGAGTAGATCGAGCAGCGGCCCTCGCGCTTGCGCCGGAGGCTGAGCAGGACCTCCCGGATGCCCGCCGGGTCGGCTCCCACGCGGCCCCGTAGCTCGCGAGGCCCGCGGGCGTAGTCCGCCCCGTGGCGAGGGCCGGACACGCGCGCGAGCGGCGCCGTGTGGTCGCGCGAGCCGCCGCACGGGCGCCGCGTCACGCACACGCGCAGGCGGTTCGAGCGGATCGCGCCGGTCTTGGAGGCCTTGAGGTCGACGTGCGGGCGCTCGCCGACCGCGTCGAGCGTCACGCGGCCGTCGGCGCCGGTGACCCCACCCCCCACCTCCGCACCCGCGACCGGGTCGCCGGTCGCCGCGTCGGCCACGAAGACCGTGAACGGCCGGTCGGGGCGCGCCCGGCGCGGCCCGTACAGCGCGAGCAGAATCTCCGACCCGTCGCCGTACGCGAACAGCACGTCGTCGCCGTCGTCGACCGGGTCCGCACAGGCGCCGAAGCTCGCGAACTGGCTGTTCTCGAACTCGGCCAGGAAGCGTCCCGTGGCGGCGTCGAACGCGACCGGCTCGCCGTCGATCGTCTCGAACGTCGCCCCGAAGTCCGGATGCCAGGTGCCGGTCATGGAGAAGGGCGCCCGCTTGGCCGCCGCGGCGACCACGGCGCCCCGGGTGGGCACCGGGGTCGGGCTGCTGCCGCCCGTCGTGGTGCCGTCGCAGCGGTGCGTGACCGTCTCGTCGGTGAAGCGGAAGCCGCGGACGTCGGTGGTCACCGGGCCTTCGAAGATCGTCCGCGTCGGCCCCTCGATCCGAAGGTCGACGGTGACCGGCTCGGCGGCAGCGGGCGCCGCGGCTGCGAGGGCCAGACCGGCGACGAGGCCGGCGATGCTTGGGAACTTCATGGGTCTGAGCCACCCCTTTCCGCGAGGGCGAATCGGCTTGGGGTCGGAGGGAGGTCTCCTGGCTCCCGGGACTACCTCCCGCGCCTTCCCGGCTCGCGTCGCGACGCCAGTGGCTGCGGCCGTGCGGCCGCGTGCGGTGGGGCCTCCCCGGTCACAGTGGCGGGTCCGCGCCGGATTCTCACCGGCTTCCCTGTCCACCGACCTTGGTTGTCAGGGCCATGCTATACCGCCCGCAGGTCATGACGGTCAATCTCACGCGGATCTACACGCGGCTCGGCGACGGGGGCGAGACGCACCTCGGCGACATGAGCCGCGTGCCGAAGACGGACCCGCGGATCGAGGCCTACGGGACGGTCGACGAGCTGAACGCGGCGCTCGGCGTAGCGCTCGGCGTACCTGGCCTGCCCGACCGCTTCGCCGGCTGGCTGCGGCGAGTCCAGAACGACCTGTTCGACGTCGGGGCCGATCTCTCGGTGCCGCCCGGCGGCGACCGCGCGCGGCTCCGGGTGGCGGGCGAGCAGACCGCCTGGCTGGAGTCCGCCTGCGACGAGGTCAACGCCGAGCTCCCGAGCCTGAAGTCGTTCGTACTCCCGGGCGGCTCACCCGCCGCCGCGCAGCTGCACGTGTGCCGAACCGTGTGCCGGCGCGCCGAGCGGCGGACGATCGCGTGCGGGGACGATGTCAGCCCGGAGTGCGTGCGGTACCTCAACCGCCTCTCCGACCTGCTGTTCATCCTCTCGCGGGCCGCCAACGTGGACGCGGGCGTCGAGGAGCCCCTGTGGGAGCCGGGCCGCTACCGGTGAGCGACAACGGGCTGTTCCCGGCCGAGCACCGGGCGCTGCGGGAGCTCTACGGGGGCGGTCGCCACCTCGCCGGCCACTGGGACCGGCTGGCCGCGAACCTCGGCGGCGAGCCCGCGAAGGTGCTGTCCAGAGGCGCCGCCGCCGCGCGGGAGATGCTCGGCGAGCTGGCGGGACAGACCGCGGTCCACAACCTGCACGGCGAGCCCGCGGCGCAGGGCGCCGGCGGGCAGCTCGCGCACCTGCGGGGCGCCGCCGACCTCCTGCTCGAGCGCAACCAGGCGCTCCGGGGAGCGGTTCTCGAGGCGGCCCACGTCGGGATCCTGCTCGCGTACCTCGCCGAGCTGGCGACGGCGCGGGGCGATACCGACCTCGCCGCCTGGGAGCGCGCCTGGGAGGGCCGCATGCGAGAGCTCGAGGGCGCCGCCCGCGGGGTCGCGGTCGCCGAGGGCCGCACGCCGGAGCGGGCGGTCGAGCCCGCGCACGACTCGCGGCTCGGCCGCGCCGGCCACTCCCTGGCCGCGGGGCTCGGCACGGTGGGCGAGGCGATCGACGCCTCCGTGCTCGGGCGGGCCGTGCGCCGCCGGCGTGGCGGTTGACAACGTCAACTGCGGCTGCGTAGGGAGGCGGGGGGTGCATAACGTCGACCTCACCACGCCGCGCCCTCGTGGTGTCGACGGAAAGCACCGTATAGGGGCATAACGTCGACGTCACCGGCCACAACGCCGTGAGGTCGACGAAATGCACCCTCACCGCCGCTTCGGCTCCTCACCATCCCTACCCAGCGCAGTTGACGTTCGTCAACCGCGCCACAACCGCAGCCGCACCTCCTCGGCCTCCGGCGGCGCGGCCATGAGCTGCCAGCCCCGCGGCGACAGCGCGTAGACGGCGCTGTTCTCGCGCAGCAGGATCCGCCCCTCGGCCGTGGTGGCGAGCGGAGCCTCGCTCAGCGGCCAGTCGCCGTAGCCCTCGAGCCGGTCGATCGCCCGCCGGATCTCGCGGTGCCGGACGCCGCGCTCGAGCAGCGCGTGCACGATCGCCGCCTCGGCGACGTCCTCGACGCTGTAGACGTGCGGCACGCCCGCCGACTGCGACGGGCGGATGTAGCCCCATCGGGCCCACTGGCCGATCGTGTTCCCGGACACGCCGGCGAGCTCTCCCGCCTCGCCCGCAAGGAAATGTCCGTGGACCTTGGCCACGGTTCAAGATATGCCCGCCCCGGGCCTGCTTCGCAAGCCCGGGGCGGGTGTACATGGGTACGTGTCGGTAGCGCCGGCGACCGGACTGCTCAGCCGCCAGTGACCTCTACGTACCGCAAGCTCACCTGTCCGACGGCGATCCAGTCGCCGTCGCTGAGCGCGGCTTCGCTCACGCGCACCCCGTTGACGTAGATGCCGTTCAGGCTCCGGTCGTCGAGCAGCACGGCGCGCCCGCCGCGATGGACCAGCACGGCGTGCCGGCGGGAGACGGACGCGTCGTCGAGCACGATGTCGGACACCGGGCTGCGCCCGATGTGCAGGCTCTGCCCCTCGCGCTCCCCGAGGGCATAGAGCACCAGTTCGCCGCGGTCGTCGGCGGCCAGGTACCGCCCGGGTGCGGTCCTGAGGACGGTGGCGGCCGCCTGCGGGCTGTCCTCGTTCGGGACGGCATGCAGCGGCCGCGTCTCCTGCGTCGGAGCCTCCGTGCGCAGTGCGGCGAGGGCATCGCTCATGCGCGGCATCCTTCTGGCCATTTCCAAGCGAGAAATAAATGTGCCCGCAGAACGAATCCAGAATGTTCGCGCGCGAACAATTCCGCCTCGCCGGCAAACCAATCAGCGCGCGCCCGGAAGCCGCACCAGCTCCATGAACAGCGTGTCCCGCCATTCCTTCGTGGTGGGGTCGAGCCAGGACGACTCCATCACGCCCACGCGGCGGAAGCCGGCCTTCTCGTAGCAGCGCACCGCGGCCGCGTTGTCGGTCGCCGGGTCGATCGTCACGCGATGGTGCCCGCGATCGGTCAGCAGATGCTCGACCAGCGTCCTGAGCGCGTCGGTCCCGACGCCCCGACCCTGCCGGTCGGCGCCCACGAAGATGTCGATCCACGCGTGGCGGTAGTCCTCCTCCGGCTCCTCCCCGTACTGGATCATCCCGACCGTCTCCCCGTCGACGGCTATGCACAGGCGCGTCACCTCGGGCTCGTCGGAGAGCGGGAAGTCGTCCTCGAGCGGGCCCCACCACCGGCTGACCTCGGGAGCCGCACGCAGGCGCCGCAGGTCGTCGGCATCACCCTCGTGCATCGGCCGGAGCGTCACATGCTCGCCGTGGAGCGTCGGTCCCGCGGGGGTGCGCACGACTCTGATCATGGGCCATCAGGTGTTGACCGTGGCTCCACGCGGGTAACACCGGAATATGGCGGATTTGAGCGCTGGCGGGCGGCGGGTTGGCTTGGCGACGGCCGTGGCGGCTGTGGCGCTGCTCGCCGGGGGCCAGCTGCTCGACGGCGACTCGTCGCTCGCGACGGTTCCGGCGGCTGCGACCTCGGAGCTCCCCGCCGAGAACGTGATCGTCCGCTTCGAGCCGGGCACGCCGGCGGCTGAGCGCGCGGACGCGCGCGGCGACGCCGACGTGCGCCTCGAGGCGACGCTGCCGCTCCCCAACACGCAGCTCGTCGCGCCGGAGGCGGGCGTCTCTCCCGAGGAGGCGGCGGAGCAGCTCGAGCGGTCGCCGGCCGTGCGATACGCGGAGCCCGACGCCCCGCGCCGGGCGTTCGCGGTCGTGCCCGACGATCGGTTCTTCCGCCAGCAGTGGGGCCTGAGCAACAGCGGTCAGTCGGTGGGCGGCACGGCGGGCACCGTCGACGCCGACATCGACGCCCCGGAGGCGTGGCAGCTGACGACCGGCAGCGCGGCGGTGACCGTGGCGGTGATCGACTCGGGCGTCGAGCTCGACCATCCCGACCTCGCCGCCGGCATCTGGCGCAACGCCGGCGAGTCCGGGGACCGGCGGGAGTACAACGCGGCCGACGACGACGGCAACGGGCTGGTCGACGACTGGCGGGGGTGGGACTGGGTCGACGGCGACAACGACCCCACCGACGCGAACGGGCACGGCACGCACGTCGCCGGCACGGTGGGAGCGCGGGGCAACGACGGACGCGGGGTCGCCGGCGTGGCGTGGGACGTGTCGCTCATGCCCTTGCGCGCGCTCGGCGCCGACGGCTCCGGCTACGTGTCCGACGTGATCCGCGCGTACGGCTACGCGGGCGCGCGCAAGGCCCACATCGTCAACGCCAGCCTGGGAGGCAGCACCTTCTCGCGGGCGGAGCGGGACGCGATCGCCGCCGCTCCCCAGACGCTGTTCGTCGTCGCGGCGGGCAACGACGCCGCCGACAACGACGCCGAGCCCTCCTATCCGTGCAGCCACACGCTCGCCAACGTGGTGTGCGTGGCGGCGACCGACCAGCGTGACGGCCTGGCGGACTTCTCCAACTACGGCGCGACGACGGTCGACCTCGCCGCGCCGGGCGACAACATCGCGAGCACGTACACCGGCGGCTCGTGGGCGCTCCTCTCCGGCAGCTCGATGGCCACGCCGCACGTGGCCGGCGTAGCCGCGCTGCTCTGGGCCCGCGCCCCGGCCGCCTCCGTGGCCCAGGTGCGAGCCGCGCTGCTGTCCTCCGTCGTGCCCCGGCCCGCGCTCCTCGGCCGGACCGTCACGGGCGGCGTGCTGAACGCGGAGCGAGCGCTGAGGACCATCGATCCCAACGCCGCCGCCCCCGCCCCCTCAGCGCCGATCACGCCGGCGCCGGCGCCCGCACCGTCCCTCTCCCCCAGCGCCGGGCCCGACACGGCCGCGCCCGCGCTGCGCGTCTCGCTGTCGCGGCGCCAGGCGCTGGCGACGGCGCTCAGCCGAGGCGTCCTCGCGCGCGCGAGGTGCTCGGAGGCCTGCACGCTCCGCACCCGGCTGCTGACGTCGCGGAGCGCCGTCATCGGCAGCTCTCGCACCGGCACCCTCGGCGGGCGGGGGACGAAGGTCCGCACCCGCCCGTCCCGCCGAGCACGCACGCGCCTCCGCCGCGCGCGAACCGTCACGCTCCGGCTCGAGATCCGAGCGATCGACGCCTCGCGCAACACACGCGTGGTCAGGCGACGCGTCTCGCTCCGCCGCTGACGCTGCGGGGCGCCGCCGGGCGGCGGCGCCCCACACCCTTCACTCCCCGGCGACGGCGGCGACCCGGAGGTTGCCCATCTCGCCGGTCTGGCCCTCGACGTCGCCGAACGGCTGCCAGCTGCCGTTCGCGAAGCGGATCGTGTGCCACAGCCGCCCCTGCGCGTTGATCGCGCAGAGGTGCACCGCCGCGCCGACCGCGGCGACCGCCACCTGCTTGAGGGTGCCCATCTCGCCGGTCTGGCCCTCGACGTCGCCGAACGGCTGCCAGCTGCCGTTCGGGAACCGGATCGTGTGCCACAGCCGCCCCTGCGCGTTGATCGCGGTCACGTGCAGCTCGGCGCCGGCGACGCCGGCCGCGACCTGACGCAGCTTGCCCATCTCGCCGGTCTGGCCCTCGACGTCGCCGAACGGCTGCCAGCTGCCGTTCGGGAAGCGGATGGTGTGCCACAGGCGCCCCTTCGAGTTGACCGCGCAGACGTGCAGCGCGGCGAGGCGCGTGGCGGCGGCGACCTGGCGCAGAGTGCCCATCTCGCCGGTCTGACCCTCGACGTCGCCGAAGGGCTGCCAGCTGCCGTTCGGGAACCGGATCGTGTGCCACAACCGCCCGTGGGAGTTGATCGCGCACACGTGCGTGCGCGCGAGCGCCCGGTGGGCGTTGATGCGTCCGCGGCCCAGCCGGCCGACGAAGTTCGGGTTCGCCGCGTCGATGTTGTCGCAGGTCGCCTCGATCGTCTGCCGGACCTGCTGATTCGTCAGCGCGCGGCTGCGCGACCACACGAGCGCCGCGAGGCCCGCCACGTGCGGCGACGCCATCGAGGTGCCGTCGAGGAAGTCGTAGCCGTCGTCCGGGAACGTCGACAGGATGTTCACGCCGGGCGCCGAGACGTCGACGTTCGTGCCGAAGTTTGAGAACGTCGCCTTGACGTCGGACTGATCGGTGGCGGCGACCGCGATCACCTGCGGATACACGCCGGGGAACTGCGGGGTCGTGTCGGTGTTCTGGTTGGCGTTCCCGGCCGCGAACACGACGACGACGTTGTTGTTGACGGCGTTGATGATCGCGTTGCGGACGCCTGCGTGGTCGCCGTTCATCCGCCAGCTGCAGTTGACGACGTAGCGACGGTTCGGATTCGCGACGGCCTGCTGCGCGACATAGTTGATCGCGTCCGCGCGGTTCTGGTTCATGCCCGTCGTGAGGTCCACGCGCAGCGGCATCAGCCGGCAGCCGGCCGCGACGCCGATGACGCCCGTGACGTTGTCGACCGCCGCGATCGTGCCCGCGACGTGCGTGCCGTGGCCGTCCTCGTCGGCCGGCACGGGGTCGCCGGCGTCGCCGAAGTCCCAGTCCTCGGTCCCGCGCGGGAGGATGTTGGGCTGGAGGTCAGGGTGGTCGAGGTCCGCACCGGTGTCGATCACGGCCACGATCACGTCGGGATGCCCGCGCTCGAGGTCCCACGCCTCACGCGCGTCGATGTCGGCATCGGCCGTCCCGCCGGTCCCGTTGACGTTCTGGCCCGTGTTGTGGAGGCCCCAGAGCTCCGCGAAGCGCGGGTCGTTGGGGATGTACAGCGCGCTGTTGAAGCTGACCTCGCTCGGCTCGGCGAAGGCGACCGCGGGCAGCGCCGCGAACCCGCGGATGGTCTCGAACAGCGCGTGGCCCTCCGGCACGGCGATCGTGTAGTAGCCCGGCGTCCGCTGCTCCGCGATCACCCAGCTCCCCTGCTCGCGGATGATGCGCTCGGCTTCATCCTCGCCGACCTCGGGCTTGAACTGGACCGTCAGCTCGTCCGGCAGGAAGTGCCGCGTGAGGCCGTCGGCGTCGACCATCGCCGGGAGCGCGTTCGCGACCTCGGGCCGCTCCAGCAGCGGTTGCGTCGCGGCGCTGATGTCCCCCGCGTTCGCCACCCGCACGGCCGCGAAGCCGCGCTTGGCGTTGTAGCCCTCGCTGATCGACAGCGGCGTCGAGGCGATCGCCGCGCCGACGTCCGTGTCGCGCGGCGGCGTGTGGAACGTCACCACCGCCTCGTCGCGCGTCGGCGTGAAGGCGAGCTTGCGGCCGCTCAGCTTGTCCGTGTACGAGCGGTCGCTCTCGTCGCCCGCGACGGTGGGCCTCTTGATGCTCATGTTCGCTCAGCTCCTGGCGGTTTGGGATGAACTCCCCACCTAGAGGCCGCCGCGGCGCCGCTGATACACGGCGGTATCAACGCCGCGTCTCGCGCCTCTTAACGGTTCGATAAGGACGGCGAGCGTGAAGGGGGACGACATGGATGGGACCGACGACGATGTCCTGGCGGCTCGTCTCGGCAGGACACTGGCCGTTGTGGACCCGGTTCCGCCCGGCCTCCAAGAGGCGGCGTATCAGCTGCTCGCGTGGCGGACCGTCGACGCCGATCTGGCCGAGCTGCTCGCCGCCGGTCTGACGCCTGCGTCTGATTGGTGAGCGCGCTGCAAGGTTGTTGCAAGGACGCCGTAAGGCCCGGCCCGGAGAGTCGGGCTCATGCCCTTCAGCCCGAGCGCACGAACCGTCCGCGCCGCCGCCCGCGGCGACCAGGAAGCCTGGAACGAGCTGGTGGAGCGCTACTCCGGCCTGCTGTGGGGCATCGCCCGCGCCCACCGGCTGGGCACCGGGGACGCCGCCGACGTCGTCCAGACGAGCTGGCTCCGCCTCGTCGAGCACCTCGTGGACGTCAGGAACCCCGACGGCATCGGCTCGTGGCTGGCGACGACGGCGCGGCGGGAGTCCCTGCGCACGCTGCGCCGCAGCTCCCGCAGCGAGCCCTCCGACGCGATCGACGCGCTCCCCGACCCGGCCCTGACGGACGTCGATGCGCGCCTTCTGCGCGACGAGCGCGACGCCGCGCTATCGAGGGCCTTCGAGCGGCTGCCGGCCCGCGACCAGGCGCTGCTGCGGCTGCTGACGACCGAGCCCGCGCCCAGCTACGAGGAGATCAGCGCGGCGCTGGCGATGCCGATCGGCTCGATCGGCCCGACGCGCGGACGGGCGCTCGCGCGCCTGAGGCGCGAGCTGCGTCGCGCCGGGACGCTGGACATGGCACGAGACATGAGTTGACTCCGGGATGTATTTCCGGGGACCGCCGCTCCTCCTCGTACTCATGAGCCAGATGGAGAACGCCAACCTCGCCGCCGCGGTCGCGCTCGGGTGGCGCGTGGCGGAGCTG
The DNA here is from genome assembly GCA_035717845.1 of Solirubrobacteraceae bacterium. Lineage (GTDB taxonomy): Bacteria > Actinomycetota > Thermoleophilia > Solirubrobacterales > Solirubrobacteraceae > DASSUW01. The sequence goes on from DASTIC010000205.1 coordinate 18,461, forward strand.
TACTCGCTCGTCGACGATCCGAACGACTGCTCGCCGGACACGCTCCTGCCGGCCCACGGCAGCCTTGCCCCGGCCGACCAGCTCGAGCTTCAGCTCCGAGCGGCGGCCGGCGACGCCAAGCGCGCCGGCGTGACGTCGAAGTCCGCCTCGCTCACCGCCCTCGTGGACGTCGCGCGAGAGAGCACGAAGTCCGACGATCTCCAGGAAGCGTTCCGCGACCAGCTGCGGGCCTGCCACGTGGAGATCAACAAGGACCTGTGGTCGCTCAGCGAGGCGCTCGGCAAGGCGTACGAGCTCGGCAACGGGCTCTCCGACACGTACGGGCTGGTGTGCCGGGCCTACCGCGACCCCGACGCCGACGACGACGACCGGAAGCGGGCGTGGAACGACGTGTTCGCGGAGGGGCGCATCGAGCGGCTGAAGAAGCTGCTCGACGACCTCCAGTCGCGGCTCGACGCGACGGCCGTCATGGTCGTGCGCGAGCAGCTCGACGTCTGGCGCAACGAGGTCCCGAAGCGCCTCGAGGCCAACGACCTCCCCGCGCTCGATGACGTGCGCACCGGCCTGCGACGCCAGACGGTGATCTGGCGCCAGCTGACGGCCGGCGACAAGCTGCCGGAGGCGTATCTGGGCGACGAGGAGCGCGCCCGCGTGCGCGACACGCTGCGAGCCCTGGCCTGGAGGCGCTACCGCGTGTGGATCCCGCCGCTGGTGGCGTTGCTGACCCTGCTCGTGTTCGCCCTGCCGAACCTGATTTCGTGGTATCAGAACAGCCTCGTGCAGTCGGGGTTCGCGTCCGCCGGCGTCGCCCTGGTCGGCGCGCTCGGCATCACGCGGGCGTCGCTCGTCCTGACAGTGCGCACGCGCCTCCACGAGTGGGCCGACCTGCTCTGGGACCGCGCGGTCGTAGGCGAGGTGGCCAGGGCGACACTCACGGTCGAGCAGGTCTTCTGCGCACCCACGGGGCGCGAGCACTCGAGCATCGCCGCGGCGACCGTCCACGCCGCCAAGAAGCTGCGAGCCTCTGTCACCCCGCCGAGAACCGCGTCCTACAGCCGGGCGGGCTGATGTCGATCGTCGACTCCACATCCAGCTACGAGCGCTGGCTCGGTCGGCAGATCGACGTCGTCCGCGAGGACCTCGACACGAAGCACGAGCTGATGGCCGAGAGCGCCTTCGTGTGCTTCCGCGGCACGTACTACCGCTGGCTCGAGCGGGTCGCCGACTGGGCGCCGGGACTCGACGCTCCCGTCGTCGCCGGCGTCGGCGACCTGCACGTCGAGAACTTCGGCACCTGGCGAGACGCCGAGGGCCGGCTCGTCTGGGGAGTCAACGACTTCGACGAGAGCGAGGAGCTCCCGTACACCTACGACCTCGCGCGGCTGGCGGCGAGCGCGTTGCTCGCCATTCGGGAGGCGAAGGTCAGGCTCGAGCCCGATGCGGCGGCCGACGCGATCCTGGCCGGCTACCGCAAGCGGATGACCTCAGGCGGCCGGCCGATCGTGTTGGCCGGCCGTCACCGCCGGCTCGCGCGACTCGTCGATGACGAGCTCCCGGACCAGGCGGAATGGTGGAAGGAGACGCTGGGGCTCCCGCCCGCGGCATCGGTCCCGCGATCGGCACGCGAGGCGCTGCGCGCGGTGCTGCCCGCAGCGGGCTGGCGGTACGAGCTGCACACCAAGGCGTCCGGCGTCGGCAGCCGAGGGCACCGGCGCCTTGTGCTCACGGGCGACTGCAACGGCGCGCCCGCCGCGCGCGAGCTCAAGCAGCTGTCCCCTCCGGCGGGACACTGGCTCGGGCGCGCCCTGAGCGACGGGGCCGAGGGCCGTGCGGGTCTGGTCCGGTCCGCCGATCCGCTCCGCGCGGTTCGCGGCGGCTGGGTCGCGCGCCGGATCGCCCCCGACTGCGTCAAGCTCGATCTCGGCGAGGTCGGCACGCGCGCCGGAGCGCGCCGCATGCTGGCGTGGATGGGCGCCGAGACCGCGAACGTGCATCTCGCGAGCGCGGACGTCCCCGAGGTTCTGGCCGACCTCAAGCGCCGCAAGCGCCGCTGGCTCGAACAGGCCGCGGACGGTCTCGCCGATGCCGCGCGCCAGGACTTCAAGGTCTGGCGCCGGCAGTACCGCTACGGGGATTCGAACCCCGGTTTCCGCCGTGAGAGGGCGGCGTCCTAGTCCCCTAGACGATAGCGGCGAGGGTGACGTGCGCCCGCCAGTTTAGCGGCGCCGGAGGGCCCCTTCGGGGCATGCGGCTGAGAGGACTCGAACCTCCACGGGCGTTCGCCCACGGCCACCTGAAGACCGCGTGTCTACCATTCCACCACAGCCGCGTGGAGCGCCCACTCTAGCGGGCTGGAGCGCCTCATTCCTTGAGTCCGACGTGCTCCAGCATGCGGGCTACGCTCGCCGGCCGGTAGACGCGCACGCTCGTGCGCGAAGGCCTCGGTTCGAGACCGACGGCGCGGCAAACCGCGGCGAAGAGCTCGAGGATTTCTGGCGATCGGTTGTCGAACCAGTACGAGAGGTACTCGTACTTGCCGGTCCGGTTCACGAAGGCGCAGCCGTCGGAGCGGATGCAGCCTCTGAGGAAGGCCCAGGGCTCCGCCAGGACGAGATCCTCCTGCCAGTGCTCGAGCACGATTGGCCGGTCGAACTTCTTGCCGGGCCCGTGCTGTGGGAACGGGCACGTGAGGTGGGCGTGGTGAATGGACAGCCTCGTCGACGATCCGTGTGTAGCGAGCGTCGAGGAACAGGCGGAGGCGTTGGGTGCGGGGAAGGACGCTGACGTGGCCGTCTCCGAGATAGAGGCCGATGAGCTCGGCGTAGTCGGACGCATCGAGGCAAACGGGTGACGAACGACGCCAGCAGCGCGGGCACGGCTTTGCGCTCGATCTCGGGGACGTAGCGAGGACGGCGCCAGTCTCTGATCGTGGCGCGCGGGATGTCGAGCCGGCGCGCGATCGCACAGTCGTTGACTCCCGCGTCCACGAGCTGCAGCGCCGTGTCGCGCTTCAACTTGTCGTGCACGAACACAAGTTCGCATGCAGCGCAGACGTCAATTCGGTCGACTGCAAGGGATCGTGCAGGAGGAGGAGTGGTGGCTGATACAACGACGGCCGCCAAATCGCTGGTCCTCCGGGACCGGCGAACGGGGGAACCGAATGCGGCCTGGATGGTCGCGGGGGCGAATCGCCGCGGGTGACGCGGCGTAGCGAATGATCGCGAGCCCGTCAGCTCACCTCGTAGGCGCTTGCACCCATGAGGATGGACGGATCAGACGGAATCGATCGCCGGCTCGGCCGTGGCCGCGCGGCGCTCGCCGCTGCGCTGGCGGCGCTCGTGCTGCTCGTGCCGGCGACGGTGGCCGACGCCGCGAAGCCGCTCAAGCGCGGCTCGGAAGGGCCTCGCGTGGCGATGGTGCAGCGCTGGCTCGGCCTGACGCCGGACCGCATCTTCGGGCCGGCCACGAAGCGGGCGGTGAAGCGGTTCCAGCGGCGGCGTGGGCTGGCCGCTGACGGCATCGTCGGGCCCGTGACCTGGGCGGCGCTGAAGCGCGCGAACGCGCGGCGGTCGTCGGGGTCGAGCTCGGGCGGCCGGGTCTCGAGCCGGAAGGCCGCAGTGGTGAGCCTCCAGCGGTCGCTCGGGATCACCGCCGACGGCATCTTCGGGCCAGGCACGCAGGCCGCCGTGAAGCGCTTCCAGCGCCGGCGCGGGCTCGTCGCCGACGGGATCGTCGGTCCCGCCACCTGGCGCGCGCTCGGGCACGCCGGCCGGACGATCGTGCTCAAGCGCCGGGGCGGGAGCGGACCTCGGCGCGGCGGCGGCGGGGCCGTCCGCCGCATCATCCGTGCCGCCAACCGGATCGCGCACAAGCCCTACAAGTACGGCGGCGGGCATGGCCGCTGGAACGACACCGGCTACGACTGCTCGGGCTCGGTCTCGTACGCTCTCCACGGCGCCGGACTGCTGTCCTCGGCCCTGACAAGCGGCGGCTTCATGAGCTGGGGCGCCCCGGGCCGGGGTCGCCACGTGACGATCTACGCCTCGCCGGGCCACGTGTACATGGTCGTCAACGGCCGCCGGTTCGACACGACCGGCCGCAACGAGTCCGGCTCCCGCTGGCAGTCCGAGCAGCGCTCCTCGGCGGGCTACGTCGTCCGCCACCCGCCCGGTCTCTGATCCCGCAACGCCAGGGCTGGCGTGAGCGCCGCGCCTTGACACGCCTGCATCCGTAAGCGTAGACTAACCGTTAGTGTCTGCTTACGGAGCGAACGGCCTCGCCGCCCTCGGCGACCCCACGCGCCAGGCGATCGTCCGTCGCCTGGCGACCGGGCCCCAGCCCGTCGGGGAGCTCGCCGAGCACCTCCCGGTGAGCCGCCCCGCCGTCTCCCAGCATCTGAAGGTGCTCAAGGAGGCCGGCCTCGTGCACGACGAGCGCGACGGCACCCGCCGCCTCTACCGGCTCGACCCGAAGGGCCTCGAGGCCGTCCGCGACTCGATCGACAGCCTCTGGAAGCAGGCGCTCACGGCGTTCAAGACCGCAGTCGAGGAGGAACGATGACCGAGCAGACCACGCTCTCCGCACAGACCACCGTGACCGTAGAGGCCACGCCCGAGCGCGCGTTCGACGTCTTCGCCAACCGCTTCGGCAGCTGGTGGCCGATGGAGAGCCACCACATCGGCGCGCAGGACGCGGTCGACGTCGTGATCGAGCCGCGGGCCGGCGGGCGCTGGTACGAGCGGGCCGCCGACGGCACCGAGTGCGAGTGGGGCTTCGTCACCGCGTACGAGCCGCCCCACCGCCTCGTGCTCGCCTGGCACCTGAGCCCCGACTTCGACTTCGATCCCGACCCGGCGCGCGCGACCGAGGTCGAGGTCACGTTCGAGCCCGACGGCGAGCGCACCGTCGTCACGCTCGAACACCGCGGCTTCGAGGTGCTCGGCGAGCGGGGCCTCGAGGTGCGCGACTCGGTCTCCAGCCCGGGCGGCTGGGTCGACCTGCTCACCACGTACTCGATGCACGTGGCGCGTTCGCACTAGCTTGTCGTGCGTGTACGTCTCGATGTCCCGTCTCCGGGTCCCGGAGGAGCGCTCCGAGGAGCTGGTCAGCGCGTTCCGCGCCCGCGTCCGGCTGGTCGACGAGGCCGACGGCTTCGTCGACCTCCAGGTCTGGCGGTCCGACCGCGATCGCGGCGAGCTGATCATGGTCTCCCGCTGGCGCGACCGGGCGGCGTTCACCGCCTACATGCGCTCACCGCAGCACCGGATCTCGCACGACCGGATCGATCCCGACCTCCAGGCGGCGATCAAGCTCGAGCGCCTCGAGCACCTGCACACCTACGAGGTCGTCGCCGAGTGACGGCGCCGCCGAGTGGCTGGCCGCCGCCCACCGAGGCCCGGCTGGCCGGCCGGCGCGTGGAGCTGGCGCCGCTCGCCGCCGAGGTCGCCGATCGCTACTTCGCGCGCCACCCCGAGGATCTCGCCCGCTACGGGGCGGATGTCGCGCGCGCCTGGGAGATGCACGACACGCAGCATCTCGTCAACTGGGCGATCGGCGACGTCGAGGGGTTCATCGCGCTCGACGAGCGGGTGACCTGGCTCGCCGACGTGCTCGCCGCCCGCGCCTTCCCGCTCGACCACCTGGCCGGCAACCTGGAGATCGCCGCCGACGTCGTGGAGGCGCGGGTCCAGGGTGGCGCCCCCGTGGCGGAGCGTCTGCGCGCCGCGGCGGCGCTCGTCAGGGCGCGCTGAGCTCCATCCGCCCGACGCCGTGAAGATCCGCGAGCAGCCGCCCGCGGACCTGGGCGAACCGCATGACCACGCCCGTGCAGTCCGGGCAGCGCATGACGACGCCCGGGCCGTGCATGTAGACGTGCGCGGTCGCGACCGCGCCGGTCGCGCCGCAGTGCGCGCAGCTCACGAGCGCAGCGGTGATCTCGCCCGCGAACACGTCGCCCAGCAGGCCGGCGACGGCGTTGCCGTCGAGCCGCATCTCCTCGATCGTGGCCATGCCGATCATCCTCCAGTGGCGCCGAAGCGCTCCGTCCGGATCCGCGACGGGTCGTGCCCGAGCGCCACGAGGTTCTCCGCGACGCCCTCGACGAACCCCGTCGGCCCACACACGTACACCCGCGCCCCCGGCGCGGGCGCGACCTCCGCGAGCATGTCGCGGTCGACCCGCCGCGCGTACCCCGTCCACCCCTCCGGCGCCGCGCGCGTGAACGTGCGCTCCACGCGCACGCCGTCCAGCGCGTTGAGCTCGCTCGCGTAGAGCAGGTCCTCCGGGCGCCGGGCCGAGACCAGCAGCGTGGTCTCGACATCGCTGCCGGCGTGAGCCCGGTGGCGGAGCATCGCCATCAGCGGCGCCAGGCCGGAGCCGCCGGCGACGAGGAACAGCGGCCCGCCCTGCGAGGCGTCCCAGACGAACCAGCCGCCCACCGGGCCCCGGACCTCGACGAAGTCGCCGGCCTGGGCGTCGTCGACCAGGTACGGCGAGACCTCGCCGTCCTCGAGCCGCTCGACCGTGATCGCCGGCCCCCCGTCCTCCGGCGCCGACGAGATCGAGTAGCTGCGCTGCGCCTGGTAGCCGTCCTCGGCCGTCAGCCGCAAGTCCATGTGCTGGCCCGCGCGGTGGCCTGGCCAGCCCTCCACGCCGAGCACCAGCGTGGCCGCGGAGGGCGTCTCGCGCACGACTTCGCGCACCTCGGCTTCTCGCCAGGGGATCACCCGTAGCGCTGCTCGAGCCAGGGATCGCCGTGGTCGTGGTAGCCGAGCGTCTCCCAGAAGCCCGGCTCGTTCTCCTCCGTGATCACGATGCTCCGCAACCACTTCGCGCTCTTCCACAGGTACAGGTGCGGCACCAGCAGCCGCGCGGGGCCGCCGTGCTCGGGCTCGAGCGGCTCGCCGTCGTAGGCGAACGCCACCCAGGCCTTGCCGTCGGTGACGTCCTCGAGCGACAGGTTGGTCGTGTAGTCGCCGTAGCAGTCGGCCACCAGGTAGCCGCCGAGCGGCTCGGCGCCGTCGAGCAGCGTGTCGACGGAGACGCCCTCCCACGTCGTCCCGAGCTTCGACCAGGAGGTCACGCAGTGGATGTCGACCGTGAACGTCTCGCTGGGGAGCGCGCGGAACGCCTCCCAGTCCCAGTGCCGCTCGGGGTCGACGGCCCCGGTCAGTGACAGCTGCCAGCGATCGAGCGGCACGTCTGGCGTGGGGCCCGCGGAGAGGACCGGGAAGTCGCGGGTCAGGTACTGGCCCGGCGGCAGTGCGGTGCCGGCGGGCGGTTCGGCGTGGCGGCGCCGGAAGCCTCGCGAGATGGGCATGGCGCCACGTTACTCGCCCTCCTCGACCTCGGGGAAGCGACCGCCGGCCGGGACCGGCTCGGTGACCCGCTCTTCCATCCCCACGAGGGCGATCTCGCCGCCCTCCTCCCCCACGTCGGCCGCGACCTCGACCTCGTCGTCGACCACCGCGCGCACGACGGACGCCCCGGAGCGCACGACGGCGCCGGGCAGGATCACCGCCTCGCGCACCGTGGCCCCCTCTTCCACCACCGCGCCGCGGCCGATCACCGAGCGCTCGACGGAGCCGGCGACGACCGACGCGGGCCCGAGGAGCGAGCCTTCGATGCGCGCGCCCGGCCGCACGCGCGCGGCGGCCCGCCGCCCGGTCGCGTGGGTCAGCACCGGCCAGCCGGGCGCATCGAGGTCGATCGGCGGCTCGTCGGCGAGCAGGTCCATGTGGCACTCCCAGTAGGCGTAGACGGTCCCCACATCGCGCCAGTAGCCGTCGAACCGCGCCTCACGCGCGCCGCCGTCCTCGATCAGCCGTGGGAGCGCCTCGTGCCCGAGGTCCTCCGGCTCGTCCAGGTCCTCGAGCGTGTCCAGCAGCGGGCCGGGCTGGAAGACGAAGACCTCGTTGGCCACCAGGTTGCCCGCCGGCTCGTCCGGCTTGTACGCGTAGTCCGTGACCCGCCCGCCGTCCGCCTGCACGACGCCGTAGCGCCCGGCGTCGTCCGGATCGACCTCCGTGGTCACCATCGTCACCGTCGCGCCGCTCTCCATGTGGTCTCCGACCAGCTCGGCGTAGTCCAGGGCGTACACGGCGTCGGCGCTCACGACCACGAGCGCCTCGGGCGCGAACTCGCGGATCAGCGGCGCGTTGCGCCACAGGGCGTCCGCCGTGCCGCGCGGGAAGCCGCTGCGCCCGTCGTCCCCCTGCCGGGGTTGGAGCACCAGAAGGCCGCCGACCGTGCGGTCGAGGTCCCACGGCCGCCCATTGGAGAGGTGGTCGCTGAGCGAGATCGGGTTGAACTGCTGAACGATCCAGACGTCGGAGAGGCCGGAGTTGTGGCAGTTGCTGAGCGGGAAGTCGATCAGCCGGTGGCTGCCGGCGAACGGCACGGCGGGCTTGGCGCGCTCGCGCGTGAGCAGCTCGAGCCGCCCGCCCGCTCCGCCCGCCAGGACGATCACGAGGGTGCGGACGCGGCTCATCGGCGGAGGAAGCGCTCCGCGACCGAGCGGAAGAAGTCCGAGCGCGTGATGACGCCGACCACGCGGCCGTTCTCGGTGACCGGCAGGATCAGCACGCGGTGGTGGAGGAAGATCTCCGCCACCTCGGCGTCGGAGTAGTCCGGCCCCACGTCGACGTGCTCGGTGTTCACGTACTCGCGCACGGGGTCGCCGCGACAGCTCGAGCGCTTCTCGAGCGCGTCCTCGAGGGTCCGCTTGACGAAGCCGGCGTACTTGAGCTCCTTGAGGTAGCCGGGGAACACCGCGCCGAGGAACTCGCGCTCGCCGAAGATCCCCAGCAGCTTGTCGCCGTCCACGACCGGCAGCGCCGGGAGCCCGCTGTCGAGCACCGCCCGGACGGCGTCGGCCACCGTCTCGTCGGCACGCACGACGCGCGTCTCGCGGAGCAGCGGATCGGTGAAGGTGCGAGGGCTCACACGTACCTGAGCGCGATGTACCCGGTGGCGAGGATCATCGATACGAGTGTGACGGGCACGCCGACGCGCAGGAACGCCATGAAGCCGATCGGCTGGCCGGCCCGCGCCGCCATCCCCGCGGCGGCGACGTTGGCGGCCGCCGCCACGAGCGTCGCGTTGCCGCCGAAGCAGGCGCCGAGCGACAGCGCCCACCAGTAGGAGTCGTCGCCTTCGAGCGACTCGACGACCGGGATCATGGCCGCCGTGAACGGGATGTTGTCCACGAGCGCGGAGCCGAGCGCGGAGGCCCACGCGATCCCCAGCAGCTCGGCGGTGCGGTCGCCCGCCGTGAGGTCGGCGATGCCTTCGGCCACCTCGTCGATCGCCCCCGTCTCCTCGAGCGCGCCGACCATCACGAAGAGGCCGACGAAGAAGAACAGCGTCGGCCACTCGATCCCTGACAGGGTGCGCTCGAGCGGCTGGCGGCTCGTGAACAGCATCACCGTGGCGCCCCCCATCGCCACCGTGGCCGGCTCCACGTGCAGCGCCTGGTGCACGAAGAACACGAGGATCGTCCCGATCAGCACGGGCACCGTCCGGCGCAGCTCGTCCGGGTCCTCGATCGAGCGCGAGGCGTCGAGCTCCATCACCCGCGCACGCGCGTCCGGCGCGGCGCGCAGCCGGTCGCGGTAGAAGAGATACAGCCCCGTCGTCACCACCCCGAAGGTGATCACCGCGATAGGCGCCAGGTTGGTGATGAAGGAGATGAACGAGAGCCCCGTGGCGCCGGCGATGAGGATGTTCGGCGGGTCGCCGATCAGCGTCGCCGTGCCGCCGATGTTCGAGACGACGATCTCGATGATCACCAGCGGGATGGCGTCGATGTCGAGCGCGTCCGCGAGCAGGAACGTGATCGGCACCACCAGCAGCATCGTGGTGAGGTTGTCCAGGAACGCCGACAGCAGCGCCGTGGTCCCGCCGAGTGCCAGCACGACCGGGAGCGGCCGCCCGCCCGAGAGCTGGCCGGCCTTGATCGCGAGCCAGTTGTAGACGCCGGTCGGCTCGGTCAGCTTGACCATCAGCATCATCCCGGCGAGGAGCCCGATCGTGTTCCAGTCGATCGCGTCGAACGCCGCGTCCTGCTCGATCGTCTGCGTGACGATCACCAGCACGGCGCCGGCCAGCGCGACCTTCGTGCGATCGACCCGCTCGCTGGCGATGAGCGCCAGGGCGGCGGCGAAGAGGATGATGGCGAGGGTCACGGGAAGCGAGCACGGGTCGGCACACGCCGACCAGGCTTCCCGGCTCACCACGGCGGATGCTAGCGCCCTGCAGGGCGCCGGCGTCCGTGCCGGCGCCCCGAGGGTGTGTGTGGTTCAGACAGCCACTCGGCGGGCGCGCACGCGGGTGTACCGCGCGGCTCCGGCGCCGCCCGCGAGGGCGAGGCCGGCGAGGCCGATGCCGACGATCAGCCAGATGCCGTCGTCGTCGGAGCTGTCGCTCGGCGCGGACCGCTCGCGGGGCGGGGTCAGCACCTGCGGGTTGACCGGCCACGTCGGCTGGCCGGGCTGGATCGCCGCGCCCTTGGCGGCGTCCTTCGTGTCGGGCGAGCGCCCGTCGTCGATCGTGTACGGCTTCGAGGCCTCGGGCGTGGGATACGCCGGCAGGTTGTCGCCGGGCGACCAGGTCCTCGTCGAGGGGCTGTCGGACTTGAACACCGACGGGTCGACCGGGTCGGCGAGCGCCGGGCCGGCGACGAGAGCGCTCGTGGCGAGGGCGGCGATGAGTGCTCGCTTCCTCAGGTAGGTACGGCGGGGCATGGCGGCTCCTTGGGGAGGTGGAGGGTGTGCCGAGCACCATCCGCGCACGCGGTTTCCGGGCGCTTGCAGCCGGCTGACAGCGGGGTGAGGCCTATCCGAGCGCGGCGAACGCCACGAAGCCCGCGAACAGCGCACCCCAGACCGCCGGGTGGAGCGGGCCGAGGCGCTGCCGCGGAAGCGCGTAGAGCGCGAGGGCGGCACCCGCGATGCCGGCCACGCCCGCCGCCGGACCTACCCGTTGCCGGCGCGCGGGTACTCTCGCCCGCCATGGCCACCGCCGATCTCACCGTCATCGCCCTGGGCCGGGAGGACGTCAGCGCTTCCGGCTACATCGCCGAGATCCAGCGCCGGCTGGCCGCCCAGGATCGCGTCCGGTTCGCGTTGCACGCGATGGGCACCTCGCTCGAGGGGAGTGTGGAGGACATCCTCGCGGTCGTCGGCGAGCTCCACGCCGTGCCGTTCGAGGAGGGCGCCCCGCGCGTCTACACCGTGCTCAAGCTCGACGACCGGCGGGACCGCGAGGCGACGCTGGACGACAAGGTCGAATCGGTGCGGCGGCGGCTCTAGGGGTTGGGACGGGCCAGGTACCCCTGGCCCTTCTTCAGCCGGATCGTCTTCTTGAGGACGAAGTCGCGGACGTCGACCTTGCCCCTGCGGACGCGGGTGCGCGTTCCCGCGCAGGAGTCCTGGGTCAGCCACTTGGTGCCGCGCACGGTGGCGGAGCTGTACTGGCCCCTCGTCCGGAACCGACCCCGCCCGTCGCCCCACAGGCGCCGCTTCTTCCTCCGAGCCGCGGCGCTCGCCTCCCCCTTCGGGCACTTCGCGAGCTTCTCGACCAGCACGAGCTCCATGGTCCGCCCGCGCTGGTCGGCCTTGAAGAGCCCGTCATAGAACTTCGCCCGCTGTGTCTTGGCGCCGCGCCGAGGCCGGAACACGAGCACGACGACGCCCTTGCGCGTGTCGATGATCGACCCGTCCGGGATCTCCGTTATCCGGCTGAGGTCCACGAACTTCCCACCGGGGACCTTGACCAGCACCTTCCCGCGGACCCGGTTCACCACCACGGTGCGCCCCGCGTTCGGCTGCGGGGCCTGGACGGCGAACGCAGCCGCGGCCGCCGTCGGGTCGGCATTCCCCGTGCCGTCGATAGCGCGGACCACGAACGTGTAGCTGCCGGGAGGCAGGTCGGGGAAGCTCGCCGGCGAGGAGCAGGCGAACGGCGTCCCGGTCCGCGTCGGCCGGTCGAGACGACATTCGAACCGGACGCCAGGCTCCGAGGACGAGAACGTGAACGTCGGCGGGGTCGCCACGAGCAGCGTATCCGGCGGCTGGTCCACCTCGAACGCCCCGGAATCACACAGCCCACCCTGAGGCCGAAGCAGATCCCGCTGGTCGGCGCCGGAGCACGATCCCGCCCGGTTGATCGCCGGGCTGCCCGCGGCGATGGTGAGCACGTCGGTCTGCCCGCCTGCATTGACCAGTGCTGGACTCAGCAGAGGGTCGGCACCAACGACATCGCCGCCGGCGGCGAATGGGCACTCGCCGGTGCCGGCGACGTTGCCGCCGCCGCTCGAGATCGCCGGCGAAGTCGTGCAGTTGAGCTCGACGGGTGCCGCGCTGGCGGGCGCGAGCAGGTTGTCGTCGATGATCGAGCCGCGAACGGTGAAGGTGCCGGTGCCGAGAAAGCGAATCCCGCCGACGCCCGACGACGAGCGATTTTGCGCGACGGTCACGCGTTCGAGGGTCGTCGTCGTCGAGAAGCTGCTCGAGTCGGACGAGATCCCGGCGCCGTCGTCCGTCGAGATGTTCCTGGCCACGGTCGAGTCGCGGACGGTGAGCGTCGCCGGCCCCGTCAGACCGAGGTTGAGGATGCCACCGCCGTCGCCTCTGCTGTCGTGGCCCGTGAGATCGTTGCCGTCGATCAGGCTGGACTGGATCGTCATCGTGCCGTCCACGTTGGCGATGCCGCCGCCCTCGCCCGCCCTGCCACCGGTGACGCGCACGTGGTCGAGCGTGATCGAGCCCGCGGTGTTGAGCAGGTTGCCCCCAGAGTCGCAGCAGAGCTCGTCACCTCCGGCCATCGTGAGGCCTCGGATCGTGACGGGGGAGCCGGTGACGGTGAACACGCGGCCCGTTCCGCTCCCGACCACGCTCGTGGCGCGGGCCCCGGCGCCGACGATGGTCACTGGGCTGTTCACGACGAGTTCGCCACCATTGCCCTGATCAACGAGCTGGTGCGTGCCGGCCGGGACGACGATCGTGTCCGGGCCCCCGAACTGAGCCGCGGCGTTGAGCGCCGCGCGGATGCTCGGGCAGCTTGTTCCCGAGCAGACGCCGCCATCGTTCGTAGT